>JBKPDW010000313.1:0-33518 GCA_046728115.1 Acidobacteriota bacterium | reverse complement strand
GTGTTGTGCAGCGTGGTGTCCGCCTTCTTCTATCTGCGCGTGGCGGTGCTCATGTACATGACCGAGCCGCAGGAATCAGAGTCGACGCGCCTTTCCGTTCCCGTTTCTGCAGCACTTGCGATCGCTGCGGCGGTGACGATTGTCGGCGGAATCTTTCCCAACACACTTGCGGTCTGGGCCGTGCCGCCGTAGCGAGTGTGCAGGGCAGTGGAGCAGATAGGGTGGTTCGTGATGCATGAGTACGTCGGCGTCGTTGTCGCGTTCGTTCTCGCAGGTGCGTTCGCCGCGGCAAACATCATCCTGGCGTCGGTGCTCGGTCCGAAGAAACCGACACCGGTGAAGGCGGAGCCGTTCGAGTGCGGGGAGGTTCCGTTCGCGCTGCCGGTCGGCCGCCTATCGGTCAAGTTTTATATGACCGCCATTCTCTTCATCCTGTTCGACGTGGAGCTCGTGTTCCTCTACCCGTGGGCCGTCGTCTATCGCACGCTGGGCGGCTCAGGTCTCGTAGAGATGGTCATCTTCCTCGCGGTTCTGATGGTCGGGTTCTTCTACGCGTGGGACAACGGCGCGCTGGAGTGGCAGTGAGATGGCCGGCGATGCGGGATTCGTAACCAGCCGGCTCGATGAGGCCATCGGTTGGGCCCGCAAGTACTCGATCTTTCAGTACCCGTTTGTCACGGCCTGCTGCGGGATGGAGTACATGGCGACGGCCTGCTCTCACTACGACGTCGACCGCTTCGGCGCCGGCCTTCCGCGATTCTCTCCGCGCCAGGCCGACGTGCTGTTCGTCGTGGGCACGATTAGTCAGAAGATAGCGCCGGTGCTGAAGCGCATCTACGACCAGATGGCCGAGCCGAAATGGGTCGTCTCGTTCGGCGTGTGCACCTGCACCGGCGGCTTCTACGACAACTACGCGACGCTCATGGGGATCGACACGATCATTCCCGTGGATATCTACATCCCCGGCTGTCCTCCACGGCCGGAGTACGTGCTCGACGGCCTCCTCAAGCTGCAGGCGAAGATCCAGGCGCAGCATGAAAGCGGCCGACGGTCGGCGGCCGAGCCGAGACCACAGTTCGAGTTCGAGCCATGGATGCCGCAGCGCTGATTCAGGCTCTCCGCACGCGGTTCGCGGATGCCGTGAAAGGGTCACATGCGTACCGGGGCGACGCGACGATCGTCATTTCGCGTGAGCGCCTGCTGGATCTCGCGCGGACGCTCAAAGACGATGCCGCCTTTCAGATGAATTTTCTGATGGACCTCACGGCGGTCGACTTCTCCGCTTTCGGGAAGAAGCCGTCGCCGGCGTTCTTCGCGTCGTCGGGCGTTGCCGTAAAGCCCCCAGCGGAACTCCCTGACGAACATCCGTGGCCGGGACCGCCCGGCCCCGGACGCTTCATCGTCGTCTACCACTTTTTCTCGCTACCGCTGAAACATCGACTGCGAGTGGAGGTTCCTCTGGAAGAGAGCGACGCGGAGCTCGATTCGGTGACGTCTCTCTGGGCTGGCGCGGATTGGCTCGAGCGCGAAGTGTGGGACATGTTCGGCATCCGATTCCGAGGACACGCGAACCTGAAGCGCATTCTCATGTACGAGCAGTTCGTCGGTCATCCGCTCCGAAAAGATTATCCGGTCAACAAACGGCAGCCATTGATCGAGCCAGACGGCGATGCCTCGAGCGACTCCCGATAATTCGCTCGCCGCAGCGGCGGCTTCTGCTGGCGCGCTGGCAACGCGCGACATGCTCCTGAATGTCGGACCAGCGCACCCGGCCATGCACGGAATCATCCGCATCATCGCGAGGCTGGATGGGGAGCAAATCGTGGATGCCGATGTGGAGATCGGCTATCTCCATCGCGGGTTCGAGAAGATGTCGGAGACGGTGGACTACAACGGGGTGATCCCGTACACCGATCGCCTCAATTATGTGTCGCCGCTCATCAACAACGTAGGCTACTGCATGGCGGTGGAAAAGCTGCTGGGCATCTCGGTCCCGGAGCGGTGTCATTACATCCGTGTGATCGTTTCAGAGATCTCACGCATCACCGACCATCTCACGTGCGTCGGCGCCAGCGCCATGGAGTTGGGCGCCTTCACCGTCTTCCTCTACATGATCAAGGCGCGTGAGTATCTGTGGGAGCTCGTCGAGAGCGTGACTGGCGCGCGTTTGACGGTGTCGTACTGCCGCGTGGGCGGCGTCAAAGCCGACCTGCCGGAAGGCTTCGCGGAACAGTGCCGCAAGGCGTTCGAGGAGACGCGCAGAGTGCTCGTCGAATCGGACGCGCTGCTGACGCGCAACCGTATCTTCGTCGACCGGATGTCGGGCACCGGGAGAATCTCGGCGGACGATGCCATCTCCTACGGCATCACCGGACCCTTCCTGCGCGCCACCGGCGTGCCGTACGACGTCCGAAAGGACTGCCCGTACGCGTCGTACGACCGGCTCGAGTTCGACGTGCCGGTGGGAACGAGAGGCGACAACTTCGATCGCTATCTCGTTCGGATGGAGGAGATGCAGCAGTCGATGCGGATCGTGGAGCAGGCGCTGCGCGATATGCCTCCCGGTCCGTTCCAGGTCACTCCCGAAACCGGACGTCCGCTGCCAGCAGCCGAGATGGTCGATCAGGGGAAGGTCGGAAACATTCCCGCGATCCGAGACGCCTACGCTGTGACGGATCCGACGCTCGACGGATCGGGCAAGCCGCTGCACCTGAGCATCGCGACGCCCGAAAAACGCGTGTTCCTCCCTCCCAAGGAGGACACGTACGGGAACATCGAGGGCCTGATGCAACACTTCAAGCTCGTGATGTACGGGCACGGCGCGCGGCCGCCAAAGGGCGAAGTGTATTTCGCAGTGGAAGGAGCCAACGGCGAGCTCGGATTCTATGTCGTGAGCGATGGAGGCAACACGCCTTATCGTGTGCGCGTCCGTCCACCGTGCTTCGCCATCATGTCGGCTCTCCGGAAGCTCCTCATCGGCGACATGATGGCGGATCTCACTCCGACATTCGGGTCGATCAACATGATCGGAGGAGAGCTGGACCGGTGAACCTCGCAACGCTCGAGCCCCAAGCCCGGGAAATCATCAGACGGTACGACGAGCCGCGGGCGGCCATGCTGCCGCTGTTGTGGTTGGTCCAGACACACGTTGGTCACATCCCATCGGAGGCCGAATACTGGGTCGGAGGGCTGCTGGGCGTCGCGGTCTCGCATGTCCGGGAGGTGGTCTCGTTCTACTCGATGTTTCGGACGCGAGAAGCGGGCCGGCGCGAGCTGCGCGTCTGCACTAGCCTGCCATGCATGCTGCGGGGCGCAGGCGATGTGTTGGCGCAGATCGAGGAGCGCTTGCACATTCGTCCAGGCGAGACGACTCCGGACGGTGAACTGACGTTGACCGAAGTCGAATGCCTCTGTGCCTGCGAGATCGCTCCGGCGGGCCAACTCGACGAGCAATTCGTCGGCCCCTTGGACAGCGCGACGATTCTGGCGATCGAAGGCGACGCGCTCGCGGCGCCAGCGGGTTCGGCGCGGATCAGTGAGCCCCAACCGTTCGTCTCGACCGACGGGCCGGTGATCTCCACGCGTTTCAGGAATACAGGCGGAACGTGGTGGGACGCATACGTCGCGGACGGAGGTTATGTCGCCGCCAGGAGGGCGCTCTCGTCGATGACGCCCTCGCAAATCGTCGACGAGGTCTCGAGGGCCAACCTGCGCGGACTCGGCGGCGCAGGGTTTCCGACCGGCAGAAAATGGTCCTTCATCCCGAAAGCCAGCCCGAAGCCCAGGTATCTCGTCGTCAATGCCGACGAGGGAGAACCGGGAACCTTCAAGGATCGGTACATCCTCGAGCGCGATCCGCACGCGCTGCTCGAAGGCATGATCATCGCCGCCTGCGCGATTGGCAGCCACAAAGCCTACGTCTACATTCGCGGCGAGTACTTCCGGCCGGCCGAACGCTTCGCTCGTGCGGTGGCTGAAGCGTATGCGCGCGACTGGCTTGGGAAGAACATTCAGGGAAGCGGGTTCGATCTCGATGTGGTGATCCATCGCGGCGCAGGCGCCTACATCTGCGGCGAAGAGACGGCGCTGCTCACGTCGATCGAAGGGGGAAAAGGCTTTCCCAAGCTCAAGCCGCCGTTCCCCGCCATCTCAGGCCTGTTCCAGTGTCCGACGATCGTGAACAACGTCGAGACGCTGGCCTGCGTCCCGTTCATCCTGCGCGAAGGCGCCGATCGCTTCGCCGCGCTCGGAACACCGAAGCAGGGCGGCACCAGGCTTTTCTCGTTGTGTGGACACGTGAATCGGCCCGGGCTCTACGAGGCGCCGGTGGGGATCACGCTGCGCGAGCTGATCGACCGCCACGCTCAGGGCGTGCGTGGCGGGCACACGCTCAAGGCGGTGATTCCCGGCGGAATGTCGGCCAAAGTGCTGACGGTGGATGAGATCGATGTCGCGATGGACTTCGACTCGCTGCTGGCCGCGGGCACGATGGCGGGCTCCGGCGGCGTGATCGTGATGGACGACAGCGCGAGCATGATCGAGGCGCTCCAGTCGGCGGCAAAATTCTTCGCGCACGAGTCGTGCGGTCAGTGCTCGCCGTGTCGGGAGGGCACCGGCTGGATTCATCGCATCATGCGGCGGATTGCCGGAGGAGAGGGGAGGCTTCGCGACCTGGACGATTTGCTTACGATTGCGCGCGCCATGGAGGGAAAGACGATTTGCGTGTTCGCGGACGCTGCTGCCTGGCCCGTCCAGTCGTACATCACGAAATTCCGTGGTGAATTCGAGGAACACATCACGACCCCGCGACACGCCGGAACGACGCACGTCGACGAGGCTGCGGCATGCCAACCCTGACGATCGACGGCCGTCAGATCGACAGTCCCGATGGCAGCACGGTGATTCAGGCTGCCGAGACGCTCGGGATCTTCATCCCGCGCTACTGCTATCATCCCGGGCTGTCCATTGCCGGGAACTGCCGTATCTGCCTCGTAGAGGTGGAGAAAAATCCCAAGCTGCAGATCGCGTGCAACACGCCCGTCACCGAGGGGATGGTCGTGCACACCGGCAGCGCGAAGGCCGATGAGGGCCGGCGCGCGGTGTTGGAATTCCTCCTGGCCAATCACCCGCTCGACTGTCCCGTATGCGATCAATCGGGAGAATGCGACCTCCAGAACTTCTACATGAACTTCGGACTCTACGATCCCCGGTTCCGAGAACAGAAGGTCAAGAAGAAGAAAGCTGTCGCCGTCGGTCCCTACGTGATGCTCGATCAGGAGCGCTGCATCCTGTGCTCGCGCTGCGTCCGGTTCACCGACGAGATCTCGAAGACCGGCGAGTTCGGCATCTTCAATCGAGGCGACCGGGCGGAAGTCGGGCTCTATCCCGGCCAGCATCTCGACAATCCGTACTCGGGCAACGTCGTCGATATCTGTCCGGTTGGCGCCCTTACCGATCGCGAGTTTCGATTCAAGGCAAGGGTCTGGTACCTCTCGAGCGCTCCGACCGTCTGCAGCGGCTGCGCACAAGGCTGCAATGTGGACGTCCATTATGTGCTCGACAGACCTCATCTCAATGACGGCGCCCGCATTCTGCGCGTGAAGCCGCGTTACAACGCCGACGTCAATCAGTGGTGGATGTGCGACGAGGGACGGTACGGATTCGGCTGGATCGACAAGGGTCGCCTGACGAAGGTTCGACATCAGGGTGCCGAGGCGACGTGGGAGCAGGCCGTCGCGGGCATCACCGAGGAACTGACGAAGACCGGCGACCGCGATCCCGAGCGGGGACCCCGCTTCCGCCTCGGCGTGATCGCTTCATCGCAGCTGACGAACGAGGAGCTGTTCCTGATCCGGGAGATCTTCCAGCGCGCGCTCGGCGCGCGCGTCACGGTATCTTCTCCGATGCCCGCCGGCAACAGCGACAATTTCCTGATCAAAGCGGACAAGACCCCCAACACGCACGGAGCGAAATTGATTGGCCTGACGGATGCCGCTGCGCCAGATGCGGCGACAATCGTCGCGGAGACACTCGAAGGACAGTTGGATGCGTTGTGGGTGTTTGGTTATGACCTGACCAAACTCGTCGCCCACGAAGACGTCCAGCGGTTGTCGCGCAGCCTTCGTCTGTTCGTGTTCTCGGGCACCAACGAGAATCCGACCGCCGGCTGGTCGCATTGGGCGCTGCCAACCGCCGCCTATCTGGAAAAAGACGGGACGTTCGTGAACGCCCACGGGCGGGTGCAGCGCATCGGCCGTGCGTTCCCGCCGCTGTCCGACTCGCGGGAAGACTGGAGAGTGCTTCTCGAGATTGCCGGGCGGCTGAATCTCGGATTCGCGTGGCGCAGTCCAGAGGAAATCTTCGAGGCGTTGGCCCGGAGCGTCCAGCCGTTCGCCGGGTTGACGTACGAACGAATTGGTTTACATGGAGCGTCGCTCATGACCGACGCGCCGGTCGCGGAGGTCTCCGTCACATGATCGATCTGGCGATCAAGCTGCTTCTCACGTTGTTCGTGTTCTTCGGCGTGTTGAACCTCGCCGCGCTGCACACCTGGCTCGAGCGGAAGCAGTCGGCCCTCATCCAGGACCGGGTGGGAGCCAACCGCGCGAGCATCCTGGGATGGCGGTTGATGGGACTGTTCCACCCGCTGGCGGACTCCATCAAGATGTTCACGAAAGAAGATATCGTCCCGGCCGGTGCGGACAGAACCCTCCACACGCTCGCGCCCGCCTTCTCGGTGTTCTTCGCGCTGGTCACCTTTGCCGCGATTCCATTCGGCGATCGCATTCTTCTCGGCAGCCGCGTCATCGAGCTCCAGGTCGCCAAGATCAACGTGGCGCTGCTTTACGTCTTTGCGATGCTCTCGTTGGGGGTCTACGGTGTGATCCTCGCGGGGTTTGCCTCGCGCAACAACTACGCACTGCTCGGCGGACTGCGTGCGACCGCGCAGATGATCTCGTACGAAATTGCGCTTGGCATCGCGCTGGTCGGCGTCATCATGATCTACGGCACGATGGACCTGCAGGAGCTGGTGCGAGGTCAGGGACAGTATCTCGCCGGCTGGATTCCGCTCTGGGGCATCGTCGTGCAGCCGGTCGCGTTCGTTGTGTTCCTCACAGCGGCTCTGGCGGAAACCAAGAGGGTTCCATTCGACCTGCCGGAAGGCGAGTCGGAGATCATCGGGTATTTCGTCGAGTACAGCGGAATGAAATTCGGGATGTTCTTTCTGGCCGATTTTCTCGAAACGATCCTGGTCGCCTGCCTCGCAACGACGTTGTTCTTCGGCGGGTGGCAGGTGCCTTATCTGACGTCCAGCGGGTTTCAGTTCCCCTGGGGCACAACGCTTCCCCTCTCTCAGGCGGCTTATGTGCTGCTGGGAGTGGTCAGCTTTTCGATCAAGGTCGTGATCTTTTGCGTGCTGTTCATGCAGCTCCGGTGGACGCTCCCGCGGTTTCGCTACGACCAACTCATGCGGCTTGGATGGCTGGGGCTGTTTCCGATCGCTGTGGTCAACGTGGTGGTGACGGCGTTGGCGCTTGCGTTCCTGAACCGCTGACGACGGCGATAGAGATGTAATGGCAGTCAAGGTACTTCGCAGGCGTGATCTGACGGTTTGGGAAAAGCTCTACATTCCACAGATCGCCAGCGGCCTCAAAGTGACGACGGCCCACCTGCTTCGGAACCTGCTTCTCCACTCGGCGCACCGCCTGGGATTGCTGCAGAACCGGCGCGCTGCGGTCACCTTCCAGTACCCGGAAGAGCCCAGGCCGTTCGCGGCGCGATTCCGAAGCCGCCACCGCCTCACCAGTCGCGACGATGGAACACCGCGTTGCGTGGGCTGCATGCTGTGCGAAACCGTATGCCCGGCCCACTGCATCACGATCGTGGCGGGAGAGCATCCCGATCCAAACGTCGAGAAGTATCCCGTTCGCTTCGATATCGACCTGGGCGTGTGCGTCTACTGCGGGTATTGCGTAGAGGTCTGTCCGGAAGACGCGATCCGGATGGATACGGGCATCATCGATGTGGCGGCCTATTCACGCGACGCGATGAAGCTCGACATCCATGAACTGATGAACCCGTCGCTGCGGAAGCCCTTGCGAGAGTGCACGCTCGAATTCCCGCACCAATGCCGTCTCGCGGGCGCCGAGATCATGCACGAGCCCTCGACGCCGGGCATCACACCTCGACGATAGAACCTGTCGATTTCGACCCGGTTCGTTCGACGTGAACGTAGAGGGACGAACGAGCTGCGTGCGTATGACGGCGCAGACACTTCAAACACAAGGAGATACGACAATGCGAGTCATGGTGCTGGTCAAGGCGGACAAGAATTCCGAGGCGGGCGTCATGCCGAACGAGAAGCTGCTGTCGGACATGGGCAAGTTCAACGAAGAGCTCGCGAAAGCGGCGATCCTGCTCGCCGGCGAGGGGCTGCACCCGAGCTCAAAAGGCGCCCGCGTCCGCTTCTCCGGCGACAAGCGGACAGTGATCGACGGCCCGTTCTCCGAGACCAAGGCGTCTGACGCGAATTAGCTTGCCAGTGTACAGAGGAGTGTACTAACACCTGTACGGTGAAACGCAACACAGACGTGGAAGCCACCATCGTTGGGAAGTATGTCGTCATGGCGCCGCTGCTCGATGAGCGGGCGCGTCGCCTGTGGGCGGCCGCCGAATCGGTCGCCATCGGCTATGGCGGTGACGCGCTCGTGTCGGCCGCGACCTCGCCCGCGAGACGATTCGGAACGGGCGGCGAGAATTGGCGCAGGGCGTGGATCCCGACGGGCGGATTAGGCGTCCGGGCGCGGGCCGTCCCGACATTGAACAGACGCAAGCCGGCGTGACGGAGGCGCTGGATCGGTTGGTGGAGCCGCTGACACGCGGGGATCCGATGTCGCCGCTGCGATGGACGTGCAAGAGCCGCGCAAAGTTGGCCGCGGCGTTGACGGCGCACGGGTGGCGCGTGAGTTCCACCACGGTCGGCCATCTGCTGCATGCCCTCGGCTACCGTCTCCAGGCGCTGTGCAAAACACAGGAAGGCGCGTCGCATCCCGATCGAAACGCCCAATTCGAGCACATCAACCGGACGGCCACCGCGTTCCTGCAGCGGCAGCAACCCGTGATCTCGGTCGACACGAAGAAGAACGAATTGGTGGGGAATTTCAAGAATGCGGGCCAGGAATGGCAGCCTACTGGGACGCCAGAACCCGTGCGCGTGCACGATTTCCCTGGTGACGCGGTTGGCAAAGCCATTCCCTACAGCGTCTACGACATGGCGCGCAACGAAGCGTGGGTCAGCGTCGGCCGCGACCACGACACGCCGGCCTTCGCCGTCGCGTCGAACCGTCAGTGGTGGGCAATGATGGGCCGCGTGGCGTATCCGCAGGCCGACGCGCTGCTCATCACGGCCGATGCGGGCGGCAGCAACGGCTATCGCTCGCGCGCGTGGAAGCAGGAGCTGCAACAATTGGCCGACGACCTGCGCCTGCGGATTCACGTCTCGCATTTCCCGCCAGGCACCAGTAAGTGGAACAAGATTGAGCACCGTCTCTTCAGTCACATCACCGAGAATTGGCGCGGTCGTGCGCTCCGTACCTTTGAAACCGTGGTCGCGCTCATTGGCCATACACGAACGGCGGCGCGGCTGCGGGTCAAAGCGAAGCTGGACAAGCGACGGTACCCGACGGGTTGCGTGGTCACCCACGCAGAGATGAGAGCCCTCGCGCTTCACCCACATGCGTTCCACGGCGACTGGAACTATGAGCTGAAACCGGCCAAGTTGATGACTCAATTTCGATCAAAGGCCTAAATCTCAGGATGTACGCATTTGCACACCGGGTTCATCGGATGCGACCCGATTCCACCTGGTCACAGCGCCGATGCGCACGATGTCCAGAAGAGCACAGCGCGAAAAACTCCGATCGCACAGAGTGATGAACGCACTGGGCAAGGCTGGCAGAGCCAAGACACACGAGCCGATAGTCCATGCGAGGGCGGAGGATCGTCTCTGCCCTCCTCATTTCACCGCGGGGCCGGGCCCGCAGCAGGAGCACGTATGACAACGACACGTTTGACGACCGTCGCGATCGCTCTCGCCGCACTGTGTGCCGCAGGGCTCACGGCGCAAACGCAGGAGACGCAAACAACGACGAAGACCAAGATCGAGATCAAGGGCGGGAAGGACGTGACCGTGGTCGGGTGTTTGGAGCGCCGATCAAACGGCGATTATGTCTTGACGGAGGTCCGCAACAACAGACGCGTTGAACATACTCGGTACGCGCTCGTCACCAGCCAAGACCTCTCAAAGCATGTGGGCGAGCGTGTCGAAATCAGGGGCAAGGCCGTCACGAACGGCGACGGCAAGGTCTCAGTCGAGTCGAAGACGAAGACCGAAGTCGAAAACGGCCACGATCAAGAAACGAGGACCAAGACCGAAGGCACGACTGGCGCATTCGACTTGCCGTTTCTCGGTGTCCGCTCGATGAAGACGCTCTCATCGTCGTGCAATTAGCAGCGCGAGCAGAAGGCGACCGCCAAGTAATTCGGGTACGACCCGTTCACCGCACGGGAGCGAGCCCAGGCGCGCTGGCTCTGGCGTCGCCCCGATCGGCCGTCGATTGAGAATCGGCACTCTTGCTCGGCAGGCCGTTCCGCAATTGTTCCCGGAGTCGATTTCCCTCGCGCTGAAGCGCGGCGATGCATTCGCGCGCGCTCGCGTGCGACACGGCGGTCTCGACTCCGCAGTACCGACAAACCCTGTCGTTTCGAAGTCTCGTCACAGAACCCTCGATGAAGCTCTGAGAGCTTTTTGTCGACGGTCCAAAAAAAACCCGGTCAGATTACTGGCTGGGGCACATGGACGAGCTGTACTGGTTTGCGCACCCCAGCCGTTTCGCGTAACAGCGGTTAGGGAGTGTGCAATACGGTACAGCTCCGCTCACCTCAACCGCGGATAATTGCTGGCACAAAATCACCTGCGCGGCGGAAGAACACTCCTTTCGGAACGGCGTAACCATTCGTCGGACACGCATCATGCTGCATGAATTCATTGCCGTACACCGCGACGAGATCATCAGGCGGTGCAGGATGAAGGTGGCCACACGGTCGGTTCCACCGCCAACCCAAGCGGAAATCGACCACGGAGTCCCCCTGTTCCTGGACCAACTGGCGGACGCATTGCGCCTCGGCCTGTCGTCAAGCCCAGAGATTGGCCGGACCGCGCTGCTCCACGGGCATGACCTTCTTCTTCAGGGGTTCACCGTGTCACAAGTCGTGCACGACTATGGCGATGTCTGTCAAGCCATCACTGAGCTGGCCGTGGAACTGAACGCGCCGATCAGTACGGAGGACTTTCGGACGTTGAACCGCTGTCTCGACGAGGCCATCGCGGGCGCGGTCACCGAGTACGGGCGCGAACGAACGCAATCCGGCATCGATGGAGAGTCCGCACGCGGAAGCGAGCGCCTCGGGTTCCTGGCTCATGAAGTGCGAAACTTGACTAACACCGCGATCGTTGCATTTGAAGTGCTCAAGACAGGAAATGTTGGCGTCGCGGGGAGCACCGGGACCGTACTCCATCGCAGTTTGATGGGAATACGCGCGCTCATTGGTCGCTCGCTCGCCGAGGTCCGTCTCACCCAAGGCATCCAGAATCGGGAGCGATTTCTCGTATCCGGGTTCATCGACGAGCTCACGCCGGAGGCAACGTTGTCGGCAGACGCCCAACGCATCACACTCACGATGATGCCCGTCGAGGATGGATTGGCCATCGAGGCTGACCGTCAAGTCCTCGCGGCGGTCGTGATGAATTTACTTCAGAACGCCTTCAAGTTCACCCGGCCTCGTAGCACCGTCACACTGCGGGTCGGCGCCAGCCCCGATCGCGTGCTCTTCGAGGTCCAGGACGCATGTGGTGGTCTTCCGAGTGGGAACATCAATGACCTGTTCCACCCGTTCGAGCAGCGCGGCGCTGACCGCACCGGCTTGGGTCTAGGTCTCGCCTTCAGCCGATGGGCCACTGAGGCGAACCAGGGCCGCATCTATGCGCGCAACCTCCCTGATGTGGGATGCGTCTTTACCGTTGACCTCCCGCGGTGCCCGGCTCCCGCCCTAGCGTTCGGGTAGTCTCGATTCGAAGCGTTCACCGCGGTGCGTCGCGAGAAGAGCTCACTGCCTGTCGCTCGGACGTGACGACCGGCATGTTCGCCTCGAATGCGATCATGTACTTCATCATCATGACCACAGCAGCCACGTTGCACGCACACGGCAAAACGAACATCGCGACCGCGCAGGAGGCCGCCGAGGCGTTGCGTCCCCTGGCCGGCGCGGGCGCATACTGGTTATTCACGGTGGGACTGATCGGCACCGGTGTGCTGGCAGTACCGGTGCTCGCGGGATCGAGTGCGTACGCGATTGCTGAAGCCTCGGTGTGGCGCGGGTCGTTGGATCGACGGCCGCGTCGAGCGAAGAAGTTCTACGTCGTCCTCGCCGTGGCGATGGCGCTCGGCATAGCGTTGAATTACGCCGGGTTGAACGCCATCAAGCTGCTCTCTACCACGGCCGTGATTAATGGCGTGCTCGCGCCACCGCTCATTCTGATCGTGATCTTGCTGACCCGCGATCGAACGGTCATGGGTGACGCCGTCAATTCATGCACCCTGGCGTTCCTTGGGTGGGTCACGTTCGCCGTCATGGTCGTGGCGGCGCTCGGACTCGTCGTCGCCTCCTAACACCAATCGCCGGAGCTTCGCCTTCGGGCTCGAGGGCGTCTCAACAGCATTGCGGTGATCGCCACACGCTCAGGGACCCTCGCACGAACCCCAGAACGTGCCGGTCGGTGCGATGGGTGCAGCGGGGCAGATGAACAACCTCCTCGCGGCGAAGACTCGTGAGCTCCCCGTGCCCGTTCCGCTACAACATCACGACGGGCGCAGACCTTGGCGCGCCGGGCAGCTGGTACAAGCGTATGCGACCGCGAAGCCAAAGGACGCAAGGAAGGGCGCGCAGGTGTGCGGCAGGTCAAACGGCGTGCATCGAGTGGGCGATGAATACTTGTCTTATGGCTTTGTATGCGCGGCCAGGAAGGCGTTGCCCGCGTCCACATCGAGACGCAGTTTCGCGAACGCCTCGGCTTCGGTCACGACGCGCCTCGGCGAACTGTCCGCCGCGCGCCGGACGTCCGCCGCAAGGGCATCCATTTGGGTGCAAGGGCCGCAATGAGCCGGTCGTCCTTGTACGTTTGGTACCGATCCCCAAGCCACGTCACAGCCACGATAACCTGCGGTGTCACGGTCGCAAAGGTACCAACCCATGCGACGAACGCGAGAGTCGTCGGGCGAAGCCACCACGCCGCGGCCCGCGCGGTTTTGCGCCGTTGTCGGCGTCCCTGCGCCTTCGCCTTGGCTTTCGCCATTACCGCGATCCTAGATCAAATCGAACGTGCTGGAGCAGCGAGGTATGCTTCCCCTGTGACTTCCCCTGCGGCCGTGGAAGGCGGTGGCATTCGGTAAGACGCTGTGGAAGCGAATCAGGGCGGAAATCGCGAATCGCGCCTGTTCTGATGGGGCAAAATGCGTCTTGAAATCCTATCCGAAAGCCCCGCGTCGGTTGCCGCAGATCCTGAGCGTCGAGGACGTGGCGCGTGATCCGGAGAGCCCCGAGTACGCGGAGCGGTACCGGAGGCTCGGCTACCGGAAGTTCACCATGCCGTCTCTTGATAATCGGTTCCCTGACGGTTATGAGCGCTACGACAACCAGAAACTCGAGAACTTACAGGCCGCGGTGCTCAAGCTCGAGAGCGGCAAGACATTCGATCCGATCGACGCGAATCGCGCAGAAACCAGGCCGATGACCGGGGACAAAGTGTCAAGTTTTTTTCACGATCAGGCGAAAGTCCCGACGATCGATGATCAGAAATCGATCGCGAGACAGCACCTCACTCGGAGGATGAGAACGATTTAGAGAAATGGCTGGGAGGCCGGAATTCTCAGCCTCATCGAGAGAGTGCCCTCGCGACCGATTACGACTGAATCGGAGTGCCGTTGCGTTGCGCGCGCGGGCCGTAGGGATCGGCTTGCCCATCGGGCTGTCCAGGCGCCGGATCTCCGATTCGGCCAGGGTTAACATCGCTGGCGCCTGTCGGTGTTTTAGGGCCAAGGACGACCTTCCCTCGGCGGAGTCTCCGCAGAGGTCCGAAGTCGGCTTTTCCGTCCCGAATTTCCTTGATCAGATAGGGAATGCAGAGAAGCGCCGACAGGGCGAGCGCGATGACAATTCCCCAGCTGAGATCTGGCCATTGAAGGGCCAGCAGCGAAAAGGACATCGCATACACCTCCCGTCCCTTAGGAGCGGACATGTTTACGGGGGCTGCGGAGGTGCGGTCGACACTGCCGTTCGCCTGATCGACCTTCCCTTGACGCTCGTTCTTATTCCACATATAAAACCTCCACCGTTCATTTGATCGCGCCCGATTGGACGCCGCTATGCCGGCGCCCGGCCGCTCAGCAGCCCGACGACGAACAACACGATGGCGACGAGCAGCAGCACATGGACGAATGCGCCGATCGTGTACATCGACGATTCCCAGCAGCCAAGCGAACAGGAGAATGACGACGATGGCGTCCAGCATCGTGATTTTTCCATTCAGGTGCGAGTCAAGTCACGTCCGTTACGCGGGCGGAGCGATCCACGGTCCTACTCATCCAGCATGCGGCAATCGCCGACGCGTGTCTGTGCGTTTGAGCACATGTGCACACATGGCAGAGTCGCTGACGCCGCGCGCATAACCAACTGCGACAGGATGACCTTGCCGTTCAGGTCCACGATAACGAGGAGCACGATGGTTCACCCCGTCGCGGGGCACGACGCGCAGACGTTAGTCGTGGACGATGACTGTCAGGAGGGAATGATTGACTTTGAGACCGCCGTTATATTCGATGAAACCGAGCTTCTTGAACTTGTTCATGAAGAAGTTGACGCGCGAGCGCGTCGTGCCGATCATTTCCGCGAGGGTCTCCTGAGAGATCCGCGGCAGCACGCGATATGTCTGGTCTGGCTTGCCGTACCGCGCCAGCAGCAGCAGCGTGCGGGCCAGACGCTTCTCGCTGGAATTGAACAACTGATCGACCAAGTCTGCTTCGATCCGACTGTTCCGCGCCAGCATGTACGTGATGAACCGGTCCGAGAGGGCGTGCTGATCGTGAAGCAGACGAATCATCTGCTGTTTCGGGACGATCAACACGGTCGTGGCGGTCATCGCGGTCGCGGCCGCCAGGCGCACCGGATGACCCGCGAGCGCTCCTTCGCCCAAGAAGTCACCAGGGCCTAGCATCGCTACGACTGCCTCTTTGCCGCCGTGCGACTGCACCGAGAGCTTAACGGCGCCCTTCTGAATGTACAGGACGCTGTCGGACGCACTGCCTTGGGAGAAAATCACGTCTGTGGGGTGATAGCTCACGACGGTTTTCCCCGCTCCTGCGGAACGGAGGAACGCGTCCGCGTCGAACGCAGGCGTCTGCTTGCCCTTCATGACCGTTGGGTTGCTCTTATTGTCGCACGAGCCGGGGACGCCGCTGCGGAGATTCGGAATGCTGGTGTCCGGACTGACGAGTTGCTCACACTTTCACAGCCGCTGATCTCTGTTCACGACGAAACAGGTCCTCAAGGTTCACACCCCTATCGGGCGCCAGGTCGTCGTCCCCGTCATTGAAAGGCGCAGGGTACGCCGCCGCAGTACGTGCCCTATGGAACAGCACCGGGTGCCCGTGGACCAGTAGACTGATTCGGTGAAGCGCAACGCTATCGTCGCTCGCGTGACTGAGGCGGACGCTCGACTCGAGCGGATTACACGCCTCGCTGAGCAATTAGCGTCCGCGCCGCTGAAAAGCCGTCTGCAACGTACGGCAAGTGCCGCGATCCGGATCGAAGCGGCCGCGTACCGCAAATCCCTCGATACCGAGCAAGCAACGGCGACACACGACGCGAAACCCCAGCCGGCGGTCGGGCGAGGATCGCTGAACGCGCATCTGCCTGGCGAAGACGCAGGAAACGAACGGTACGTTGAGCTACGGCGACGTTGACCTGAACGGCCGTCGACCTGAGGCATCACGCCGGCGTCGATTCATCGAGACGCGCATAGACACCCGGGATTGGGTTTGCTGATCTGCTCTCCGCACCCCAAAACGACGAACGGTTGGGCCTGATGGATGACACGCTCAAAACACTAAAACCGTGGGTGACATTCGCCGGGTGCGTGCTCGTCGTTGTCCTCCTCTACTGGGCACAGGCCGTGCTCGTTCCGTTTGCGGTCGCCATCCTTCTCACGTTCGTGCTGACTCCTCCAGTCACCTGGCTGCAGCGTTGGGTAGGCCGCGTCCCGGCCGTTCTCGCCGTGGTGACGCTGGTCTTCGCGATTCTCGGTCTCGGTGCCTGGGGCCTGACGCGGCAGATGGATCATCTGGCCGACGACCTTCCACGCTACCGCGCCAACATTCTGACGAAGATCGCGGACGTGCGCGGCGCAGGCAAGGGAAGCTCGGTTGAGAAGCTGCAGGACACGATCGACGACATCAAGACGGATCTTGGACGATCGGATCCGCCCAAGGGAACGATCTCGCGGCCTGTCGTGGTCACTTCTGCGCAGGCGACGAGTTTCTCTGGGTTCATGTGGGTCGCACCGATCGTCGGCCAGCTGGGAACGGCGGGGTTTGTGGTGACGATGGTCATCTTCATGCTGCTCGAACGCCGGGATCTGCGCGACCGGTTGATCGGTCTGTTTGGGCACGGCCAGTTGGCAATCACCACAAAGGCGTTTGACGAGGCCGGAACCCGCGTCAGTCGGCAACTGTTGACGCAGTCGCTGGTCAATCTCGTGTACGGCATCGCCGTTGGTGTCGGGCTTTATTTCCTCGGCGTACCGCACCCCTTGGTCTGGGCGGCGCTCGGTGCGGCGCTGCGATTCATCCCGTACGTGGGGCCGGTGCTCGGCGCAGGCGCGCCAATCGTCGTCAGCCTGGCGGCCCTGCAGGGCTGGGCCGGTCCGCTCTGCGTGGTCGGTTTGTTTGTCGTGCTCGAGCTCGTGACGAGCCTCGTGCTCGAAACCGTGCTGTGTGCCGGCGCGGCCGGGGTCTCGCAGGTGGCGTTGCTCGCATCCGTTGCGTTTTGGACGTGGCTGTGGGGGCCGCTCGGTCTGATCATGGCGACGCCGCTGACCGTGTGCATCGTCGTGCTCGGGAAACACGTTCCGGGGCTCAAGTTCGTCGGGACGCTGATGGCCGACAGTCCTGCGCTCGCCCCCGAACATGGCTACTACCAGCGCCTGTTGGCGCGCGACCAGGCGGAGGCGGCCGACCTCATCGAGCAGTGCATCAAGACGGCGCCAGAGCGCTCGGTCTACGACGCCCTGTTATTGCCGGCGCTCAGTTACGCCGAACGCGACCGTCTGGAGCAGCGGCTGTCGTCGGAGGAAGAAACTGCGGTCATCGACGCGACGCGGGAGCTCCTGTCGGACGCGGCAGAGTCGGTCCGACGTCTGAGCCCAACGCCACCCGGAGCACCGGATCATCCCCCACTCCCTGGCCCGCGCGAGCCGTTGCGCGTGCTGGGCTACGCCATCAATGGCATCGCCGACGAATTGGCGCTCGTGATGCTCGCTCACGTCGTGGACGATTTGCCAATCGCCGTCGAAATTACCAACACGCGGATGCAGGCTTCGGAACTCGTGTCGCTGGTGCACGAGCGGGGATTCTCGGTCGTGTGCTTCGCCGACTTGCCACCCAGCCTGCCGTCAAAGACGCGCTATTTTGTCAAGAGGCTCCGCGCCGCGTTGCCCGAGGTGCGAATCCTGGTCGGACGCTGGGCACCGCCGGCGTTGGCAGATGACAACACGCAGTTGTTGCGGGATTCCGGGGCGAATCTCGTAGCCTCGACACTGATGGAGACCCGTACGTACTTGGCCGGGCTCGTGGAGATGACGCGGGTCCCCGTTCTGGAGACAACCGTGCACGCAGCGTAGCCGACCTGATCCCTTGGCTATGGCCCACGCCCACCTGTGCGGAATGGTACAGCTGTCGAAGGGTCATCGGTGAGTATGCTGACAAAGCTTTTCTGAGCGCCCCGCCATTTCGGGCCGCGCCCTCAAAGCATTATCCGAGGCCACCATGATGAAGTCTTTACCGACGACGACGCTTGAGCGACTCGGCGCGCGCCCTCACGTGCAAGCCCGCGATGTAGCTCACCTTCGAGCGGCGCTCGACACTCAAGTGAGCCGCATTTCCCAGATGTACGACCATCACGGGCTCCCGCAGGCGCGCGAATGTTGCCAGTTTCAACGACCTCGCACGACAGCAACGGGTGTAATCGCGAGCGGCATTGCGAACTCGAAGGAGAAATGACGTCATGCCAATGATTCTGGTCATCGTGTTGCTGGTGTTGCTCTTGGGCGGCGGCGGCTTTTACGGCTCGCGTGCAGGTTGGGGCGGGACACACTACGGCGGACTACTGGGGCTCGTGGTGTTGATTCTGGTGATTCTCTGGCTCACCGGCAATCTTGGAGGGCCAGGCCTCCGCTAAACGTGAGCACATTGGCCGATCCGGGCTTCCCGGTGAATTCTCCGAGGTGCGGGCGCGCGCCATTCCTCTACGTCCGAACCGAAGGCAAGACGCACGTAGCGACGAACGGTCGCAGGATGGAGTTCGCATGTCAAAGCGCGACACCGGAACAAAACGAACGAACGATGGCACCATGACGCCCGATGCCTCAGGCGCGAGCACAGCCAACGCGCTGGAGCAGCACTAACAACAGGACGATCCGGGCTTCCCAGTGAACTGTCCGATCTGTGGAACGCCCCTCGCCTACATGGGCCGTATCGAAGTCGACGGCCGAGCTGTGGATCAGCGGCGGCCAGGTTCCCGCGTCGGTTGGCCGTGGTTGATTAGTCGCCGATCGCGACTACTCAGGCGTGATTGCCACCGCGTCTCGGGTTAGTTGAACACACGCTCGAGAACATGTGCCTCATGTGTACCAGAAGAGACAGACGCTGGTTGCCGGAGGGTCTGCTGGGGCGGACGGTGCGGCGCCCGGACTTCCGGTTCCGGCGCCGCCGCGGCCCGCACCGGCGGCGCGCGCAGCAGTTGGCGGAGTACCCCGCACAGGCGGCATCCCTGACCGGCCACCAAACATCATCATCACAGGCACCGGCGTGGCCGCGTTCGCGGGCGTCACAACCGTCATCTCGACCTCGACGTCGATCTGCGGAAACGCCGAATTGTCAACCGTCCCAATCAGTTCCTTGCCGACGACCAGACGTCCGCCAACCTCGAACTGCTCCGTGCGGCTGACTCGCCACGCGACGGCGGGCACGTTCCGCGGGACACGACCCAGCACCTCACGATCGAAGTCCTCCATGATCTCCGGGCGACGCCACTTCCACCACATCTCTGCGCTGGTGACCTTGTTGCCGTTCCTGAGGGTCAGCGCGTCGGGGAGGCTGGGGTACGGGTTCGCGAGCGATTCGTCGTAATTGGCGTGGTTGGGCGCCGACTCGTTTCCGCTGGGACCAGGACGCAGTGCCGCGATCCCGAGTTGCTCCATCATGTTCTTGTGGTCCGCCGCGGTCGCGGCCGCGTTCGGATTGGGCGGTTGGGCGCCAATCGCAGGAGCAGCAGGCGCAGTTGCTGACGGCATCGTGGGCGCCTGGCCCGCCTCCGCCCGCTCGGAGATCGCGCGAGCTTCGGCGAGGCCCGCCAAAGCGCAGCACACGCGAAGGCGGCCCGCCTGCGCCAACGCGCCGACTGAGAGCGCAAAGGTGACGGCCGTTACAAGACCAAGGGCGAAGCCGAGCCGCGACGGAATTGCAAACCTCATCGAACGGTACCCCATCGGTCGTGACGGCTGACGCGGCGATCCACGATGATACGCGATGGCAATGCGCTACGGTCGAAGGACCATCCTTCCTCATCCCTCGCGTCAGCCAGCCGATAGTCACAGGCAGGATTCGTGCAGCACCATCCGGCCACGTATCGCGTTCGGCCCATTCTTGACGCTGTCCTCGAGCGGCAGCGTAAGCCGCAGCATGCGGCCACCCGACGCTGTCGATTTCGATGCGATAGTACTTGACGCGAGACAGCATCGGGCGTATCGATACTGGTACCACACGACGCAAGACGTGGAGGTTTACATGGAGGCACCACCGGGCTCGTGACCGCGCATCGTCGGCGGGCTGTCACTCGATTGCCTGTATTGATGCGCGAAGGCACAACAGAACAGCGTCGATCATTGAATCCCGGCTCTTGCCAGGATGCGTGTCACACACGCCGGTGAAACGCCCGCGCGCAGGCACTGCCTGATGTCGGGCGTTTCCCTCTCGTGAGATCCGTCGGTCCATACCGGCTCATCCTCTCACTGCGCCTCATAGAGCGTCCACTTTGAATCAGTACCCGTAGTGGGCTTGCGGGCACGCCCGTCAGCGGGGGCCCAATCGCGCCAGACGTGATGGTGTGGCTGTGGGGCCAGCCCGCGCGGAGTCCGCGTCGGACTCGATATGAGAGCGCGGCGCACGTGGTGATGCAGGTTGCAGATCCGGGCACCGAAATTGCCCCGGAAGCGCCTGCGGTGCCCGGCTTCGTCCTGTATGTCCTTTTTCCAGACGCCCAACCTCAGTATCTGACGAAGGTTGGACGCAGCCTGCTGCGGGTCCTGCCAACGGCCGAGCCCCGGCATTGCTCGTGATCGACGTTGTGGTTGAGCAGTTTTCCTATGGTCCATATGGCCCAGTTGACTGGTGATATTGCGCTTCGACATCTCGCAAAAATCGTCGAGTCGTCGGACGACGCCATCATCAGCAAGGACCTGAACGGGACGATTCTGTCCTGGAATCCAGCCGCCGAACGCATGTTCGGCTACACGTCGGCTGAAGCGATCGGCAGATCCATTCGCATGATCATCCCCGACGATCGCCAAAGCGAAGAGGACTTCGTCCTGGGCCAGATCCGGCGCGGGGAAGCGGTTCGGCACTACGAGACCGTGCGACAGCGCAAGGATGGAACCCTGCTGCCGATCTCGTTGACGGTCTCGCCCATTTATGACGATGCCGGGTCCGTGATCGGCGCGTCGAAAATCGCGCGAGACCTCAGCGATCGGGCCGAAGCCGATCGTGCAGCCAGGCGGCTCGCCGCGGTCGTCGAGTCGTCGGACGATGCGATCGTCACGAAGAATCTGGACAGCACGATCCTGACGTGGAATCACGCGGCCGAGCGAATGTTCGGCTATACGGCGGCCGAAGCCATCGGCCGGTCGATTCGCATGATCATTCCGCCGGATCTGCAGGCCGAAGAGGACATCGTTCTCGCGCGCATTCGAGCCGGCAAGGTCGTCGACCACTATGAGACGCGCCGCCGGCGCAAAGACGGCACCGAGGTCTTGATCTCATTGACGGTCTCGCCGATCGTCGATGCCGCCGGCCGCGTCGTGGGTGCATCGAAGATCGCTCGGGACATTACGGAACAGTCGAGTCTTCGTGCCGCAGCTCAAGAACAGGCGCTCGTCGCACAGAAACTGAGCGAGGTCGGTGCCGCGGTCGCGGCGTCACTGGAAGAGGCCGCGATCGTTCAGAAGGTGACTGACGTTGGGACCGAACTCACCCACGCAGAGTTCGGAGCATTTTTTTTCAACGTCATCGATGGGGATACAGGCGAAGCGTACATGCTGTCCACCTCGTCAGGTGCGCCGAAGGGGGCGTTCACCAGTTTCCTACAGCCGCGGCTGACGGCGATGTTTGCGCCGACGTTCCATGGGAATGGCGTCGTGCGGCTGGATGATGTCACGACAGATCCACGCTACGGACAAAACGCGCCGTACCACGGCACGCCGCCGGGTCATCTGCCCGTGCGGAGCTACCTGGCGGTACCCGTCAAGGCTGCCTCCGGCGAGGTGCTCGGCGGACTCTTCTTCGGTCATTCAAAGGTCGGTATCTTCACCGCAGAGCACGAGCAGCTCGTGACCGGGATTGCCGCGTGGGCATCGGTTGCATTGGAGAACGCACGGCTCTATCTGGAAGCTCGAGAGAGCGATCGGCTGAAGGACGAGTTTCTGGCGATGCTTTCACATGAACTGCGGACGCCGCTGAATGCGATCGTCGGCTACGCGCGGCTGTTGCGAGGCGGCATCCTCCGCAGCGAGAAAGCGACTCGGGGGCTTGAGACGCTCGAACGCAATGCCACATCGCTGACGCAAATCGTGGAGGACCTCCTGGATGTTTCCAGGATCGTATCGGGCAAAATCCGGCTGGACGTCCAGCCAGTGGAGTTGCCGCTGGTCGTCCACAACGCGGTCGCCACCGTGCAGCCCGCCGCTGATGCGAAGCATGTCCGGTTGCAGACCATCGTCGATCCACCCGTGGGCCTGGTTTCAGGCGATCCCAATCGCCTGCAGCAGGTCGTGTGGAACCTGCTGTCGAACGCGGTGAAGTTCACACCGGAGGGCGGCAGCGTGCAGGTACGGGTCCAACAGGTCAACTCGCACCTCGAGGTCGTCGTCTGCGACACCGGGGCCGGTATTCGAGCCGACTTTCTTCCTCACGTCTTCGAACGATTCCGCCAGGCCGACGTCGGCACGAATCGCAAGACTGGCGGGCTCGGCCTGGGGCTCTCCATCGTGCGTCACATTGTCGAGATGCATGGCGGATCGGTCCACGTCTCGAGCGAGGGTGAAGGCCAGGGAGCGACGTTCACCGTTCGCCTCCCGTTGATCGGGCAGCGCGAAGGAACGCGCGAGGCGGGCGAACATCCGCGAACCGGGAAGAAGGTGCCCTTGACCCGTCTCGCGAATCTCGAGGGAGTCCGCGTGCTCGCGGTTGATGACGAGGGCGACGCCCTCGGCCTGCTGCGCGTGGCGCTGGAGGCCGCCGGTGCAGAGGTGGTGACCATGTCGTCACCGATCGAGGCTCTGGAGCGCATCGCGTCGGCCAGGCCTGATGTTCTGGTCGTGGATCTTGGCATGCCGGAGATCGACGGCTTCGAATTCATCGCGCGCATCCGAGCATCGGCAAACGCGGATGTCCGCGACCTCCCCGCCGCGGCTCTGACCGCCTTCGCGCGATCGGAAGATCGAACGAAGGCGCTGGAGAGCGGCTTCGAAATGCATCTCGCCAAGCCAGTGGATCCGGGCGAGCTTGTGGCCTCCGTCGCGACACTCGTCAGACGTCGTGCGAAGGGCCGTTGATCACGATTGCGATTCGTGCCCGCCGTCGACAGCACACATGACTCTGCCGTAGCCTCAGAAAGTCGCAGCACCGGCTGTTCTCTTCGGATAGTCTCGGGAGTGGAGGTTCCGGGACATGGGCCGTTTCCTGGGTCACAGGCAAGGCAGTCTGCGAACGGGCGTCGTCGTCGCGCTGTTGGCGCTCGCCGGGGCGCACATCGTCTCAGCGCAGGCGAGCCCGCTGCGTCTGGTGTCGACTGCCTGGCCGCCGTTCACGAACGAGCCGGGCCAGCCACGGTTTGCACTCGACCTGGTCGAAGCCGCATTTGGTCGGATCGGGGTCAGTTCGGATACGACGATCGTCGCCGCGCCGGAGTTCACATCGTCACTTCTCAGCGGGCGCTTCGACGGCAGCGCCGCGGCGTGGAAGGACGAGGAACGCGAGCGCGTGCTGCTCTTCTCCCAGCCCTATCTGGAGAATCGACTGATCCTCGTTGGACGACTGGGCCGCGACGTCTCGGCGACCAGGTTTACCGCGCTCAAGGGCAAGCGGATTGGGATCATCGAGGGCTACGCGTACGGCGACGCGATTGACAACGCCGGCCCTACGTTCGTGCGCTCGCGCACCGAAGAAGAAAGCCTGGCGCAGCTGCTCAGTGGCGCAGTCGACTACACGCTGATGGACGAGCTCGTAGTGCGCTACATCATCAGCAACTATCCGAAGGAGGCGCGATCCAGGCTGCACTTCGGCTCCACGCCGCTCGTCATCAGGCCGCTGTATCTGGCGGTGCGAAAGGATCTGCCGAACGCCGCGTCGGTCATCGATGGGTTCAATAAGCAGATTCGCGGCATGATCGCTGATCGCACCTACCATCGACTTCTGCACGTCGACTGGATCCGCGCCGACGTGGATGGTGATGGCATCGCCGAGTGGGTGCCGCAAAGCGATCGTCTCGGCAAGGCTGCACCACGCAGCGCCTATTCGATTTCCATGACCGAATCACCGTCCTCCGAGCCACGCAGTCCCCAACCTCGCTTCTATGTCGGCGGCAGTATTTACGGCAATTGGGCAAGCGTTCCCGAGTCGTACAAGGTGTCCAATTCCGACCGGCCGGATCCCAGCCGCTCAACGGCTTCGATCTTTACGTTCAGGTGGTGAAAGCCGCTGCGAAATTACCATCGCCACCCGCCACCACGGCGGACACGAAGGACAACGGGTTGTGGAGTCGAACTCTATCTGAGACCCAGCTCGCTGCGGCGGTACTCCCTCCAGTCCGCCTCCACGGAAGCGCTGCATTGCACTGCGAGATCGATCAGTCCCTTGCGCAACCTGACATCCGATCCGAACGCGATGAGCTCGTCAGCGATCGACGATCCCTGGCGTCCGCTGCTCCTGAGTTGATCCCAGGCGAGAAGTTGTCCCATGCCGTGGATGCTGCTGCGCAGAATCCCCGGCTTTCGGTGACTCGCCATCAGATCGATGCGGTCTTCGGACGGTTGGAGGTCCCGCAGCACATATGGCGCGCCATCGATCGTTTCCGCGTGCAGCAGAGCCTGTGGCACGGCCTGCATTCGTGTCTGGACCTGTGTGATTCGCACCGCTTCATTCGGCCATCGCGGCTGCGGCGTCCGCAGCCGTGGTATCAGCGATGACGGCAGCGCGTGTTTCAAGTCCAGCAGATAGTTGCGATCCGGTGAGCCTTTACCTTCGACGAGCAGCACGAAGCGATCGATGCCGAGACTTCCAATTCCAGCGATGCGACGGCCGATGTCGAGCAGCCGATAGAAACGTGGATTCGGTTGGCGCGCGGCGAACTTCGCTAGGAATTGCGTGATGCGTGCTCGCTGCTCATCGCTTGCGGGCAGGGCTTTCCTGCCATCCGTCCGCAGGCGGCGTGTCCGACCGACGTGCTTGGTACGGGCATCGAGCAGGTGTCGGCGTCGGCGCGTCGCGAGGCTGTCGAGGAGATCCTTGATCAGACCCTGCGCGGTTTCGGCCTCTATCCAGCGCGCGACGCCCTGACGCAATGTGGCGGTGTACGCATCGACGCAGGTGCGGCACAACGCGACCGCGTCGCGTCGCCCGATCCCAAGCGTCGGCGCACTCACCAGGATGCTCGCCAGCAGCCGCACCAGATCCCATGTGCACGGGCCGAGCGCGGACTCGTCGAAATCGTTGATGTCGTAGTACACGAGGCGGTTGTCGCCCTTGTAGCTCCCCATGTTCTGCACATGAAGATCGCCACACAGCCACGTGGCGGGCGCCCGCGCGAGTAGCGGATCGCGTGGCAGTCGCTGGTAGAACAGGTGACACGTGCCGCGCAGAAAGAAGAACGGGTTCTTGCGAATGGCGCGCAGCTTCAATGCGAGCCGCTCGGGGTCCCGTCCCCGGTTGAATTCAGTGATGGCTTCTACGACTGTCATCGTTCCCCGTGAGCGCTTGCGCGGTACTGTGTGGCCTGCCGAGCGCAGCGTACTACGAGCGCGTCGCGGAATTTAGCCCTCCGCGCCGGCCTACACGCCAAACTGGCGGAGATGGTGATCGGCGTGCAGGTACGCCCATCGGAGCCACGCCGATTCGGACATCGGTCCGAAGATCGGATGAACGCGCCCGTGGAATTGGCGGGACACTTCGGTCGAGATGGCGTCGAGCAGCCGTTGAAGTTCGGCGACGTCGGCGTCGAAGTTCACCGGTGGGGTGCCCCCAACGTACTGATCGAGGTCGGGCGTCGTCGGAATTCCCTGCGGCCATCGGACCGGAACGTACAAGGCGATCCACTTCATCAAGGGACGCGGAAGCGGACTGGCGGCAAGGTTCGTGGTACGTTGGCCTGTAAGCAGGCGGTATCCGTCGCTCAGGTGACACACCATCTGGTGAGCCGACATGCGTCCCCAGCGGCCGACGCTGTCGCGGCGCAACGCTCCCAGACGGCGAAGAACCTCAGCCGTGTCGCGCTCCCGGGCCAGCGTCTTCATCGTGCGTTCGATCTCGCGCCTCAGCGCCCGAGGAGACGCTCGCCGCCGGCTTCTCGAAATGCAGCGAGCGCGCTCTGTCGCCCTGCTTCCGCATCGGCGACGAGCGTCTGGAACGCCGGCACCTCGCGGAGCGCGTCGAATTGCGGCCACAGTGCGAACGTTGACGCCGGAAAGTACCCTCTCGCCACAGCCCGCTGCATGTACTCGAGGCCCCGCATGTGCTCCCCGGCGTCGCAGAAGATCCATCCTTCCTGAAAGATGGCTTCGGGATCGTCGAAGATCTTCAACGACCCGAACGCCGAGAGCGTCGAGATCATGTCCTCGACTCGCCGATCGAGCCACGCGCTGAGGTGCAGCGTCCACGACTGAAACGTCTGCATCCGCGACTGCTGGCTCATCCTCGCCAGCTCGCGTCGCGCCTCGTCGCGGCGCCCCGACAGGCCGAGTCCGATGACGCGGATGCCTTCATTCGCACCCGGGTCGCGCTCGGATGGCTCATCAGCGATGAGCGCGTCGATGTCGCGTTTCATCATCAGCGTCTGCTGGAAGCTGGTGGGGATGTTCGGATCGAGTCGCCGGGCTTCCGCGTGGGCGGCGAGCGATTCCTCGAAGAGGCCCGAGTAGCGGCACGCGTGCACGAGTCCTGCGAAGAGTTCCGGGTCGTTGCCGCGATGCGTCGCCTCGCGCAGGAGCCGGACGATGGCTTCGCGCGCCCGGCCGGTGTCGGCCTCGAGATTTGCATAGAACTTGTGCGCCACCGAGAGTCTCGGGTTCAGGGCAATGGCCCTCCCGAATGCCTGTTCGGCGCGGTCATCGCTGCCGGGCGTCGAATCGATGTACTTGCCGATCACACGGTGGCAGCGGCCAAGATGCGCCCACGCCGGAGCAAAATTCGGATCGAGCTCGAGGCACTGCTCGTACAGCCTCCGGGCGTTCACCATCCCGTCATAGGTGCGTGCGAGACCGTTGGCCCGCAGATAGAGCTCGTACGCGTTCGCATTATGTGGAGCATCCGGTGATGGCGAGACTCGCTCGCCCGCCAGCGGCAACGCGAGGGCCTCGACGACGCGACGCGCGATGTCGTCCTGCATGCGAAACAGATCGCCGAGCGGCGCCTGCACCGTGTGAGAGGTCAGCAGCGTACCCCCTGGCGTTTCGACCAGCTGCGTCGTCGCGCGCAGTTGATCGCCCGAGCGAAGCAGCGTCCCCATGACCACGCGATCGACATCGGCTTCGGTAGCCAGCCCCTTGAGGTCGGGTGCGTCGCCGGCGAAGCGTGCAGCCGTGGCGCTCGATCGAACGATCAGCGATCCAATCCCGGCGAGCGACGTGGTGATCGCATCCGGCAGGCTGAACGCCAGAAAGTCGGTGTCGGGATCCGGGCGCAGGACGCGAAAGGGCAGCACGACGATGCGTGTGAGTGCCTGCGCCATGCCACGAGTCTCATGCCCTTCGGTGCCTCGAACGGCATTGAGCTGTTCGGCCATGGCCTCGGCGGAGATGGGACGCCCTGCCGGATTTTTCGCCAGCGCGCGCCGGATGACCCGGTCGACCGCCGCGACGGCAGAGGAGCCCGTCAGGGCAGGCGGCTGCTCCGAGAGCGTGGAGGTGAGGACTTCGGCCACGGTCCGGCCGCTGAAGGCCGGTCGGCCCGCCAGCATCTCGAACAGGATCGCGCCCACCGCGAAGAGATCGCTCCGGGCATCGACGGGGTCGCCAGTCACCACCTCGGGCGCCATGTAACGCGGCGTTCCCATCACGACGCCGGTGCGCGTCAGGCCAACGGCCGAATCGAGAGTGGCCTCCACCTCGGGCCGGGCCAACCCGAAATCGAGGAGCTTGACGCCGTGACGCGTGAGAAACACATTCGACGGCTTGAGGTCGCGATGCACGATGCCGCGCGCGTGGATCGCGCCGAGCGCGGCGAGCATATCGACGGCAATCGGCACCGCCCGGTCGACACTGATCGGGCCGTGCTTCAACTGTTCGGCCAGCGGCTCGCCTTCGAGCAGTTCCATCGCGATGAACAGCTTGCCGTTCTCTTCGCCGACCTCGTAGATCTGGCAGACGTGAGGATGGTTCACGCTCGCGGCCGCCCGCGCCTCGCGCCAGAACCGCTTGCGCGCCGTCTCGTCGTGGTCCAGAGACAGCATCATCTTCAACGCGACGGTCCGCTCCAGGCGATCGTCGTACGCCTGGTACACGACGCCCATGCCGCCGGCACCCAGCGTTCGGCGAATCGTGTAGTGCGCGATCCGCGATGGCGTCCGCTCTCGGGAATCTCCGGCTGAATCTCGCAGCGACTCCGAGGGCGGGGGAGGAGCGCTGCCCTTCAACCACCGGAAAAGGCCGCCCAGCCATCCGGCGCTCACGTTGTCTGCAGGTTCATTCGCCACCAACGCCGATCATACCCTCCAGCAGTATCGACGTCTCGCGGGCGAGAAGCGTTCCCTATGGCAGGAGGAACAGCCGCACCACCACCCGATCGGGGAGGTGGAACGGGGTGGAGGAATAGAATGCTCGAATTGACCGGAGCGGCGCCCGCAGAACCTGTCTACGTCAGCCGCCGCTGAATTGACGAGCCTGCTGCAGCTAATCGTATGAGCACCTCGCAAGGACGCGGCATCACGGCGATCGCGGCTGCCACCGCGGCAGTCATGATCGCGCAGCAGGTGGCGGCGAGCTCGGTCCGTGATGCCTTTTTCCTCGCGAACTATCCGGCGTCCGCGCTCTCGGGCGCAGTGATCGTCTCGTCCGTCTTGTCGGTCGCATTTCTGCCGTTTCTCGCGCGAATGATGGATCGGTTCGGCCCCGCCGTGGTGATACCGCTGACCGCGACTGTGAGCGCGTTGCTTTTGATGGCGGAGTGGCTGATCAGCCATCAACGACCGGAGCTGGCTGCGGCGGCGCTCTTCGTTCACACCATGGTGTTGGGATCGGTTCTGGTCTCCGGATACTGGTCGCTGTTCAACGAGAGTTTCGATCCGCACACCGCGAAGCAGCTGATGGGACGCGTGGCTGGAGGGGCTGCGCTCGGTGGAATCGTGGGTGGGCTGCTCGTCGAGCGTGCCGGTTCGGCAGGCATCGAGCTGCCTCGCCTGCTGCCGATGCTGGCGTTCGTCCAGCTGCTCGCGGCCGGCGGCAGCCGGTTGCTCAATCGCGGGCCCGCACCAACAGCGCCCGCAGCTTCCACCGATCCGACGCCGTCGTTCTCCGGGCTCATGTCGTCGCAATACCTGAGAGACATCGCTCTTCTTGTTGGCTTCACGGCGTTCGTGTCCACGCTCACGAGCTTCCTGCTGAAGGCCGAGGCAGCGAGCACGTACCTTCGCAGTGCCGAACTGCTGCGCTTTTTTGCACGCTACTACCTCGCGCTCGGCCTGCTCGGTTTTCTGGTGCAGATCAACCTCACACGCCTGTCGTTGAATCGATTCGGCCTAGGGATCACGATCGCCGTTCTTCCGGCCTCGCTTGGTGCGCTCGCGTTGGTCGCACTCGCTGCGCCGACGCTCTGGAGCGTGGCGTTGCTCCGTGGCGCCGACGAGGTGCTGACCAACTCTCTCTTTCGTTCCGGATACGAGCTGCTGTACACGCCGATCGCTGCCGGCGCCAAGCGGCGGTTCAAGGCCATCGTCGATGTCGGCTTCGACCGCCTGGGCAAGTCGCTGGGAAGCGGACTGGTGCTGCTGGTGCTATGGATGGCCCCCGGCGCGCTCGCGCGCGTTCTGCTCGCGGTTGCCGCGATCGGAACGGTCGCTACCATTCTCGTGGCGGTTCGATTGAGTCGTGGCTATGTGACCTCGTTGAAACGGAGTCTCGCGTCTCGAGCGGTGTTGCTGGACGCTAACGCTCTGGAAGAAGCCATGACGCTGCGCACCATTGCCGCGGGCGGCATCGACCGAAACGAATTGCTCGCGGCGATGGCTGATCGTTCGAGCGGCTCATCAGAGGCCGGCTCGATCGAATTCACCGGAGGCGAGGCGGGCATGTGGGGCACGCAGACGATTGTCGTGCGTGGACCTCGAGACCGCGTGCGCGCGTCGAGGCCCGCAGCAGACGCCGGCGCTCCGGCGGCCGACCCGCTGCTTTCGGACATCGCCGACCTGCGCTCGGGCGATCCGCAGCGGATTCGAAGGGTATTGCGTTCCAGCGATCGGATCGACCGCCACCTCGTGCCGCATGTCGTCTCCCTGCTCGCCCGCGACGATGTCTCGAACGACGCGGTCACCGCCCTCCGCGCGGTCGCGGATGGGGCCGCGGGCCAACTGATCGACACGCTGCTCGATTCCAGCACCGCTCCGATCATCCGGCGCAGGCTGCCGCAGGTGCTCGCCGGCAACGGGTCCGGAATGGCAACGGCCGGACTGCTGCAGGCGCTCGACGATCCGGAGTTCAACGTGCGTTTCCGCGCTGCCGGCGCGCTGTTGCGAACGCGCGAGACGCATCCGGACGTGGTCATGCCTCGCGAAGCCATCTTCGAGGCCGCGATGAGGCAGATTCGTCGTGGCCAGCCTCTCGGCGCTCATGGTCCGGATCGCGCCGATCCGCGGACATTGGAATTGGTGTTCCGGATTCTGTCGCTGGCTCTGGAACCAGAACCACTCAGACTCGTCCATCAGGCCTTTGAGGGTGACGATCCGTATCTCAGAGGGACCGCCCTGGAGTACCTCGAAACGGTGCTGCCGGCCCGAGTCCTTCAGGAGCTCAGACCCTTCGTCGGCGCGAGCGCGCCAGTCGCGCTGCGTGGACGAACAGCGAAGGAACTCGAGTCGGAGTTGCTGGCATCGAGCGCCGCGGTAGCGATCGACGTTGAAGAGCTGAGGCGGAAACTGCGACGCTAAGAGGCAGCCCCAGCCTTGCCGAACGCATGACGCGCGCCGCTCTACTTGATGTACCAGTGTCCGCCGATCGACACGCTCAGCGGAGCGGCCTCGAAGCCGGGGAACGGCGTCGGGAATCGACGGTATCCGACGTCGGTGCTCAATCCGAATCGCGGGACGTTCGCGAACGTCAGTTCGCTGCCGGCGAAGATCCTGAACCCGATGCCGTGGTCGGACACGGTGTCCGGTACCACGGGCGCAGGAATACTCAGAGTCTGGTGACGGAAACTCACCACGGAGCCGACGTATGGACGGATCCACACGTAGTCGCTCACACGATCGAACAACGGATACACGACGCCCGGCTCGAACTGGGTCGAGGTCACGCGGCCGGCGGCGACGTCGCTCGTCACGGCATCTCGCGTGAACCCGAATTGAATCCCGAATCGGTTGTTGCGCCACGCGCGCGCTGTGGCGCCAAAGGTGCTCATCGACCCTACGAGCCCGCCGACGCCAAAGATGTGACTTGGCGGCACGACGTTCACTCGAGGAACCGGCGCGACGTGCTCGACCGCCGACGTGCGGGTCAACGGCGTCATCGTCGTCGTTGCAGGCCCAGGTGCGAAGGACGCCCGTTGTGGCGCGTTCGCGGCGGGCGCGTCAGCGTTGGACGGACCGAGACGTCCCGTTGTCACGTGCAGGTATCCCACGCCGTCGGGCGCGCCGGACCAGGGAACCTTCACCCAGCTTCCCAGATCGCGCGAAACGGGCAACACTGTGCCGCGTGGCACATGGCCGATGACAGGGTAGATCGTGCTCGGGCCCTGGTGAACCTCAGCCGATGGCACGGTGATCGTGAGCACGGTGTCCTGGGCGGAGAGCGAAGCCGGATTGAGCGCGAGCGCGAGGATGAGCGCCATAGTGCGACGAATCATCTGATCCTCCTGTCCTCGGTCCACGGCTGCACGCACTCGGCGCACGCTCAATCGTCAGGCACGGATCTGCTTCCTGACTGACGGTTTTGGCGGAGGCGGAACGCGGAATACGCCGAAATCCGCGCAGTTCGCGGTGCCACGTCAACAGATAGCAAAGGACTCTCCGGGCTGTGACATACGATGCCATCGTTCTCGGGGTTGGCGGGATGGGCAGCGCGGTCGTCTACCATCTCGCCCGGCGTGGCGTGCGCGTGCTCGGCATCGAGCGATTCGGCATCCCTCACGATCGCGGATCGTCCCACGGTCTGAGTCGGATCATCCGGCTCGCGTATTGGGAACACGCCGACTATGTGCCGCTCGTGCGGCGCGCGTACGACCTGTGGCGCGAACTCGAGCGGACCTCCGGGGAGCCGCTCCTCGTCGTCACCGGCAGCATTGACGGTGGACCGGCCGACAGCCCGATGATCCGCGGAGCTCTAGCTGCCTGCCGGACGCACGGCCTCGAACATGACTTGCTCGATTCCGCTGCGCTTGCGGGAACCTTTCCGGGATATCGGCTACCGGACGGCCACGTCGCGGTGTTTCAGCCGAGCGGCGGCTTCCTGCTGCCCGAACGCTGCATCGTCGCGCACGTGAACGCGGCGCGAACGCTCGATGCGACGGTGCACACTGAGGAACGCGTGATCGAATGGACGATCGCGAGCGGGCGTGTGTGCGTGACGAGCGACCGCGGACAGTACGAGGCCGCGAGTCTGGTAATCACGGCAGGTCCCTGGCTGCCGGACATCGTCCCCACGCTGGCGCCGCGCCTGACGGTTGAACGACAAGTCGTGCTCTGGACGCAGCCGCTGCGACCCGAGTTGTTCACGCGGGATCGATTCCCGGTGTTCTACATCGACACGCCGCACGGCGCGTTCTACGGATTTCCGGCCGACCCGGAGCGCGGGTTCAAGATCGGCAAGTACCATCATCGGCGCCAGGAAACGGATCCCGACTCGATGGATCGGACGTGTTCCGCCGAGGACGAAGCGACGCTCCGCGAAGGTATCTCGCATTACTTTCCGGACGCGAACGGGCCCACGCTGTCCTCGTCCGCGTGCCTGTTCACGAATACGCCGGACGGGCACTTCGTCGTCGACAGGCTTCCTGCACACCCACAGGTGGTGATTGCCGGCGGGTTCTGTGGACACGGCTTCAAGTTCTGCAGCGCTGTCGGCGAAATGGTGGCCGATCTGGTGCTCGACGAAACGTCGCGTCGCATCGACCTCTTCGCGATTGACCGCATGTTGACCTGAGCAAGTGCCGCGCCCGACTCGCGTAGAATGCCGCCTGTTGGTGTCTGCGGCGAGAAGGCTCCGCCACTGAAGAAGGGAAGGGGTCAGCGCCCTCCGAGCTCGCGCCATCCCTGCACCAACTCCTGCACGAGGATTTCGGCTTCCTTGCGAAGCCGCGTCTCGAGCGCCGCGATCGAGGCGAGAGATCGCGTCCTGATGATTGTGGCCTCGGCAGCCGACGCCGCGTGAATGCTGCCCGCAGCCAGTTGCACGCCGGAATCGTAGACGATGTCGGACAAGTCTTCGACCGAGCGGAGGT
>JBKPDW010000312.1:0-13247 GCA_046728115.1 Acidobacteriota bacterium | reverse complement strand
CCTTTGAACGATGCAGGCATGTGCTTCGCGATCTCTTCCGCCTCGTGCGTCTGAATCCAGTGCAGCGTTCGCTGGATGGCGCGCGCCAGATGCGACGCCGTCTCACGATGCGCGTCGATCCATTCACGCGGCGCGTACAGGACTGATGCCGGATACATGCTGGCGTCGATGGCTGCTTTGACGCCAGCAGGCGTCCGTAAATCGGCGAGAACGCGAGCCGAGGGATTGCGTTTGGCAATCAGCGTGAATGCAGGATCGGCGACCATCCCGGCGTCCACTTTTCCGTGCTCGAGCGCCGCGATCGCCGTGGCCGCACTGCCGATGGCAGTGATGCTGACAGCGTCGGGAGCGACGCCGTGCCGCTGCAGCATAAACGTCAGCAGCATCTGCGATGACGACCCTGCTGTCGTGACGCCGGCAATCCGGCCTTTCAGATCGTCGACCCTTGTCACGGTATCTGCAGCCTGTGGCGATGTCACGAGCACCAGACCCGGATAGCGAAGCATCGTGACGAAGGCCACGAGCTCCCGACCCTCCGCCGCCATTTGAATGGTGTGATCGTAGAAGCCGCACACCGCATCTGCGCTCCGGCCGACAAGGGCCTGCAGCGCCTTCGATCCGCCTGCGAAATCCTGCAGCTCGACATCGAGGCCCTCTTCCTTGTAGAAGCCCAGCTCCTGCGCGAGCGTCGTAGGCAGATACACCATCTGGTTCTGGCCACCGACCGCAAGACGCACCTTCAGCGCCGCGGCTGAATTCTGACCACCGCAGCCGGCACACGCCAGCACGCACGTGGCGACAACGACAGCTCTGGTCAAGCCTTCCATCGGAGCAGCCACCGCTCCAGTCGCGTGACCATCGCGCTGGCAATCACGACGACCATCGCAAGGACCGTCATGCCCGCGAACACACCTGTCGTGTCGAACGTGCCTTCGGCCTGCGAAATCACGTAGCCCAGTCCGCGCGTCGCGCCCAGATACTCTCCCACAACCGCACCCACCATCGCGAATCCCAGGCTGGTGTGAAGGCTCGAGAAGATCCAGGTCAGTGCGCTCGGGACGAGCACGTGCCGCACCAGCTGGCGTTCGTTCGCCCCCAGCATGCGCACGTTGTCGATGAGCACGCGATCGGCGTCGCGGACACCCTGATACGTGTTGAAGAACATCACAAAAAACACGAGCGTCACGGCAAGCGCCACCTTCGACCAGATACCGAGGCCAAACCAGAGCAGGAACAGCGGGGCCAGCACGACCCGCGGCACCGCGTTCAGCATCTTGATGTACGGGTCGCACACCGCGGCCACGCGCGGCGAGCGTGCCAGTGCAAAGCCGAGCGAGATACCGAGAATCGCGCCGACGACGAGACCGAGCAGCGATTCCTCGAGCGTCGTCGCGAGATGAGCCCAGAGCGTCCCGCTCGAGATCCAGGAACCGATGCGCGCTACGATGGCCGACGGCCGGCTGACGAAGAATGGATCGAGGCGGCCCGCGGCGACGAGGCCTTGCCAGAGCGCGAGCACCACGATGCCCACGAGGATGCGAAAAAAGAGAAGCGACGCGGGGCCGAGGCGTGGCGCGCCAGATCGAGCGTCAACCACGTGCAACCTCTGCTGCGTGCTGACTCTTGATCACTTCCCCGCGCAGCACCGCCCAGATCGCGCGATACATCTCCACGAACGCGGTCGTCGTTCGCAGCTCCATCAAGTCCCGCGGTCGATCCAGCTGGACCGGATGCCGCGCCACCACGCGACTGCCCGGACCGGCGGACAGCACGACGACCTCGTCGGCGAGCGAGATCGCTTCCTCGAGATCGTGGGTGACGAAGACCACGGTCTTCCGCGACGATTCCCAGAGCGCGAGCAATTCGGCTTCCATCCGCTGTCGCGTGTGGACGTCGAGCGCACTGAACGGCTCGTCCATCAGCACGATCCCGCGATCGATGATCCAGTTCTGCGCAATCGCGACACGCTTGCGCATGCCGCCGCTCAGCTGTGACGGATAGTGGTTGGCAAATCCCCCGAGGCCCACGCGCGCCAGCCACTCGTCGGCGCGCGCCCGCGCGCCCGCGCGCGAGACGCCAGCAAGCATCAGTCCAAGCGCGACGTTGTCGCGCACCGATTTCCACGGCAGGAGCGCGTCCTGCTGAAACATGTACGCGGCGTCGCGATTGAGCCCGTCGAGATCGCGATCGCCGACGCGCACCCGGCCCAGGGTTGGCCTCAGGAGGCCGGCCGCGGTGTTCAGGAGCGTCGACTTTCCACAGCCGCTCGGGCCGACGATGGCAAAAAAGGCACCTGAAGGCACGGTGAACGAGACCTCGTCGAGCGCACGATACGGACGGCGCGCCGGCGTGACGAAGTCGCAGACGACACGATCGAATTGAACCGACGTCATGTGCCGGCCATGAAGCGCAGCGCGAGCTGCGCTGCTTCGTCGGCCGTCGCGCGCTCGCTGTGAGGGCTGTGTCCCGCCTCGGGCAGAATCGCGAAACCGCGCAGATCGCGAATCCCGCCCTCGAGTTCCGCGAGCTCGCCAGGCTCTGTTCGAGGATCGCGCCCACCGTGGAGGACGAGTGCCGGAACAGTCATCTCGTTCAGCCGGCCGTCGTAGAAATCCGCCGTTTCCGACGCGGCATCGACCGCGATCTGCAGCCAAGCGCACGAGTGCAGCCGGACGAGCTGGACCCAGCGCGGACCATGATCGCGGGCAAGGACGGCGATGGCGCTCTCGCCGAGCGACCGCGGATCGTCGACGACTGCCTGAAAGAACGCCTGCGACCGCGGCTTGCGACGGTAGACGTGAGTTGCTTCGAGGATGACGCCGCCGACGGCGTCCGGCGAGTCGAGCGCGAGCAGCAGCGCGATGACCGCTCCGTCGCTGTGTCCCCACACGACGGGCCGGTCGAGTCGCAGCGCGCCGATGACGGCGCGGGTTTCTGCCATGGCGAGCCGATGAAAGTCCGGAGGCAACGTATCGATCGCTCCAGACCGGCCGTAGCCGGTGCGATCCGGAATCACCATCCGGTGATGCGATGCGAGCACCGCCATCGTGCGATCGAACGGATAGATCTCATAACCCCAGCCTCCGTGGAGAAACAGGATTGGCGATCCGGCGCCCGTCTCGCGGTAATGGATGCGAACCGGCGAGACGCCGGGCGCCAAGGGAGAGTGCGCGAGATCGAGAACGGGCACGTGCCGACGCTATGCTAAGGTAAACAGTTCAGATTTCGGAGTTCAGAGTTCAGATTGATTGCAGATTGGTGGATTGGGAGATTCATTGGAATCGGGCCGACGGAAATCTGAAATCGATCTGAAATCTGCAGTCTGAACTCTGAAATGTCGATTTCCAGACTGGCCCTGCGGCTGACGACCTGGACCGAGCGCTGGGTGCCGGACGCCTTCATTTTTGCGCTGCTCGCCACTGTCTTCGTTGTCGCGGCAGCGCTCGGCGTCACCTCCTCCTCCCTGGCACAGGTCGTCGACGCGTGGGGCAGCGGATTCTGGGAGCTGATTCCCTTCACGTTGCAGATGGCACTGGTGATCATCACCGGCCATGTGCTCGCGACCTCGGCGCCGATGCGCCGATTCATTCGCGCACTTGCAGGGCTGCCCTCCACACCGCGAAGCGCCGTTGCGATGGTCACCTTCTTCGCGCTCGCAACGTCGTGGTTGAACTGGGGCTTCAGCCTGATCTTCAGCGCCGTGCTCGCGCGCGAGGTCGCGAGGCGTGTCGACAATGTGGATTACCGCGCGCTGGCAGCATCGAGTTTTCTCGGCCTGGGCAGCATCTGGGCGCAGGGCCTCAGCGGTTCAGCAGCGCTGCAGATGGCGACGCCCGGCGCGCTGCAACCACGGATTCGCGACATCGTCGCGCACGCCGGCGTCTTACCTGGCGGGATCATTCCGTTCCGGCACACCATCTTCCTCTGGCAGTCCGTCGTCTCGGTCATCGTCGAAATGATCGTCGTGACCGCGGTGATGTGGTTCGCCGCGCCGCCTGCCGGCATGGGCAAGACCGCCCGCGATCTCGGTGTCGACTTGACCGAGCCGCACGAACTTGAAGGCGTGCCGAAGACGCCGACTCCGGGTCAATGGCTCGAACACTCGCCGATCCTGACATGGCTCATCGTCGCGCTGGGCGCGGCCTATCTGACGCGCTATTTCATGGAGGCGCCAGAGCCGTTGAACGCGCTGACCCTCAACACGCTGAATCTGACATTTCTCCTGGTCGGATTTCTGCTGCACAAGACGCCGGCGCGTCTGATGCGAGCCGTTCAGAACGCGACGCCGGCGGTGTGGGGGGTGATCCTGCAGTTTCCGTTTTACGCGGGGATTGCGGGCATCATCACCACCACGCATCTCAACGAGCGCGTGGCAGGCCTGTTCGTCCGTGCATCGACGCCGGGCACGTTTCCACCACTGGTGGCAGCCTATTCCGCGGTGCTCGGTGTATTCGTTCCGTCGGGTGGATCGAAGTGGGTGATCGAGGCGCCGTACGTGATCGAGGCCGCCCACACGCTGCAGACGCACCTGGGCTGGGTTGTGGCCGCGTACGACCTCGGCGAGGCGCTGGCTAATCTGGTACAGCCGTTCTGGATGTTGCCGACGTTGGGTCTGCTTCGCCTCGGCGCCCGCGATGTGATGGGTTACACGCTGGTGGTCTTCTTCGCCCTCGTCCCCGTCGTGCTCGTGCTGGTGACACTACTCGGACTGACCTTGCAGTATCCGCTCTGACCAATCCCTAATCCCGAACCTCCGCCGGCTGAACCCTGTCCTTGAGCGCTCCCCATGTTTCCGGATCCTGGGAGAGCAACGTGCTTAGGTACAGGCGCACGTCCTCTGCCGGAAATTGCTGCTCGATCTGCGCGACGGCCGGACCAATCTTCTGCGCGTCGGGCTTGACGCTCTCGTCCTGGATCAGACCGTTTTCGTGCGCGATGCCGAGGGCGTCGAGGAACACGCCCATCATCGGTCGTTGTTCGGCGAGGTGATACACCGCCAACGCGCGCGCGGCGAGGTTGTCGGGCAGCGAGCCGAGCGTAGCCAGATGTCGCGCCTTACGATCGAGGTCGAGGCCTATCACCGTCTTCGGGCGGAACTTCTTCTGCTGCGCGACGAGCATGGCTGCCTGCACCTGGTCGTCGATTGCATCGCCGTCGGCCCAGAACGCGCGGGCCGCGCGCTGGCGCGCGTCGAGGGTCATCTGCTTCCACAGGCGAGAAGGCGTCAGTGTTTCGCTCATTCGCTTATATTCTAGTCACATGAAAGCTTCGAGACGCCTGTCCATCGGCGGTCTCCTCACGTTTCTGTGCGCCGCCGCGCTCATCGCGCAGGAACCTGGCACGCACCCGGTCAGCGGCCGGCGCTTCGCGCCCGTCATGGGTTATCAGGGAGCGGCGTGGCTCGAACGGCCCGAGCGCCTGGACGAAGAAGAACCAGACCGCGCGATCAGCATCTTGAAGATCCCGAAGGGCGCGAGCGTCGCCGACATCGGCGCCGGTTCCGGCTTCATGACGATGAGGCTGTCGCAGCGCGTGGGACCGACGGGACGCGTGTTCGCCAACGACATCCAGCCGCAGATGCTCGAGATCCTCCGGCGCCGTCTCGCGGACAAGAAGGTCACCAATGTGACGCTCGTGCAGGGCGCCGTCGACGATCCCAGGCTGCCGCCGTCGTCAGTCGACCTCGAGTTGCTCGTCGACGTCTATCACGAGTTCTCGCATCCTCAGGCGATGCTCAATGGCCTTCGCGACGCGTTGAAGCCGGGGGGACGGCTGGTCCTGCTCGAGTACCGCAAGGAAGATCCGGCGATTCCGATCAAATACGAGCACAAGATGAGCGTCGCCGAGGCGAAGGTCGAGGTGGAGCACGAGGGCTTTACGCTGTCGGAGGTGGACGAGGCGCTGCCGCGGCAGCACATTCTGATATTCACGAAGCGTTGAGACGCGGCCATGGAGGGGACCCCGACGTCCAAAACACCGGAGGATCGCGATGGGAAAACTGATGCTCCTGGCAACGGCCGTGCTCGCGGCAGCTGCGTTGACGCCGGCGCAAGGCGGAGGCGCGCGGCTCGCCGCGTGTCTGCACGGGCCGAACGAAACGTCCGAACAGAGCGCGCGAAGGGAGCGGGCCGTCAAGGTTGCGCAGGCCATCAACATGGCTGAAGTAGTTGTGGTTGGTCCCATGAAGCCGCGCTATCGCAGGCCCGACGAACTCTCGAACATCCCCGCGCTCCCTCAGGGCTTCGCGCTGCACTTCACGACCGACGGCGCGAGCTACGCGTTTTCGATCAAGGACACGATGGATCGGTGCCAATTCGCGATCTTCTCGGACCAGGACAAGCTGGTGTACGCCGGCACGCCGCTCGCGGGCGCTCACGTCACGCCTGTGGGGACACGGTAGTGGGAAGTCGGGTACCGACCTGCTGCGAAGGTGCGAGGCAACATGGCCGAGTCCGACTGGCGCGGGCAGATTGAAAAGCGCAGATGACGCGTCTCAGCGCCGCGAGCCGCCGAGAATCGACCCGAGCGTGCCGCGCAGAATCGCGCGGCCCAGGCCCGAGCTCATGGAGCGCACGGCGCTCTTGGCGGCCACCTCCACCATCCCCTCGTGATGTCCGCCGCGCGGACCGGTGGTCCCGAGCAGAATCTTGCTGAGCGTGTCGGTGAATCCGCCGGCTGCCGGTGATGCTGCCGTTCCAGCGGGCTGTCCCGCCGGCGACCATCCCGCCTGTCCTGCTTCTCCTGGGCCTCCTACCCTGCCCGCGGTGCGCGCCTTCAGCTTTTCGTAGGCTGACTCGCGATCGACGGTTTGCTCGTAGTGTCCGTAGGTCGACGCGGTGCGCTTGCGAATGGCCTCCCGATCCGCGTCCGGAATCGGGCCAATCTGTGAAGCCGGCGGCACGATCCAGGCTCGCTCCGTGACAGTGGGCGTCCCTTTCTCGTCGAGAACGGAAACGAGGGCTTCGCCGACCGCGAGCTCCGTGATGGCGCGAGCCGTGTCGATTTTCGGGTTCGGGCGAAGCGTGTCGGCGGCCACCTTCACCGCCTTCTGATCGCGAGGCGTGAAGGCGCGAAGGGCATGCTGGATTCGATTGCCCAGCTGGCCGAGCACCTGCTGTGGAACGTCCGACGGATTCTGCGTGACGAAATAGACACCGACCCCCTTCGAGCGGATCAGTCGAACGACCTGCTCGATCTTTTCGACGAGCGCCGCCGGCGCATCCGAAAAAAGCAGGTGCGCTTCGTCGAAGAAAAACACGAGCGTCGGCTTCTCGGGATCGCCAACTTCCCTCAGCCGCTCGAACAGCTCCGACAGCATCCACAGCAGAAACGTCGCATACAGCATCGGCGCGCGGATCAACTCGTCGGCGACGAGGATGTTGACCATCCCGCTGCCGTGACCGTCGGTCTGGATCAGATCGTCCACGTCGAGCATCGGCTCGCCGAAGAACTGATTGCCACCCTGCTGTTCGATCTCGAGCAGCGCGCGTTGGATAGCGCCGACCGATGCAGTCGACACGTTGCCGTAATGGGTCTTGAACTGCGCCGCGTTGTCGCCGACGAACTGGAGCATCGCGCGGAGATCCTTCAGGTCGAGCAGAAGCAGGCCCGAATCGTCCGCAATCTTGAACACGATCGCGAGCACGCCCTGCTGCGTGGGGTTGAGGTTGAACAGCCGCCCGAGCAGGAGCGGCCCGAGATCCGATATCGTGGCCCGCACCGGAAACCCGTATTTGCCGAATACGTCCCAGAACACCACCGGATTGGCGCGGAACGACGGCGCAGCGATTTTCGTGGCCTCGAGCCGCTCGCTCAGCTTCGGCGTCATCGAGCCGGCAGCAGCGAGGCCGGTCAGATCGCCCTTCACATCGGCGAGAAACACCGGGACGCCGATGCGCGAGAAGTGGTCCGCAAGCACCTGCAGGCTGATCGTCTTGCCAGTGCCCGTCGCACCGGTGACCAATCCATGGCGATTGGCGAGTGCCGGGTGAAACACGACATCGGCGCCGTCGCCGCCTTTTGCGATCACAAATGGTTCGGCCATGCCGCCATGATAAACCCACGGCGAAACACGACGACACGCGCGTTCGTCTAAGATCAGCATTCGAGGGTCATGTGAACGCGAGGCTTCGCGCAGCATTCAACGGCGTGTGGCTCGAACGCTTTTGGCAGGACGTCCGGTACGGCTGCCGCATGCTGGGCGCGAGTCCCGGCTTCACAGCGGTCGCCGTCCTCTCACTGGCAATTGGCATCGGCGCCAACTGTGCGATTTTCAGCTTCGCCGATGCCCTGCTCTTCCGGCCGCTTCCCGTCGCCCGACCAGGTGAGGTCTTCACGGTCGGGTCGACCTCATCGCTCGAAGCGCTGAACGCATCCTCGCTGGTGTCTTCCTACAGGGACTACGTCGACATCCGCGATCGAAACAAGACCTTCGAGGGTCTGGCCGCGTTCACCTATCTCACCGCAGGGTTCGCGACGGATCCGAAGCTCACGCCAAAGCTCAAGATGGGCATGCTCGTGAGCGGCAACCTGTTTCCGCTGATGAAGGTCGAGCCGACCATCGGACGCTCGTTCAGACCCGAAGAAGATCAAGTTCCTGGCCGCGACGCCGTCGTCGTGCTCGGCCGAACCATGTGGGAGAAGGAGTTTGGATCGGACCCCGACGTGCTGGGCCGCACCGTGCGCATCAACGGCGTCGAGTGCACCGTGATTGGCGTAGCGCCGTCGGCATTCACCGGTATGAACCAATACGTGCGGTCCGACTTCTTCGCGCCGCTCATGATGTCGCCGCGGCTGATCAACGACAAGAAAACGGCGTCGCTCGAGGCGCGCGACGCGCGTAATCTCACGCTCAAAGGCCGACTCAGGACCGGTGTCACCCAGGCGGCGGCTCAGACCGAGCTGACGACAATCGCGGCCGATCTGCAGCGCGCGTATCCGGACACGAACAGGAACCGCGGCCTCACCGTGCGCACGGAGCTCCAGGCCAGGATCGCGCAGGATCCACCGGATGCGATGCTGATCGCGATGTTGTCGACGCTCGCCTTGGCCGTGCTGCTCGTCGCGTGCGGCAACGTCGCCGGACTCCTGACCAGCCGTGCGCCCGTCCGCGCGCGCGAGATGGCGCTGCGGCTGGCCATCGGCGCGGGACGCGGGCGGCTCATTCGCCAGCTCGTCACCGAGAGCCTGCTCGTCGCCATCCTCGGCGGCGCACTGGGTCTTGGTGTCGGCTACGCGGGCATGGTTCTGTTCAGACAGATCGAGATTCCGACCGAGCTGCCGGTCATGTTGGCCTTTCAGATGGATCGGCGCGCGCTGCTGTTCAGCCTCGTCGTGGCCGTCGCGAGCGCCGTGATCTTCGGCATCGTGCCGGCGATCCAGGCGTCGCGAACCGATCTGACGGCGGTCATGAAGGCAGGCGATGCTGTCAAGCCAGGACGCCGGCGCCGCTGGGGGCGCACCTTCCTGGTCGGTGCACAGGTCGCCGTCTCGGTCGTTGTCCTGGTCGTCGCCATGTTCATGTATCGAGGGTTCGGCGCGGAGCTGGCGGGCGGTCCTGGTTACCGGATCGATCACCTGCTCATGATGGGCTTGGATCCGAGCCTTGTGAGGTACACGGAAGCCCAGTCGCAACAGTTCTTCGATCAGGTCGCCGAACGGGCGCGCGCGGTGCCGGGCGTCAAGACCGTCACCATGACCACCGCCATCCCGATGCTGAACGACACCATCGGCGCCGTGACCATTGCGCCCGAAGGATTTCAATTCCCTCCCGGAAAGGAGAACGTGACGATCCTGGCCTCCATGGTCGACGAATATTATTTCGACACCATGGACATTGCGCTCGTCGCCGGTCGCAACTTTCGGCGCGATGACGATTCGAATGCACCGCGGGTTGCCGTGGTGAACCAGCACGTCGCGCAGCACTACTGGCCGAATCAGGATCCGCTCGGCAAGCGGTTTCGTCTGGACGACGCCGAGAAGTCATGGGTCGAAATCGTTGGCGTCGCGAAGACGAGCAAGTACATCTTCATCGCCGAGCCTCCGTCGGATTTCGTCTATCTCCCCTACCGGCAGCGGCAACCGAAAGCGATGGTCCTCGTTGCCCACTCGGCGGGCGATCCTACGAGTCTCGTCGGGCCCCTGCGCGAAGTCGTGCAGGGGCTCGACATCAACCTGCCGATCTTCAACGTCCGCACGATGGAAGAGCTCTACCGGATGCGTGCGATCAGCGTCTTCAACGTCATCATCACGACGGTCGCGGCCCTGGGTCTCATGGGGCTGGGCCTGGCGATCGTCGGGCTGTACGGGCTGGTCGCGTACGCGGTCAGCCGTCGCACGCGGGAGATCGGGATACGAATGGCGATTGGCGCGAGCCGCAACACGGTGCTCGGCATGGTGCTGCGACAGGGACTGATCCTGGCGCTCGTGGGTCTCGCCGTCGGACTCGCGGGAAGCGTGGGTGCGGGACGATTGTTGAACGCGGCATTCCCGGGCAGCGAGGATCGGCTGGACATCATGGCGCTGGTGCTGGTCGCGCCCATCGTGCTCGCGGTCACCGTTTCCGCGGCGTACATTCCCGCGCGTCGCGCGTCGCGGATCAATCCCACCGAGGCGCTGCGGTACGAATGACGGACCGATCTGGTCCTCTGTGCTTCGTGCTTGGTTCCTGGTCCGTCCTTGTGTGCCTGGTCCGTCCCTTCGTCCTTTGTCCTTGGTGGACCGACTGAATATCGAACTAGGACTTTCGGCCGAGGCACGGCCCCGAGACGCTGGACGACCAGGCACATAGCACCTGGCACCGCAGCACCCTGGCACCGCAGCACCCTGGCACCGCAGCACCTGGCACCGTAGCACCTAGCCCCGTGCCTGTGCCATACGGGATTCCCCGGCCCCAGAAACATATCAGGCAGGATCTCCGATGCCGAGATGCCGCATGAGAAGTCTCGCGAATTCCGGACCCTTCCCTTCCTCTTCGTGCTTGAAGTAGACGAACACATCCCCGCACGACGCTGTTTCACGCGCGATAGTGTCCGCCCATCGGTTGATGTCGTCGGGCTGATACCCTTCGTCTCGAAGACGAAAATAGGCGTAGTCGGCTGTCACCTTCACAGGCGTCGACATCTTCTCGCTGTCCGCCACACACAGCGCAAGATTTCGTTGGGCCAGTCGCTCGAAAACATCGTCGCCGAGCCACGACTCGTGCCGGAACTCGAACGCGCCGCGAACTTTCGGCGGCAGCTCGTCGAGGAACGCATCGAAGAGCGCGAGATCCTTCTTCAGGTTCGGCGGGAGCTGAAACAGCAGGGCGCCCAGCTTCTCGCCCAATGTTCCGGCCACGCCGCAAAAGGCACGGACGAGATCGCCGCAGTTCCTCAGCCGGTTGTCGTGCGTGATCCGGCGCGCCGCCTTGAGCGTCAGCTTGTAGGGAAGCGGCGTTTGCGCCGCCCAGCCCGCGACGAGCTTCTCGTTCGGCATCCGGTAGAACGTGTAGTTGATCTCGACCGTTGGAAATCGCGCGGCGTAGTATGGCAGCATCTTCGCGGCCGGCAGATCCGCCGGATAGAAGCTCCCCTTCCACTCGGGATAGTTGTAGCCTGACGTGCCGACCCAAATCACGTCGTTCGCCTTCTGAGTAAACTAGATCATATGCGCCTTCAGGTTGTTTTATTGCTGTGCGCCGGCTTCCTCTCCGGCGGCTGTACGCAGCGGTCCGAGGAGCGTCGGTTTCTTCTCCACGGACAAGTGCAATCGATCGAGCCGCCGCGCAAGATCGTGATTCTCAAGCACGAGGAGATCAAGGGCTTCATGCCGGCGATGACGATGCCGTATGACGTGGAGGACGAGAAGGCGCTGGAGGATCTTGCGCCGGGCGATGTGATCGACGCCACGCTCGTGGTGATGGTGAACGGCGCGCATCTGACCAACATCAAGAAAGTCGGCACCGCGCCGCTCGAGAAGGCTCCGCCGGAACCGCCGAATCCGTCAGCCTCGTCGGGATTCGAACTGCTGAAACCGGGCGAGACGGTGCCGGACACGGCATTTGTCGATCAGGACGGCCGGAAGCGAACGTTCAGCGGCTTTCAGGGAATGCCGCTCGTCGTGACGTTCATCTACACGAAGTGCCCGCTGCCCACGTTCTGTCCGTTGATGGATCGCCATTTCGCGGCGATGCAGAAGCCGCTCAAGAGCGATGCGGCGCTGGCGAATGTTCATCTGGTCACGATCAGCTTCGATCCTGTCACCGACACACCGGCCGTGCTGAAGGCGCACGCCAGGACGTTGAATGCGGACCTCACGCGCTGGACGTTTCTGACCGGCGACCGCGACGAGGTCGACAAATTTGCGGCACGGTTCGGTGTTTCAGTCGCCCGCGCGCTGAACGACCCGCGCGATATCACGCACAACCTGCGGACCGCGATCGTAGGCGCCGATGGAAAGCTCGTGAAGGTGTATACGGGCAACGACTGGTCGCCGGACCAGATTCTGGCCGACCTCGAGCAGCTCAAACGGCCGGCATAAGATTGGTTCGCGGTTCGAGGTTCGACGTTCGACGTTCCGGGTTCGAGGTTCGTCGTTCTCCATTCACCGCGCGCGAACGGCGACTGATCGCGCGGCTCCGGACGCCGCTGGCGGTTCAGCGGTACTTGAACCGCCTTCCCTACAATCAAGAGCCCGGCGGACGCGCTACGTTACGCAGCTTTCGCGGCGTCGTCGCCCATGGATGCGCGCATTGTCTCGAGGCCGCGCTGTTTGCGGCCGTCGTTCTCGAACGGCACGGCTATCCGCCGCTCGTCCTCAGCTTCGAGTCGATCGACCAGCTCGATCACGTGATCTTCGTGTATCGCCAGAACGGAAAGTGGGGCTCGATCGCCCGCTCGCGCGATCCCGGGCTGCACGGCCGGAAACCGGTCTTCGCGACCCCGCGAGCTCTGGCGCTCAGCTACTTCGACCCGTATGTCGATTTCACGGGACGCGTGACCGGCTACGCCATCGTCAACGTCGCGGACGCGATGGGAACCTATGACTGGCGGCTCGCACCGACCAACATCTGGAAGGTGGAGCGCATGCTGCTCGACTATCCGCACCGCGGCATCGCCTCCTCGGATCGGCGCGTCGATAGACTACGGGCGAAGTACCGCGCGTACCGACAGGAATTCGGGTGCAAACCGATCTACTACAAAGGAAGGGAGAGGTGGACTGAGTTGCCGAATGAAATCTGGTAATCGCGTAACGTAATCGAGTAGTAA
>JBKPDW010000311.1:0-40093 GCA_046728115.1 Acidobacteriota bacterium | reverse complement strand
GGTCTGCAGTACTACGAGGAGCGCCACCGCGAACAACAGGTCCAGCTCCTCAAAAAACGAGCGGCCAAGCTGGGGCTGCAAATCGTCGAACCCGACGCGGCTTGACCTCGTTCATTCGAGACGGTTTCTGGAGAGCGTAATGCAGGTCTTCGGACTCGCGGGTTCTCGTGCCGGTAGCTCGGATGAGAGCATGGTGTTACCCGGTGTTCGGCGAAAAATTGGCCAGAGATTGGCCAGACATCCTCTGCAGCCGCGTCTTCGTACCGTCGTCGACTACCGATCCAAGCGAGCCACGAACAATCCCCGCGCACTGGTAGCATCCCGCAGGCGTGGATCGCAGGTGACCACCGTCGACTCCTCCGCATCGAGCACAGTCGTTTGAGAATCTCTGACGAAGCGATTGCACAATGGACGGCATGGCCGAATGGTGGGATAATCCCACCATGGTCATTACGCTTGACGCCAAACGCCGGCTGACAGTCCCGGCCGCGCTCGCGCCAGCAAAGCCCGGGGACTATTTCGACGCGCACTTCGACGCCGAAGAGGACGCGATCGTCTTTCGCCGCCTCGGAGGGCGGGAGAGCTGGCTCGCGGTGATGAAGGAGTGCCCCGTGAGCCCCGACGACGTGCCGCCACGCCGGCGCGAGCGGTCGGAGCGGCGGAAGCTGTGAGCTGGTTGCTCGACACGGACGTCATCTGTCAGCCGGCGAAGAAGAAGGGTGATCCGAAAGTGATCGCCTGGCTCGAGGCTGAGCAGGATCGCTGCTACACGAGCGCCGTCGTCATCGCTCAGCTGGCGTACTGGGTACGCACGAAGGAGGGCCGGCAGCGTCAGACGCTTCAGGAGTGGCTCACGCGGCTCGTGGACGCGCTGCACGGTCGCATCCACGGGTTCAACGTATCGGTGGCGCACGTCTGGGCGGAGCAGGAGCGGCTGCTCGACAAAACAGGCCAGCGTATGCCCGTCGAGGACAGCTACATCGCAGCGACAGCCCGCCGCCACGGGCTGACGATCGCCACGGGGAACGACCGAGACTTCAAGCGGCCCGGGCTCAAGGTCTTCAATCCGTTCAAGGAACTCCCGTAGCTTCACGGTCGCCAAAATTTGTCCGCGTAATGTTCCGTTCGTGGGCCGACCGTGACGTTCGCCAAAACCTGTCGGTCTCGAATTGGCAATTCTCGCGCCGAATCCAGGATTGGGCAACGTTGCGCAGCGCCCGACGTCTGACCGACGCTGACTCGCGCATGAAGAACCTCCGGCTCGCCCTGCTGGACCTCGCCGTTATGACCGCGAAGCTGTGTGGCCCGGCGGCGTGCGAGCGGTGATCGCGGAGAATCTCCTGCTCAAGCGGCAACTGATCGTCCTGCGCCGCGCTCGCCGACGGGCGCCGAACCTGACGCTGAGCGATCGACTGCTGTGCGGATTGTGGTCGCTCTTCCTCAGTCCAGCACGTATCCGAACGGTCGCCATCGCCCTGCGGCCCTCGACGCTGCTGGCGTTTCATCAGGCGTTGGTGCGTCGCAAGTACGCCGCCTGTTCTCATCGAACTCGTGCCCAAGAAGCCCGGACCGAAAGGGCCGGGCGAGGCACTCATCCAGGCCATCGTCGAGCTCAAGTTGCGCCATCCTCGATTTGGCTCCACGGATTGCGCGCATCATCTCGCACACGTTCGGGGTCGACATCGACAAGAGTGTCGTGTACCGCGTACTGGCGAAACACTATCGCCCTGTTCCGCGCGGAGCTGGGCCCTCGTGGTTGTCGTTCATCGGACACACCATAGACAGCCTTTGGAGCGTGGACCTCTTTCGATGCGAGTCCATCGTGCTCCAAAGCTACTGGGTGCTCGTGGTCATGGACCAGTTCACGCGGCGCCTCGTCGGAATCGGCGTGCACCGCGGCGCCGTCACTAGCGTTGACCTCTGCCGCATGTTCAACGCCGCCATTCATGGGCAGGGCGTTCCGCAATATCTCAGCACGGATCACGACCCGCTGTTCGAGGCACACCGTTGGACGGCGAACCTTCGGATTCTGGAGATCGATGAAATCAAGACTGTGCCGCACGTACCGATGTCCCACCCATTCGTGGAGCGGTTGATCGGGACAATGCGGCGAGAATTCCTCGACCACGTGCTGTTTTGGAATGCCCGGGACCTCGTTCGCAAGCTTGTCGAGTTCCAGGCCTACTACAACGCGGCACGCTGCCACGCATCATTGACGGGCCACACGCCGCTGACCTTGGCCGGCGGACACACAGTGGCTCCTGCCGATCTGAGCTATCTGCGTTGGGTCTCCCACTGCACGGACCTCGTCCAGATCCCAGTCGCCGCCTGACACCAAATTCGAGACGGACAGGCGGCTTGCAGCCGACAGGAACAGTCGGTCGGCGGCCCGAAATGCCGGGCGCCGCACGTGACGGCGCAGTATCGCCACCTGGTGGCGAAGCACGATGATTTCGAGGTCCTTCGACGGCGTCGACCGGAACAGCAGCACGAGAAGCTGCAGAACGCGTTGAAGTGCGACGTAAAGAACGGAGAGAACCACGGCACCTCCGCGAGAAAACGAGAGGCCCGCTATTTTATGCCGACCGGGTTAACGCACCCCACACCCACCGTGGGTTCTCGTGGGCCAATCGCACAATGAGGTCCCGAATCTCAGGACCGATCGGCCTTCGCCCCACCGGCGATACGTCCAGTGCTTCGCGACCAGTCGACGATGCCAGTCGAGCAAGGTGGCCAGCTTGACGAGAAACGACGTCCAGCTGGCGCGTGGCAAGAGCCGTCTGACCGCGGCCAAGAACACACGGCCTGCCGGGCGGAGTGGCGGCCGATTGGTCGGCGCAGCACGGCCAGCTCGTGGCGGAGCGCGACAGATCTCCAGTTCCTTGAACTCGCGTGAGCGGAAGCACAGGACGAGGCACTGCAGCACGCGTTGAAGCGCAACGTAACAGACGGACAGGAGCACGACGCCTCCAGAATGTGTGAAGAGCGCCGCTATTTTACGCAGATGAAATTAGACACCCCACAGGCCGTCCGCGAACGGGCGCGTCGGTCGCATTCGTCGGTACCAGCGTCTCGGCGGCCTCCTCAACTACTACGTGCGAGCCGCGTGACACTCGGCGTTCAGATTCGGCGCAGGCGTGGGACATTACGCGTTCATATACCCTCCTGAGACGATTAGCCCCACCACGTTTCGCCGGGCGCGAGATGCGCACGCACCACGTCCGGATTGAGCTCGATGCCGAGCCCCGGCCGATCGTGCACCTCGATGAACCCGTCTTTGATATACGGCCCTGGCAGCAGCAGCACCTTGTCCATCCAGTCGCCTTGTCCGGTAATCGTTTCGAGCGCGATGTAGTCCTTGATCGATCCCGCCCACTGTGCAGCGGCGTAGGTGTTCACCTGGCTGCCGGTGTTGTGAGTCGCCATCGGGAGCCCGTAGAGCGACGCGAGCTGTGCGATGCGGCTGGTCGGGAGAAATCCTCCTGTGTTGCGCAGGTCGGGATGGATGATGTCGGCGCCGACGTTCATGATGAAATCCATGAACTGCTCTCGGAACACGAGGTTCTCGCCCATGCAGATCGGCGTCTTCGACACCTCCGTGAGGCGCTTCCACGACTCCGTGTACGGGACGGCCATCGGATCCTCGAGCCAGACTGGCTTGATCGGTGCGACGGCGTCCGCAATCTGGATTGACGTCCGCAGGTCGTAATTCCAAGAACAGTGCACCATCACGTCACGGTCCCAGCCTGCCGCTTCGCGCACGTTCTCCCAGCCTTGCTGGATGTTCATGATCTGGCGCGCGCTCAGCACGCGCGTGGCAGAGCGGCCGCCGCCTTCATCGCCACCGCCACCGCCTGCGCCGCGGCCCCGTCCGACGCGTCCGCCTCCGCTTCCCGCAGCCGGCGCGTCGGGTTGGGGGCTAAACTTGTGACACGTGAAGCCCGCGGGCCTCGCTTTCGCTTCCGCGGCCCAATCGGCACACGCCTTCTTGTCGAGTTGATTGCGCGGACCGGCGTGGTCGTACACACGCGTTGTGGTTCTGAACTTGCCGCCGAGCAGCGTCGACGTCGGCACTTCCAGAATCTTGCCGGCGAGATCCCACACGGCCATTTCGATCCCGCTCACCGCCCGCATCAGACTGTGCGCGGACCCGTCGGTCCGATTGCCCAGGCCCGAAAACAGCGTGTCGATGTCGAGCGGATCCTTGCCGATCAACGCCGGCTTCAGGATGAGCATCTGCTCTTTCACGCCTGCGCCCGGCGATCCGTACGATTCGCCGATGCCGTACACGCCGGCGTCGGAGACGACCTTCACCAGCGTGTAGGTGCGCGGCCCCTGCATCACCATGATCTGAATGTCGCGAATCTTCGCGCGCTTGCGCTCACCGGCGATGAGTTCGTCGAACGGACTGAGGAAGGCGGGAGCGACTGCGGCGATGCCGACCGTCGACAGGAACTGCCGGCGCGACACACGTTGGAGATAAGCCACGACTGTTCTCCTTTTATTCAAAGCGGCGGACGGTGTGGGCCCGGATGATATCGAGCGGCAACGCGATCAATCGTGACGAATTGAGACAGGGCGGTTTGACGCTATAGACTCTTGCCGGGCGACGGGTGTGTTTCGGATCCTTCTGGTCATGGCGTCCCTCGTCGCGCTGACGGCGGCCTGTCAGCGGAGGCAGCCTGCGGTGGCGGCGCGGTCGCAGTATCAGGTTCGTGTCTCGGCGTTCGTCGACGGCCGGGCGCTCACCCAGACGGGCCAATCGTTCCCTCGCGTGTGCACGCCGTCTCTTCCCGACATCGTATTGACGGTCGTCGACGCACAGAACGGGCCCGCGAACCTGAAGAACGTCGTCGACGGCCAAGCCGACATCGCGTTCACAAGCGCGAGCCTGCTGTACGAGGGATATCGCGGCGTCGTCCCGGAGTTCCCCGAGCGCTTCGAGAACATCAGCGCGCTCGCCGTTACGCAACCGCTCGTGGAGCACCTGCTCGTCGGGCCGCGGTCGACGATTGGGTCGCTGAAGGATCTGGCGGGCCGCGCCGTGGCCGTGGGACGTCCCGGTGCGCGGAACGCGATTACGGCGCCGCTGCTCCTGGCAAGCGCGGGCCTGGTGCGCCCTGCGCGCGAGATACAGACCGACTTCGACACGGCGCTCAGCAAGCTGATTGATGGAATGGTCGATGCCGTCATGCTGCCGGCACCCGTGCCGTATCTATCCGTGACGCGGGCCGTCACCCGAGGCGCGCGGCTCGTCGAGATTCGCGGTCCGCTCGCCGATCGGTTGCGTGAGGGCGTCCGCTTCATGCATCCGTTCACGATTCCGCCGGACACGTACCCCGGTCAGCATCAACGCGTGGTGACGCTCGGGATGGACACCGTTCTCGTCGCGCGGCGCGATCTTCCCAATTGGGTGGCGCAACGTCTCGTCGGTGCGCTCTTCGACTGCGTGCCGCGGCTCGCCGCGGTCGATCCGTCGGTGCTCATGATCGACATCAATCGAGCGGCGGCGACGCCGCTTCCTCTCCATCCCGGCGCTGCCCTCTACTATCGTGAGCGAGAGCTCGTGCCGTGAGCTGGGCGCGCCTCAGGTTCGTCAGGTCCTCGTCGTTCTGGCTGGTGGCGATTGCCTTCCTTGGCGTGCTCGCGCTCGGCTATTCCGCGCTGTCGCTCGCGAAACAACTCAAGCGCAACGCGGTCCTGCTCGCGGACCGCCAGAGCGAGCTCGCCGCGCGCATCCTGACGGCCGGTATCACGCGCGACATGAGAGGCGCACAGACCAACGTGCTCGACAGCGCCGAGGTCAAGTCCGTGCGCTTCAATTCCGAGCTCGACCTCGAAGAGATCGTTGCCAGGGCGTTTGCGCGCTATCCCTATCCCGAATGCTTCTTCGCGTGGTCCGCCGAGGCGCCGCGCCCGTTCCTGTTCGTCAGAACCGATCGGGCGGTGCCGTGGGCGCTCCCGCAGCGCCCGGTCACGCCGTATCCGGTTGAAACCGTGAGCAGTCCGCGCGTCGAGCGCGTGCTGCAGGAGCATGTCTCGGCTTACACGGCGAGAGGTGGTCTCTACGCGGCCTTTGAATTTCAAATCGACGGCAAGGCGTACCAGGCCGTCGCGATTGCGTTCTATCGCGATTCCGCGCACGAACAGCTCGATCGCGTGTTCGGCTTCATCGTGAACGTCGGCTGGGTGCGCGACCACTACTTTTCCGAGCTGATCACGCAGACCGCGCAGCTCGCGGCGCGATCGCCGAACATCGATTTCGTGTTGCAGGACGACCGCGGCGGCATCGTGGCGCGCGGCCACGGGGCCGGGCGGTATCCAGGGTCGGCGACTCAAACCTTCGCGCCGACGTTTTTCGATCACGCGCTGGCTGCGTTCAAGACGCGCGCAGGCGCGGAGTTGCCATCATGGACCTTGACGGTGAGCGCCGGCGACGATGCGTTCGTCGTGGCGTCGGTCGAGAGCTCGCGACAGGCGGTCGTCCTCATCGTGTCCGGCGCGGTGACGCTATGGATCGGGCTCATGGTGGCGCTGATCGCGTCGCGCAAGCACAGGGAGCTCGAGGCGCTGCGATGGGATTTCGTCTCGAGCATGACGCATGAGCTGAAGAGTCCGCTCGCGACCGTTCGCGCGATCGGCGAGATGCTCGCGGAGAACGAGACGAGGCCGAAAGTCAATGTTAAACGTTACGGCGAGCTGCTCATCGAGCAGGGATATCGACTCACGCGGCTGGTGACGAACATCCTCACGTACGCGCGCGTCACCGACACGACCGAGGTGTACTCGTTCCAGCCGCTGCAGGTCGAGGAGCTCGTCGACGATGCCCTCCGGAGCTTCCGGCATATCACCGACGGCGAGCATCTGCGCATCGACGTCCACCTCAGTCATGGGTTGCCGCCGATTCGAGCCGACCGCACCGCGATCGTGCTCGCGCTCGACAACGCGATCGACAACGCCATCCGCCACGGATCGGCAGCGGGGTGGGTCCGGATCTCCGCGTTCGCGGACGAGAGCGACGTCGTTATCGAAGTGGCCGACGGCGGGCCTGGAATTCCGGACGACGAACTGGCGGGCGTTCGCCGCCGGTTCGTGAGAGGCCGGTCGGCGAGAGGGGAGGGCATCGGGCTCGGGCTCGCGATCATTCATAGAATCGCGGTCGACCACAAAGGCATCCTGCTTCTCAGAAGCCACGTCGGACGCGGGACCACGCTGACGCTGCGGATTCCCAGCTGGCAGACGTGATATGTCGAGACGGATTCTGATCGTCGACGATGATGACGCCCTCTCCGAGGTGATTCGGGACAAGCTGGTCATCGAGGGCTTCGACGTCGAGTGCGCGGTCGACGCAGACGAGGCCCTTCGCCAGGCAGACGCGCTCATGCCGGATCTAGTGCTGCTCGACGTGATGTTGCCGAAGGCGAGCGGGTTCGACTTGGTACCGATGATCAGACACTCGCGGAAGGTGCCGATCATTTTCCTGTCGGCCCGCGGTCTGCAGGTCGACAAGCTGCGAGGACTCGAGGCGGGCGCCGACGATTACATCACGAAGCCGTTCGACATGCAGGAGCTGCTCGCGCGAATCCGCGCCGTGCTCCGCCGGACGTCGAGCGTCGTCGACGTGATCAAACTGGGCGCGGTGACGGTCGATTTCACCCGCCGCGTGGCGACCGGTCCGGCCGGCACGATTCTGCTCACGAACCGCGAATTCGAAATCCTGCAGTTTCTCGCCGAGCGCGCCAATCGCACCGTCCATCGCGATCAGCTCATCAATCAGGTCTGGGGCTCGATTTCTCCGGGGACGATACGCTCGGTCGATCGCGCGATCGCACGGCTGCGCGAGAAGATCGAGCCGGACACGAAGCGGCCGCGATACCTCATCACTGCGTACGGTGAAGGGTATGCATTGCAATTGTCTTAATTGGTCACAATTTGCGGCGAGTCCTGCTGCTATAGTCTGCCCACTTCACGACAGCCGGGGGAGGATGTATGTGCAGACGGGTCCTGTGGATTGTCGTCTCTGTGCTGCTTGCCGCCGATTTCGCGTCAGCGCAAACCTTCGGGCAGATTACCGGCATCGTCACTGATTCGTCCGGCGGCGTTCTGATCGGGGCGTCGATCACCGTGACGAATACGCAAACCGGGGCCAATGTCAGCCAGCAGGCAAACGCCTCGGGTGTCTACGTCTTCCCGAACCTTCAGCCTGGCATTTACACACTCAAGGTGGAAATGGACGGCTTCAACAGCGCCCAACGGAATCGGATCGAGCTTCAGACGCAGCAGACAATCCGTCTCGATGTTCGTCTGGAGCTGGGCGTGCTGAGCGAGACAGTCGAGGCGGTGGCGAGCGCCCCGATCATCAACACCACCGACGGCGTGCTCGGCACCGTCATCGACAACCAGCGCATCGTCGAACTGCCGCTCAACGGCCGGAACTTTCTCCGCATGGTCGAGCTCACCCCGAACGTGTCGGCGAGCTTCGCGGACAGCGGCACGTCCACGACGCGGCAGGGAGGAGAGCGATCGCGGCAGCAGATCTCGATCGGCGGCGGTCGCAACGAATGGAATTACTTCACGCTCGACGGCATCAACAACACGGACGTGAACTTCAACTCCTATATCTTCCTGCCGTCCATCGACGCGCTGCAGGAGTTCAAGGTGCAGAGCGGCGTCTACTCGGCCGAGCTCGGACGTTCCCTCGGTCAGGTGAGCGTCACGACCAAGAGCGGCACGAACACGTTCCACGGATCGGTCTTCGAGTTCATCCGCCACGACAAGTTCGACGCGCGGCCGTACGGTTTCGGCGGGACGGTGCCGGCGACGAGCCCGTTCAACTGGAATCAGTACGGGTTCACGTTGGGCGGGCCGGTGGAGATCCCGCGCGTCATGGACGGCCGCGACCGGCTGTTCTTCCTGACCAATTACGAGGGATTTCGGCTGCGGAACCAGAAACAGACGTACTACAGCGTTCCGTCGGTCGCGATGCGGAACGGCAACTTCTCGGAGATCAGGACGGCTCTCAGAGATCCGCTCACCGGAACGCCGTTTCCGGGAAACGTTCTGCCGCAGAATCGCATCGACCCGATTGCGCTCAACCTGTTGAACTATTACCCCGCCCCGAACCAGCCGACGACGAGCCTCGCGAACAACTATCTCGCAGTGAACCAGAACCACACCGACAAGAACCAGTTCACGTCGCGCGTCGATTTCAACGCGAGTCAGAAGTCGACGTGGTACGGCCGCTACAGCTGGACCGGTGAAGGGGAGTATGTGGGCGGCCTCGTGCTCAACGGTACACAGGTCGATACCAACGCGCACCAGTTCGTCATCGACAATGTCCGCATCTTCACGTCGACGCTCGTCAACGAGATGCGCGGCGGCTACAACCGCTTCTTCAATCACTCCGGCGGGGAGTTGAACAACGTGTTCGACGCCGCGAAAGAGGCCGGCGTGCCGCTGGCGCAGCAGGTACCGCCCGACGCCTGGGGACTGCCGTCGGTCGCCATCGCGGGTTTTTCGGGGTTCGGGGACAATTCGCAGTCGCCGTTCATCAACGAGAACGACAACTTCCAGTTCATCGATAACCTGTCGTGGACGCGAGGATCGCATTTCTTCAAGTTCGGCGGCGACCTGCGGTTCGATCGGTACAACCAGGACGGAAACCAGTACGCGCGCGGCGCCGCGAGCTTCGCCAACAACATCGCCACCGGATACGCGTTTGCCGACTATCTGCTCGGTTATATGTCGTCGTGGTCGTATGCCTCAGGGCTCGCCGTCGGCAGGCTTCGGTCGTTCAGCCAGGCGTATTACGTGCAGGATACGTGGAAGGTGACGCCGAGAGTCACGATCAACGCCGGATTGCGCTACGAGCTGACGCCGCCGTGGCACGACACGGCACAACGAACCATTGTCGCGCAGATCCCGCTCAACACGCAGACGCCGCAGGTCACGGATCCGTCGCTGCACCCGGTACTGGTCCGCGTCGGCCTGGGCGACTTCTATCAGGACGCGCAGATCCGGTTTTCGCCGGACATCCAGATTGCGCGCGACGGCCGGCTCGGCGACAACCTCATTCAGACCGACTACACGAATTTCGCGCCGCGGCTCGGCGGGGCGTGGAATCCCGCCGACAACTGGGTGGTTCGCGGAGGGGCCGGGCGATTCTTCGTGCAGGACATCGGCAACATCGTGTTCGACAAGCAGAGGAATCTGCAGGGACGCGTCACGGTGAGTTCGACATCGACGGCGCTTCGCACCACCTGGCAGGATCCGCTCAATTCGGCGGCGACCACGGTGTGCAACACCCCTCCCGGCGTACTCTGCATCGTCCGGCCTCTGGTCCTGACGGACCAGATCGATCGCAAGACGCCGTACGTCGACCAGGCCGACGCCAGCGTAGAGCATCAGTTCAACGCCTCGACCGGGATCGAGGTGAGTTATCTGCATACCCAAGGTCACCTGCTTCAGCGCTGGATCAATCTGGCCAACCAGCCGGTTCCAGGGACCACGCCGGTGGAGCAGCGCTCTCCCTTCCCGGAGTTCGGGCTCTTCCAGGGAGCCGCCAACGTCGGCTACTCTCACTACAATTCGCTCGGCGTGAAGTTCACTCGGCGGTACTCGAAAGGGTTGACCGTTCTCTCGAGCTACACCTTGTCGAAGTCGACGGACAACGGCAGCGGCATCCGGACGAACGGGACCGACCCGTTGAATCCCCAGAACTCGTATTGCCTCTCCTGCGAGGACGGATTGTCGGTGTTCGACCAGCGCCATCGGCTCGTCACGTCGGTCGTCTACGACATGCCGGTCGGGCCGGGCCGCCGCTATCTGAGTACCGGAGCGCTTGGAAACGTCATCGGCGGGTGGAAGGTGACATCGGTGGTGACGCTGGGTTCCGGGTTCCCGCTGACAGTCTCAGCGGGTGAGGACCAGGCCAACATCGGCAACTGCTGCCGGCCGAATCGTGATTTCAGCGTCGACACGAGCCTCGAAAATCCGACCGTCGACAAGTGGTTCAACACCGCCGCGTACTCCCGGGCGGCGCAAGGCACCTTCGGGACCGCCGGCCGTAGCGAGGTGATCGGCCCCGGCATTTTCAACCTTGACTTCTCGATGCTGAAGGAGATTCGATTCGGCCGTCAGCCGTACCTCGAATTCCGGATCGAGGCGTTCAACGCGCTCAACCACCCGAACTGGGGCGAGCCCAACACGACGTTGTCGAGCGTCGCCTTCGGCCGAATCAGCTCGACGCGCGGCGAGATGCGCCAGATCCAGTTGGGGTTGAAGCTGCTGTTCTGAAGAGGGTGATCGATGACATCGACGACACATGCCATCGTGGGCACGGTCCTCCTCCTGCTGGCCGCGTCAGCGCCGGTGCGCACATCGGATCAGGCGCGTACGCCGGATCAGGCGTTGATCAATCCGGATCCGAAGGACTGGGTCACCTACGGCGGCACGTACAACTCGCACCGGTACTCGCCGCTGAAACAAGTGACGACCGCCAACGCGGCGCGGCTCCAGCCGAAGTGGGTGTACCACCTCGCCAACATGGAGGAACTGGAACCGACGCCGATCGTGGTCAACGGCGTGATGTACATTTCCGGTTTCAACCGCGTCGACGCGCTCGACGCGCGTACCGGAAACATCATCTGGAAACATCAGCGCCAGCCTCCCGTCTCCACGCGGCAGCGCGGCACGGCCGTGTACGGGGACAAGGTGTATCTCGTCACGTCGGACAGCCATCTCGTGGCGCTGGACGCTCGCACCGGCGGCGTCAAGTGGGACGTCAAGTCGGAAGGCGGATACGCCATCACCGGCGGGGCGCCGCTCGTCGCCGACGGCAAGGCGATCGTCAGCGGCAACCGGCCCAACGGCTTCATTCAGGCGTTCGATGCCACGACGGGGAAGTACGTCTGGACGTGGTCGGCCGTGCCGAAGCCCGACGATCCTGCGTATGCCACATGGGGAGGCGGCACCCCTGCAGGCGCGCCTATCTGGGTGAGCGGCTCGTACGACCCGGAATTGAATCTCATCTACTACGGCACGGGCCAGCCGAATCCCGAGTGGACAGGATTGGGACGGCCCGGCGACAACTTGTACAGCGATTCCATCGTCGCGATCGACGTCAGGAGCGGCACGCTGAAATGGCATTTCCAGAACACGCCGCACGACACGCACGATTGGGATTCCCTCGAGACGCCAGTGCTCGTCGACGCGACGTTCCGTGGGCAGCCGCGCAAGCTGCTGCTGCAGGCGAACCGTAATGGCTTCTACTACATACTCGATCGGACCAACGGAGAATTCCTGCTCGGCACTCCGTTCGTCGATCAACTCGACTGGGCGACCGGACTCGAAGCAAAGGGGCGCCCCATCGTCACGCCCGGCCACGATCCGACGGTGAAGGGGACGAGGACCTGTCCCTCGACGATGGGCGCGACGAACTGGCCGCCGCCGACATACAGTCCCGACACACGTTACCTCTACGTCGTCGTCGCCGAGGGATGCGGCGTGAACGTGATTCAGTCGAGCACGGCGACCGATTCGGGAACCGGCTACTACGAAAGCGCGCACGAGCCGTGGCAGGCGTACGTGCGAGCCATCGACGCCCTGACCGGAAAGCGAATGTGGGAATACAAGGCCGTGCGGTCGAATCACTACGGTCCTGGACTCCTGTCCACGGCGGGCGGGATCGTGTTTGCCCCCGAGCAGTTCGGTCAGGTGAGCGTGCTCGACGCGAAGACGGGGCAGTCGCTGTGGCACTTCAATACTGGGGACGTCATCACCGCGGCTCCCGCGACGTACAGCGTCGACGGCCAGCAGTTCTTCGCAATCGCGTCGGGGACGAATGTCTTCGCGTTCGGCCTGTCCGAGTCACGTTAGGAGGCGGCGCATGAGGGCAGGATTGCTGATTGTCGTGTTACTCGTCGTGTCGTCCTCGGGCTCGCTCCTCAGCCAGCGGGGCGGCGGAGCCGGTCCGACGAATCCGTTTCTCGGCAACGCCGAGGCGGTCACCGAGGGCGAAGCGCTCTACAACCAGAAATGCACCACGTGCCACGGTTCGGGCGGCGGCGGGGGAGAAATCGGACCGGCGATCGTGTCCGGCGATCGGGTCGACATCGGCGTGTCCGATGCGCAGACGTTCAACATCATCAAGAACGGCATCTCGGGTACGCCGATGTCGCCGCAGCGGCTTCCCGATTCCGAGATCTGGAAGGTCGTCACCTACATCCACTCGCTCCGCGGCACGGCGCTCGATAACCCGCTTCCCGGCGACGTTGCGCACGGCGAGGCGGTGTTCTGGGGCAAGGGGCAGTGCGGGACATGCCACATGCTGTCGGGCAAGGGTGGATTGACGGCGCCCGATCTCTCGAACATCGCCGGCACTCGAAAGGCCAGCTCGATCTCCGATGCACTGACGAAGCCGCAGCATCGCGTCTACGGCAGCGGCGGCGCGCATCTGCGGACGCTGCCCGCGATGGACTCTTATCTGCCGGTGTTCGTCACGACGGCCGACGGCAAGACCTTCGACGGCGTGCTCCTGAACGAGGACGGCTATGCGCTCCAGATGATTGGCAACGATCAGCAGTTGCACATGTTCGAGAAATCGAAGTTGCGCAAGTATGCCGTCGAACGGAGGAGCCTGATGCCGACCGATTACGACAAACGGCTCACGCCCGACGAGTTCAAAGACCTCATGGCGTTTCTCACGCGGCAGGGCATCAAGCCCGCCGCCGCGCCCAGCCGCCGCGGCGGCCCTGAGGGACACCTGTGATCGGCGACATCAGGTCGGCGATCGCCGAAGTGCCAAAGCCGAAGCTTCAACGACGCGCGACCCCGCTGATCGCGATCGCAACGAGCCTCGCCGTGTTGCCCTTGACCATGCGCGCGCAGCAAGGCACACCATTCACCGACCAGCAGGCGGTTGCCGGTCAGGCCGCGTACGTGCAGAGTTGCAGCGGATGTCACGGCAGGACGCTTTCCGGGGCGGGCGAAGCGCCGCCGCTCGCGGGGAGCGCCTTCATCGCGTCGTGGGGTTCCAGGACGACGCGCGAGTTGCTCACGCGGATCCGAACGTCGATGCCACCGGACAACGTGAACGGGCTCTCAGCAGAGACATACGCATCGATCGTGGCGTTCGTGTTGAAAGCCAACGGCGCGCAGGCCGGGGCGAGTGCGCTGACTGCCGACACGAACGTGCCGATTGCGTCGATCGCTAACGGTCAAATGCCGGCGGGCCTGGTGGCAGCGGCGGGCGGACAGGGACGAGGCGGCCGTGGGCGCGGCGGACGTGGCCGCGGAGGCGCCGACGATGACTCCACGGCGCCCGCCGCTCCGCAGACCGGTCTGACCGTTGCCGGCACCGTCAAGAGCTACGCGCCGATCACCGAGGAGACGCTTGCGCACCCGCCCGATGGGGATTGGCTGATGCACTATCGGACCTATTCCGGCTGGAGTGCGAGTCCTCTTGCGCAAATCACGCCGAAGAACGTGAATGGCCTGCAGTTGAAATGGGCGTGGCCGCTCGAGGACGGGGCGCGCCAACAGATTACCCCGCTGGTGCACGACGGGGTCATGTTCTTGTCGACCAACATCAGCAACACCGTTCAGGCGCTCGACGCGCGTACCGGCGATCTGATCTGGGAGCATCGAATCGGACCGCGTGCGGTGCCGGGTCAGAACGCGACGCGGACGATGGCGCTCTACGGGAACCTTCTCTTCTATCCGGCAACGTACGCCAAGCTCTATGCGCTGGATGCGCGCAGCGGCAAGATCGTCTGGCAGATCGCGGTATCGGAGAATCCCGACGACAAGATCGGCGGGATCATGGTCGCGAAAGACAAATTACTCGTCGGCCTTACCAGATGCGACGAGCTCGATGCGCGCGATCACTGTTTCATCGCCGGCTACGACGCGAATACGGGGAAGCAACTCTGGAAGTTCATCACGATCGCCCGGAGAGGGACCGAGGGCGGCGCGACCTGGGGCGATCTTCCCGACGACAAGCGATCGGGAGCCGACGTGTGGATCGCCGGCACGTACGATCCGCTGCTCAACCTGACGTTCTGGGGCACGGGTCAGGCGAAGCCTTCGCGCCGCGATCAACGCGGCACCAGAGGCGACGCGCTCTTTTCGAACACCACGCTCGCCATCGCCCCCGACAACGGCAAACTGAAATGGTATTTTCAGAACGCCCCTGGAGAATCGCTGGACCTCGACGAAGTATTCGAGCGCGTGCTGATCGATCACGGAACGCAGAAAACAGTAATGACCGTCGGTAAGTCGGGACTGATGTGGAAGCTCGATCGCGTCACTGGCAGGTTCCTCGACGTCAAGGAGACGGTGTTCCAGAACGTCTGGGCATCGATCGATATGAAAACGGGCCGAACCACGTATCGCGAAGACATCCTCGAACAGAAGCCGGGCGAAGCGCTCGCGTCGTGTCCGAGTCCGTCGGGCGGACACAACTGGCAGTCGACGAGCTACGACCTGACCAACGATCTGCTCATCATTCCGCTGAGCCAGAACTGTGCGATGTACGGTTCGGGCGGCCAGTTGTTCTACGAGATGCCCGGCACCGACGGCAATCTTGGCCGGCTGTCGGCCTACGAAACGAACACCATGCGTCCGGTCTGGACGTTTCAACAACGGAGCCCATTCCTGACCGGCGTCATCACCACTGCGGGCGGCGTCGGATTCGTCGGCGACTTCGATCGCGTCTTCCGCGCGTTCGACATCAAGACCGGAAAGACGTTGTGGCAAACGCGGCTGCCGACGACGGCGCAGGGGTATCCTGTCGCGTTCAGCGTCGGAGGCGATCAGTTCGTCGCGGTGCCGACCGGCTACAACGGCGGCAGCCCCGAGCAGAAGCCGACGACGATGCTGCGCGGCGAGATCCAGCGGCCGACTTTCGGGCACGGCGTCTACGTGTTCGGGCTGCCGAAGTAGGAGGTAGGCCTTTGGGACTAGGCATTAGTCGTTTCCGGCGCCTCGGCTTCGCAGTCCTGAGCGTCGCGGTTGTCACCGAATCCGGCGTAGTGGCCGCCGAACGATACCAGGTGTATCTGTCGGCGATGCCGTTCAACGATGCGCAGCAGCCGATCATGACGGGGAAAGGCAGCGCCACCGCGACGCTCGAGGGCAACGTGCTCTCGATCTCCGGAACCTTTACGGGATTATCCGGTCCTGCCACGAAAGCACACCTGTCGACGAGCAAAGGCGCGGGCATTCCTGGCACCGCCTTTGTCGATTTGACTGTCGAGGGCGACGTCGCCGGCAAGGTAACCGGGCAGCTCAAGCTCGATCAAAATCAACTGACGGCGCTGAAGAGCGGAAGACTCTACATCCAAATCGACAGCGAAAAGGCGCCGTCGGGTCATCTGTGGGGCTGGCTGCTCGACGAGCACGACATCGTCGGTCAGGGCGTGCCGCAGAAGGGGCCGTGGTTCCTGCCGTCGTTTGCGGTCAAATGAATCGCCGAGCCTTCTCTCTCATCGTTCTTGCGAGCTCGATCGCTGCGGTTGGCCGAGCGGGAGCGCAGAACGCGCCTCGCCTGACGACGTGGACGTTCGATCGGCTCGATACGATCGGCGGCCTGCCTGTCAAAGTCGGGGGCAACCCGAAGGTGATCGACACGCCGCTGGGCAAAGCCGTCGAGTTCGACGGCACAGACGACTCGCTCTACATCGATCAACATCCCTTGGCCGGCGCCGAACAGTTCACGTTCGAGGCGATCTTCCGTCCGGACGGCGGTGCGGCCGAGCAACGGTGGTTCCACCTCGCCGAGCGCAGTCCTGCAAACGGCCAGCTCGTGACAGTGACGGGCAGCAGCACGCAGGACGCAAACGCCCGTTTCCTTTTCGAGCTGCGCGTCATCAACGGCGATCAATGGTGCCTCGACGCGTTCATCGCCGGTCCGGGTTACAACCGTGCGCTGCTGTTTCGCGACAAGCTGCATCCGATCGGGCGGTGGTATCACGTCGCGTCGACGTACGACGGCAAAGTGTTTCGCAGCTATGTGAACGGCGAGCTCCAGGGCGAAGCCGAGGTGGCGTTCAAGCCTCAGGGCGCCGGCGGAACATCCGTCGGCAGCCGTGTGAATCACGTGAACTACTTCAAGGGCGCGGTTCGGCAGGCGCGCTTTACGCCGCGCGTCCTGACGCCGGATCAGTTCCTGAAAACTGCGCCTGCGCAGAAGACGACCGGTGATTATCTTGCGTTCGTGGGCACGTACACGCATCCGACGCTGACGACGACGTCCGTGTCGAAGGGGATTTACGCGTTCAGGTTCGATTCGAAGAGCGGCGCGCTCTCGCCGCTTGGCATCGCGGCCGAAGCGGTCAACCCCGCGCACGTGTGGGCGTCGCCGAACGAACAGTACCTCTACGCGGTGAGCTGGCAGAATCCCGACAAGCTGGACACCGTCGCGGCCTATCGAATCGATCACAAGACGGGCACGCTCACGCTGATCAACAAGGTGACTGCGAAGGGCGATCTCGCGAACCAGGTCGTGGTCGATCCCAGCGGAAAGCTGGCGGGCACGGTGACATACGCCAGCGGCACGTTCACGTTGTACGGTGTCGAGGGCGATGGCAGGCTGAGCGAGCCGTTCTACACCGACAAGCACACCGGGACGCCGCTTTCGCCGCGGCAACCCGGTCCGAAAGCGCACGGCATCGCGTTCAGCAAAGACAGCAAATTCGTCTACGTCGCCGAGCTCGGTCTCGATCGTCTTTATAGCTATCGTCTCGACGCTTCGCGCCGCACAGTCGCGCCGATGGATCCGCCGTTTGTCAACCTGCCCGGAGGCTCCGGGCCGCGCCGCCTGCAGCTGCATCCGAACGGGCGCTTCCTCTATGTGAATCACGAGACCGACTCGAAGGTCACCGTCTTCGAGATCCACGACGGCAGCCTGAAGGCGGTGCAGACGATCTCGACGAAGCCTGATCGGTACACGGGGAACAACTCAACCGCGGAGATTCAGATCGACCACGAAGGCAAGTGGCTGTACGTCAGCAACCGCGGCCACGACAGCCTCGCCGTCTATTCGGTCGATTCTGGGAAGGGGACGCTCACGCTCGTCGAACACGTCCCGAGCCTCGGCCGCACGCCGCGAAACATCACGATCGATCCCTCGAACCAGTATCTCTTCTGCGCGAATCAGAACGGCGAGAACCTCGTGGTGTTTGCGATCGATCACAAAACCGGCCACCTGACGCCTACGGGATCGTCGCAGCCAGTGCCTCAGGCAGCGGGCATCGCCATCGTCAGGGTCGTCGAATAGAATCCGGGCAACGCGGCGGCAAGGTGAGAGGTCTGCCGCGTGGCTCAGTGCCGTTTCTTTCTCGCACAACGACAGGAGGCTGCCGTGACATCAGTCAGGACGTGGATCACACTCGCGATGGCCCTTGCAGCCGTGCCGGCTTTGGCCCAAACCTCGGCGCCGGCTGGCCGCCGAACGGGACGCGGCAGTGAGCCTCAGACGAATTGGTGGTCCCAGGCCAGCGGCGAAAACGGCCCGGAGCGGATCGTGTGGGCGGCGCAGAAAACGCCGGAAACGCCTTACACGGGAGTCAACAAGCCGATCTGGTACATCGCCGACATTCTCAAGGCGCACCACGGACAGGCGCGCTGGGAAGAGAAAGTAGTTCTAACCCGCGACTTCGACGGCCGCTACGTCCAGATGGCGCCCGGCGACAAGTCCAAGTGCATGTTCTACGCGGACGACCGCGTCTTCGGCTGGGTGTACAGCGGCGCTGTGAAGATGACGATCGACGGCCAGGAGCCCAAGGTCCTGTCGAAGGGCTGGGCGTTCAACGTGGCACCACGGCTGTCGTACTGCCTGGAGACGGTCGGCAACGAGCCGGTTGTGTATTACCGCAACACGCCCGCCGGGCAGGTGCCGTCTTATCCGGAAAGCGAAACGCCGACGCCGATTCCCGGATACAAATACATCAAGACCAAGATCACCTCAACCGGCGGCTACGACTCCTTCAACGTGCCGTTCTTCAACGTAACGGAGTACGGCGATTCGAAGCGCACCGGTGAGCGCTTCCTGTATGACGGCCATACCTCTTCGAACTTGAACATCGGAACCAGCCTCACAGAGCTGCCACCCGTAACCAACTGGGGCCACTGGCACGCCAACATGGTGGAGCTCTGGGTCAATGTGTACGGCAATGTGTGTGCGCTCATCTCCGGCGTCGGCGTCGTCCATGGCGAACTCGGCGACGTGATAAATGCCAATGAAGAACGGTGGCATCGTGCCACCAGCTGCGCCAACACCGGCAAAAGCATCCGCATGGCGATGACTCCGCGGAGCAAGGAAGGTCAAGTCCACTTTTATCAGGTGGACCAGCGGTCCGGCGGGCAGTAGGTTTCCGACAACAAAGAGTGAGTAGAGGTGGGGTTCGTACGATGAGCGTTCGAAACGTGGCAGCCATGAGTGTGGTTGGGTGCGGGCTGCTGGCGTGTTTCGCGTCAGCCCAGACATCCGTGGTGGACGATGCGTCTTTGCGAAACGGGCGCGCTGCCGCCGGCGAATGGTTGACCGTTGGTCTCGATCTCGCGGAAACCCGGTACAGCCCACTGAAACAGATCACGACCGAGAATGTCGATCGGCTCCGATTGGGATGGTCCTACGAGCTGGGATCTTCGGGTGGCGGCCAACTGGCGACGCCGCTCGTCTGGAACGGAATGCTCTATGGCATCACCAACTGGAGCGTCGTGTTCGCGGTTGATGGGCGCACGGGCAAGGAACGCTGGCGATGGGATCCGGAAGTGAACCAGTCCGCCGTACGGCCAAAAGTATGCTGCGGCGTGGTGAATCGCGGCATCGCTCTCTACAAGAATATGATTATCGCGCCGATCATCGACGGACGGCTCGAGGCGCTCGATACGGCAACCGGCAAGGTTCTCTGGGAGACACGAGTCGCTTTTCCTCAGGATGATTACACGCTCACGATGGCGCCGAGAATAGTGAAAGGAAACATCATTATCGGGGTCAGCGGTGGAGAGTACGCCGTTCGCGGATTCTTCGATGCGTACGACGCGATGACCGGCCGTCGCGTCTGGAGGTTCTATACAGTACCGGCCGATCCCGCGAAGCCGTTCGAAAATCCGGCGCTGAAGAAAGCCGCCGCCACGTGGAGTGGTGACTGGTGGAAGCGAGGCGGTGGAGCGACGGTTTGGGATGGTCTCGCGTACGATCCGGACCTGGACCTCGTCTATGTGGGCACCGGCAACGGGGCACCCTGGCCGGAAGCGCTCCGTTCGCTGGGCGCGAAACCGAAGGAGAACAAGGACAACCTGTACGTCTGCTCGATTCTGGCCGTGCGGCCGGACACCGGCGAGTTGGTGTGGTACTTCCAGCCGGTGCCGGGAGATTCCTGGGACTACGACAGCACGCAGCAGTTGACGCTTGCGAACCTGGTCATCAACGGGAGGCCGCGCGAGGTCATCATGCAGGCCAGCAAGAACGGCTTTTTCTACGTGCTCGACCGGGCCACGGGTGCGTTCATCTCAGGTCAGCCCTATGCGCGCGTGACATGGGCGAAGGGACTGGATCCTGCCACCGGCCGCCCGATTGTGAATCCCGAAGCGGACTATGGCCGGGAAGCGGTTGAGTTGTTCCCCAACCAAGTAGGAGCGCACGCGTCGAGCACGATGTCATTCAATCCCAACACCGGGCTCGTCTATTTTACGGCCACGATCGACGGCGGCTCCAACTACGCAGTCAATCCTGACTTCACGTATCAGCCTGGCAGACATAACGAGGGCCTCGCGCGCGGCGCGGTCGCGACCCGTCCAAAGCCACCTGCAATCGGACCACAAGCCGTCGACGGGCAACGGACCGTGTTGCGGGCGTGGGACCCTGTGACGCAAACCGAGCGCTGGCGCGCCCCAGCCGGAGGCGCCCGCTTCGGCGGCACGCTCACCACTGCGGGCAATTTGGTGTTTCAGGTCGTTCCCGACGGACGCTTCATCGCGTACAACGCCGAAAACGGCAAGAAACTTCTGGAAGTCCAGACGGAGACTAAGACAGGAATGGGACCTCCCATCACGTACGTGATGGACGGCAAGCAATACGTGTCGTTCATGGGCGGGGCGGGCCAGCTTCTGACTCCGGCGCCAGGAGGTCGAGGAGCGCCTCCTGCGACAACTCCGCCGCCGCCGACCGCCCCTCCGCCAAGGTTGTATACGTACGTTTTGGACACCGGGTCACAAAACAAATGAAACGCTCAGCCTTCAGCGTTCCGGCTGTTGTGGTCTTGGTAACCGCAGTGCTGGCGCAGGACGGGCCAGGCCCGCGGCAAGCGGGCCAGAACCGGCCGGCAGGGCGGAGCGATCCTCACATCGTTCAGCCGCGCGCCACGCCTAATCTTCACCCTCCTGACGCGCCGGCGCTGCCGTACCATTTCGTCGCGCCGCCCGCCCCGATGCCGGGACAGAAATTCGGCAATGTGTCAGGGGTTGCACTGACGCCCCAGGGGCATCTATTGGTTTTCAACCGGAACCCCGCGATGATGATGGTCGAGTATGACGCCCAGGGGAAGTTCCTCCGGACGTTCAACCCCAATATTGCGATCAACACGCACGGGATGCGGATCGACCGTAACGGCAATATCTGGGTTCTCGACAGCTTTTTGAACGTGTTGTGGAAGCTGAAACCGAACGGTGAGCCCGCCATGACCGTCGGCAAGCGCGGCGAAGTTGCCAAGTGGGACGATGACAAATGGAACGGCATGTTCAACCAGCCCTTGGACGTGGCGTTCGACAAGGACGACAATTTCTACGTGGTGCAGGGTCATGGCGGCACCTCTTCGCCGCCCGACTGCACCTTCTGTTCGTCCTATAACACCGCCAAGCCGCCGGTGACGCAGGGATCCGATCCGCGGGTTCTCAAGTTCGACAAGACCGGCAACTATTTGTCGAGCCGTGCGCTGCCACATGCCGACGGTACTTACCCCACCATTCACAGCGTCATCGTCACGCCTAAGGGAGAACTGTGGGTGACCGATCGTCAGGTCAACAGGATTCTGGTGCTCGATACCAATCTTCGTCTGCTCCGGGAAATTCAGCAGCCGAATCTGACGAGCGGCCTGTTCGTGGACGCAAAGAGCCAGATCTGGATGGCGTCTGGGATGGACGGGATGATCATGTCGCTCGACGAAACCGGAAAAATCACGGGATGGCTCGGCAAAGCCGGGCGGGATATCGAGGGTGGCAAGTCGAACCTGATCGGCGAAGCCCATTACCTGACGGTTACCCCGGATCAACGGACGATCTACATCGCGGATTCCGTGAACGCCAAGGTGTTGAAGCTGGAACACGATTGAGGCGTGAGCGCGATTCGCGCAATCGCATGCGATCTTCGAAGAACATCGCCGCCCGGGCCCGCGCACTCGGCGACGTCCTTGAGTGCGTCGCGGATGTGGCGGCGTATCTCGCGGAGCTGTCTCCATCGACATTCTGCACTTTCCCGAGCGAGTTTTCGTTACAAGCAGCGGGCCGTTTCACGTCGGCGGACCGCCCGAATGTCCTCAAGGGGTTGAGCGGCGTGAGCGAATGGCCGATGATCATCCGCATGACGACCACGGGGCGCCGTCAGCAGCGCTACGACCACCGCCTTCGGGATCGTCCAACGCACCGGAGACGTGACCATCGCCACGGATCTCGGGGTCCCTCGCTCGACCGCGCGTGGGTGGCTCGGCAAGGCACCGAACGTCGTGATTAGCTTGGACGTGACGGACCGGACCGCATCGGACCTCCATCACGAAGTCCTGGAGCTCCGCCGACGCGCGAAGAAGCTCACGGCACTACTGAGGCTGGCCCTCGCCCTGCTCCGAAGCTCGGGATTCACGTTGACGCACGAACGTCTGCCCGAGGGACGCGCCAAAGCCAGGATCTTGCGCGCCGTGGATCGAGCCCGCGAGTTTAAGCCGTTGCCGGCACTCCTGCGGTTCCTGCGATCAATCGCGGGGCCGGGACCCAATGTTTTGCGTCCGGACATCGCTCAAACGTCGGGACGCAATATTTGCGGAGTACAGGGTCTCCGGCTGACCCGCAGTGGTGTTACCTCGTCAGGCCGATGGCGGCGGCAGGAGCGATAGCACCAGCGCTTCGGCAAACCGGCGCCGCCACGATGCGCCGGCCGTTGACACGGTCACACACTTCTCCGACGGTCTGTTTCTCGAGTGGCCGTCCACGAGCGAAGAAGCGTCGTCAGTCGCTCCATCGCGGCGGAGTACCATTCCCGGCCCACGCCAAAGCCGAGACGGAAATGATCGGGAACGCCGAAGCAATCACCCGGAACAATCAGGATCCCGCAGCACGCCGCAGCCTCGCAGAACGGACGAGTATCCTCGCCGGAGATGAACCGCGGAAACCCGGTCATCCCGCCCGAGGGGCGGACCCATTCGAGCACGTCACCAACGCTCTCGAGAAGGGCCTCTGCATGGGCGAGGTTCGCTCGCGCGACTTCTTGAGTGCGACCCAGGATCGTGTCGCGATGTCGCACCGCGATCTCTCCAACCAGTTCTCCGATTGCGGTGTTCGAGATGGTGAAATACTGACGCGCGTTGATGTAGCGCGCCCGGCGCTGATCGTCCCGCTCCACGATCCAGCCAAGACGCAGACCGGAGAGCGAGAAGGCCTTTGACAGATCGCCGATAACGGTCGCATGCGGCACGCTCACCGCTGATACACCCGGGGGACCGTGATAGATCGGATGAAACACTTCATCCGAGATGAACTGAATGCCGCGATCGACGGCAAAGTCATGCAGTTGTCGAAGCTCATCGGGCTGGAGCGTCGCTCCGGTCGGATTGTGGGGCGAGTTCACCACCATCAATGTGGTGCGAGGATCCGCCAGGTGCTCCAGCTCGTCGAAGTCGATCCGGTGAGCGGCCTGAGAGCGCAGGTGATACCGCCGCACGTCGAGACCCAACGCCTCCGGAATCGCTTCGTACGGCGGAAACCCCGGAAACGGCACGAGCACGTTGGCGCCGCGTTCCGCTGCGTCGAAGAAAATGTGAAGCAGCGCTTCGGAGCCTCCCGCCACGACGACTACATGCTCCGGCTCAACGGCGCACATGGCGGCGATCGCTTCACGCAGGCTGCGGGCGCCGGCGCTTGGAGCGTAAACAACGATCGTCTCCTTTAGCCGCTCGGCACTTCCCGGTTCGAGATTCAACACCTCGCCAACGGCCCAGCGCGGTCCGGTGCTTCCACCCAGATTGAATTCAGGCGGGGGATGCTCGTGATCATCGAGCCACCGATCAAGGAGAAACGGCGCCAGTTTCATACATCATTCCCGTTCAAGCAGGTTCCTCGTATTCTCGACATCGTTGCAGCGGGTTGGCTGTCAAGATCTGCTCCAGATGCTGTTCAAAAACGTCTCGTAGGCGACGCTCTTGGCGAGACAGGATCTTGATCGTCATTGTTGCCTGCACATACCAAGGCTCCTCTAACGGCGCAGCAGCGTCAGGCCGGCCAGACATAGGATCAGGCCAACCACGTTGAGAATCGACAGCTTCTCGCGGAACACGACGGCGCCGATCGGAACGAGGAGTACTGCAACGAGTCCATTTGTCAGGACGGAGGCCATGCTGATCGGCCACGCCGCCCAATACATGAGCACGTAACCGAGCTCGATGAGAAACGCGGCGAGACCGAGGCCCATAACTGTTGGCTGCCAGAGGTGGACGGGCTCCACCGGCGTTGCGCCTCCTGGCAGCAAGAAGTAGGTGGCTATACTGGCGGCAAGTGCCGTTGCGTAGGCGATGATCAGCACGAGCGCAGCGTCGAGCGTTTTCGGAATTGACTTTGCCGCCAGGTGATAGCACACGGTTCCGCCCACCGCGAGGAGCAGCGGGGCGATTAGTGCTCTCGGGAATGCCATTCGGCCACCACCATGATGAAGCGCACCGGCTTTCTGCCCACGCAGGCGTACGCGTGCGGTCGATCGGTGCGCGCCAGCGCCGAGGCGCCTGTCCCGATCACGTAGCTCACCTGGTCGAAAGCGATTGACAGGGCACCCTTGTTAACGGCGATTAATTCCAGGGTGCCCTTTGGATGGGCCGGCGCCTGATAACGTTCGTCGGGCCGAATCTCCCAAGTCCACAGCTCCAGCATGTCGGGTCCGCTGGAGCCCACCAGAAAGGTCGCCTTGCCGCCCTTCGGTCCCCGCCACAGGAGACGCGGCGGACCGGCCGGAACGATGTCGATCGGCTGGTGCCCGGAGACATTCACCAGATCGGCCACCGACACGCCGAGCGCCGCAGCCACTTTGCACAACGTGGCGATTGACGGGTTCGATCCGCCCTTCTCGATCTGGACGATCATCCCCTTGCTGACCGCGGCTCGGGCCGCCAGCGCGTCGAGCGACAGGCGACGCTCGCGCCGCAGTTCTCGCACGCGGCCGCTGATCAGCGAGATCAGCTCACGCCCGTTGACAGGTGCTCCCTGCGACGGCTTGACGAGTCGGGCCATGCCAAGGTAGTACTCTTAAATGACCGACACAGTCAATATGATGACCGATGGCGCCGCCTCATTCGTGCCCGCCGTAGACTCCACGATCTGGCAGCTTCGACCTGACTTCGCCGCGCTGAGCATCGTCCTCCGCTCCGGCCTGAAGGGTGTGAAAATCTCATCACGCCGCGACAAGGTTGTGGCCTGTTCACGGGCGCGAACCTCTCGGCGACTCGCCACGCCAGGATCCGTCGCGAGAAGTGGTCGATCACCTTTTGCATGCTCCCCATTGACAGTCCGGCCGCGGTCTATGAAGGGTGACAGAATTGACTGGAAGACCCGCCTACAGCTATGACTGGTGTGATTTCAAGCCAGGGAGATGCAATGGCAAAACACCTTGTACTGCCGCCTGCGCGGATCGCTCTCGCCGCCGCTCTTGTGGCGGGGCTCGCCGCGTCCGGTGTCGCCCAAACCATTCGAGGCATTCTCACCGGCACGGTCACCGACTCGAGCGGCGGCGTCGTGCCCGGCGCTACGGTGACCGCGACGAACGCGGCGACCGGCATAGCCGAGTCCGTTGTCACGAACCAGCAGGGCGGCTATACCATGCCGCTGCTGCAGCCCGGCACCTACAGCGTCACGATCGAGCTGCCTGGGTTCAAGCGCCACGTGCGCAGCGGCGTAAGCATCGAGATCGCCCAGACGACGCGGCTCGACGCGCAGCTGCAAGTCGGCGTGGTGAACGAGGATGTCCAGGTGGTGGGCGAGTTGCCGCTTGTGCGCAGCACGACCGCCGAGCTCGGGCAGGTCATCCAGATGAAGCAGATTCAGGCGATGCCGCTGAACGGCCGCTTCTTCCAGCATCTGATCACGATGACGCCCGGCGCGATGCCGTTCTACAGCCGTGGCGACGAGGCCGAGAACCCGTCCGCCGGCGGCGCGCGAATTGCCACGGCGCACTCGGTCAACGGCATGCCGTGGTCAGGGAACAACTATCTGCTCGACGGCGTGGTCAACAACGAGCCGTTGAATGCCTACATCAACATCACGCCGCCGCTCGAAGCGATTCATGAATTCAAGGTCCAGACCAATAATCCCACCGCGGAGTTCGGGGTTTTCGGCGGCGCGGCCGTCAACCTGACGATTCGTTCCGGAACCAACGAGTTTCACGGGTCGGCCTTCGACTACTACCGCGGCGACTCGCTGAACGCGCGGAGCTATTTCGCGCTGACCAAAGCGCCGTACAAGTCCAATCAGTTCGGCGGGACGTTAGGCGGTCCATTGGTGAGGAACAAAGCCTTCATCTTCGGCGATTACCAGGGTCTGCGGCTCGATCAGGGCCGCACTGTGTCCTTGACGGTCCCGACGGCGCTGATGCGTCAGGGCAATTTCAGCGAGATCTCGGATCGCATTTACGATCCAATCACACACGAGGCATTCGCCAACAACATCATTCCCTCGAGCCAGATCAATCCGATCACGTCGAAAGTGGCGAATATTTACCCGCTGCCCAACCTGCCGGGGCTTGCGAACAACTACGTCGAGAACCTCGTGCTTCAGCAGGACATGAACGCGGGTGACGGCAGGCTGGATTACAAGTTCGACAGCGGCGCGTCGCTGTTCGGCCGCTATTCGGAATCGCGCCGCCGCTACGACGACCAGTCGCCGGCCAACATCTTCCTGGCCAACGCCGCCACGCCCGCCGCCAACAACGCCGACTCGACCAACCGCAACGGCGTCGTCGGCTATACGCGAACGTTCGGATCGAACACGTTCTACGAGCTGCGGGCCGGCTACAACCGCTACGACACGCACCAGGCGGCAGAGGATGCCGGTGTCGACGAAAACAATCAGCTCGGAATCCCGAACGGGAACCTGCCGAACCATCCGGAAACGTTTGGGATCGCGAGTTTTCGCCCGTCGGGATTCAGCAATACCGGATCGCCCGGATTCACGAACTCGCAACGCCTCGGCAGCACCCTGCATCTGACGAACAATTTCTCGTGGTTGAAGGACAGGCATTCGATGAAGTTCGGCGTCGACCTGCGGCTCATGCGATCGACGCTGACCAATCCGCAGACGCAGCCGCAGGGCCGATTCATGTTCGACCGCAACTACACCAGCAACAACGGCGCGGCCGGCACCGGCTATGCCTTTGCCAGCTTTCTACTCGGGTATCCCAACCAGGTGCAGCGCGACATTGTCGACACGAATCCGAAGGTGCGCCGGGATTTCTGGGGTTTCTTCGCGCAGGACGACTTCCGCGTCAGCTCGAAGCTGTCGGTGCAGCTTGGGCTGCGGTGGGACCTCATCACGCCGCCGGTCGAAGCGTCAAACCGTCAGTCGAACTTCAGCGTCGCCGACGGATTGATTCATGTGGCGTCGCCGGACAACCGGGGGCCGAATTGGAACACGCATTACGACTACTTCGCGCCGCGGCTCGGGCTCGCTTACACGCCGGACAACGGCCGCACGGCGATTCGCTCGGCGTTCGGCATCAGCTACTTCGCCGACAACTTCGGCGCCAATGGTGGCACCAACGAGCGTAATTACCCGTTCTTCCAGGAAGTGAATCTCGTCACGCCGACCACGTTCACGCCCTTCAGGAGCGTTAGTGACGGTCTGCCGACGTTCGCGACCGTGGCGCTCTCGCCGACGCTGACGCCGCCCGTCGGCTTTGCGGTGTTCTACATTCCGGATCACTTCCGCGAGGACAAGGCGACCATGTGGAACGTCGGCGTGCAGCGCGAGCTGGGGTGGAACACGATGCTCGACGTGAGCTACGTCGGCACGCGAGGGGCAAATATTTTCAGGAGCTACAACATCGACGTGCCGGATCCGGGTCCGGGCGCGGTCCAGGCTCGCCGTCCGTACAATGCGATCGCGCCGACGATTACGACGATCAACCTGCGCGACGGCGACGGTGATTCGTGGTACGACGCGCTTCAGGCCAAACTGGACAAACGCTTCGCGCATGGATTGCAGATGCTCGTGTCCTACACGTACTCGAAGACCGAGGACAACATCACGCCCGCCGGCATTGCGCCGCAGCTCGCGGATGTCCGGATGCCGTCGCGCAGCAAGGCGCTCGACATCCCGCACATCTTCGTCGTGAGCTGGACCTACGAGCTGCCCTTCGGCCCGGGACAGCGCTTCGCAGCGGACAGCTCCGGCATCGTGCAAGCGCTCGTCCAGGGGTGGGCCGTCAGCGGCATCACCAACTACCACAGCGGCGACCCATTGGACATCCGCGTGGCAAGCTCACAGCTGAACAACGGGACCGGCAGCAATGGGAACTGGCCCGATCTGACCTGCAGTTCGGTTGGCACACCGCACACCGTCACCAAATGGTTCGATACGAGCTGCTTCGCCGATCCGGCGCCGTACAACTTCGGGAACTACACAATCGGCGACGTTCGAGGTCCGACGGTATTCAACACCGATTTTTCGGCCGCGAAGCGGACTGCAATCGGGACGAAGACCGTGGAAGTGCGAATCGACGTCTTCAATCTCTTCAATCGTGCACACTTCGCCAATCCGGGTGTGTCGAACACCGGCGCCACGTTCGGTACCGCCGCGTTCGGAACGATCAGCGCCACGCGGCTGCCGCCTCGCGAAGCGCAGCTGGGATTCCGGTTCTTGTTCTGATCGCCGAGTCACGTCACGGTAGCGGTAAGGCCGTTCGGTTGGCCAGCATAGCTCGGTCGTATCGCCCGCGCCTCGTGTCTTGCTCCGGATATCTCATCGCGGTCGTCGCCGGATGTCTGCTGATCAAAACCCGAGTTTGAACGCGAACTGCAGCTGCCGCATTGGCACCGTCGCTCTCGTCTCGTTGATCGTGCCGAACGCCCCGCCCCCGGGAGTCGGGATGCGGTTGGCGCCGGCGACGTTCCAATTGCTCTGCGCCATGTTCGTGTTCGGATCGCCGAAATTCGGCTGGTTTAGCAGATTGAACGCTTCAATCCGAAACTGCACGCTCGCCGCGCCGATGTGAGCATTCTTGACCGTCGAAAAATCGATGACGAAGATGCCCGGGCCGGTGAGCGTGCTCCGCCCGAGGTCGCCAAACGTGCCAAGGGCGTTCATCTGAAACGCCGAGACATTGAACCACGCGCTCGGGCTGCGCTGACTGCTCGGCAACTCCGCGTTCGCTCCGGGCACGGCGTTGGGGCGGTCGTAGCCGTGCGCTGTGCGTGACTGATCGACGCCGCTCGTCACCGTGAGCGGGAACCCGGTTGATGCCCTGAGGATGCCGCCGACCTGCCAACCGCCGAAAATCGCGCTCAGCGGTCCGCTCTGCAAAAACTTGCGGCCCGATCCCGCGGGAAGGTCATAGAGGAACGACGTCACGAGACGGTGGCGCGTGTCGAAGACCGACCGGCCCCACTCGCAGCTCGCACAATCGCCCTGCTGCGGCTTTAGGGGATCCGTACCGAGTGTGCGAATGCCGCTGCCGTTGTCCGTCGACTTGGACCACGTGTACGACACCAACCCCTGCAATCCAGCGGCGAGACGACGGGTGATCTTCGCGGCCAGCGAGTTGTAGTGCGAGTATCCAACACTCGCGACGTACTGAAAGTTGCCGAGCTCGGGATACGGCGCACGCGCGAGAATCGGATCACTCAGGCCTGGAACCGGCTGGTTCAGCGTGATGAAGCGCTGCAGGCGGTGACCCTGGTTCCCGAAGTAGCCGATTTCCACCGCCGTGCTGCCGTTCAATTCACGCTGCACGTTGAACAGGTACTCCGCGATGTACGGCGTGCGACGGTCGTATTGATTCGCCAGGACCTGCGGCGCGGTGACGCAGACCTGCGGCGGCATCTGCACGCCGCACGGATTGTTCACGCCTGCCGAGTAAGGATTGGCGAACGACAGGCCCGCACCCTGACTCGTGATCCGCCCCTGGATGTTGCGGCTCATGTCGAAGACCGGGTTGGTCGTGTCCTGGACGTAGAACACGCCGAATCCCGCACGCGCCGTCGTCTTCGGCGTCACGGTCCAGGCCGCGCCGAGGCGCGGCGCAAAATTGGTGAAGTCGGACTGCACGAGACGATCGCCCATCCGCCCGTCGCGCACGACGCAGATCGCCGGATCGAAGCGCGTCGACACGCCCTCGTACGGGTCGCCGCTGCCGATGCGAACGAAGCACGGTTTGGCGCTGCGATCGGTTCCGAAACCGGGCGGCAGCCAGATGTTCATCAGCTCGCCCTGCAGATCGTCCCATGGCGGCGTGTATTCGTAGCGCAGACCGAGGTCGAGCGAGACATTCGAACGCAGTCGCCACGCGTCCTGAAAGAAATAGGACTGGCTCAGGGCCCGGTATCGCGCGACGCCGAGCGCGCCCGCACTCCTCGTCTGGTTGAGAATGCCGAGCATGTAGTCGGCAAAGCCATAGCCGGTGACCGGATTGCTGATCGTCAACGTGCCGCGAATCTCCTGCGTGCCGATCATGTTGTAGTGGTCGTAGCGGATTTCGGCGCCCATCTTCATCGAATGGTTGCCGCGAGTCCACGACAGGTTGTCGATCACCTGGAGGATCTTGTTGCTCCCGGTGAACGGGACGGCGGCGCCGGGGCCGAAGCCGCTGAACCCGGCGATGCCGATACTCGGCAGGCCCCAGCCGATTGGCGGCGGATCGAAGAGGCCGAGACCGAACTCCTTGTGAATGTCGCGCTCGTACTGCAGCTCCTGCGCGAGATTGTTGTAGAAAGTCGTCGCGCCGACGCGGAACTCGTTGACAATCCGCGGCGACAGCGTGCGGGTGTTGGAGATCATTCCCTGCTTGACGTTCGTGGCGACGGTCTGGCCACTGGAGACGAGAGCCGGGTCGCGCACGAACTCGTCCGTCCAGCTGTAGCGGCCGAACCAGAACGACTTCTGACTCTCCACGAAATCGCCGCGCGCGGTGAACTGATCTTTGTCGGTCGTATGGTTCTGGAGATCGAGATAGTTGTTCGACAACCCGGCGCCGGGAATATTCGGCGCCGGATAGAACTCGAGCAGCCCAACGGCAATCGGATCCAGCCGGTTCGCGGGAATCACGTTGCCTGGAAACGGCGCGCTGGTGAGCGGGTCGCGGATGACGACCGGCGCGCGCGAGAAATCACCCTGGCGCATCGCCGCCGTCGGCGTGCTGTAGACGACCTGCTGCTGGTTGCGCAGGCGAAAACCCTCGTAGTTGGTCATGAAAAACAACCGGTTCGTGCCGTTCACCACTCCTGGAATCCTGACCGGCCCGCCGAGCGTGAAGCCGAACTGATTCCACTTGAACGGCGACTTGTCCGGGCTAACGCTCGTAAACGGATACGGCCGCGCGTCGAGCGCGTCGTCGCGCAGGAACTCGAACAGCGTGCCGTGATACTCGTTGGTCCCGCTCTTGGTCGAGACGTTGACCTGCGCCGCTTCGCGGCCGAATTCCGCCGAGTACACGCCTGTCTGTACCTTGAACTCCTGGACCGCGTCGATCGACGGCAGGAACGCATAGGTGTTGAAGTTCACGTCCTGGTTGACGACGCCGTCGAGCGTGTACTGGTTGTATTCGCGGCGCTGACCGGCAACCGAGAAGCTCTGCGTCGCGCGATCGCCGCCCTGCCGGCCGCTGGCGCCGCCGCCGCTGGCGCCGCCGTAGTCCGCGGTCACGTTCGGACTGAGCGCGACGAGCCGGATGAAGTTGCGGCCGTTGAGCGGCAGCTCGACCACCTGTCGACTGTCGACGACCGTGCCGATCGTCGCGTCGGTTGTATTCAGCATCGGCGCCGTGCCGACCGCTTCGACGGTTTCGCTCAGCGTGCCGATTTCCAGCTTGAAATCCAGACGGGCCGTCTGCTGGATCTGGAGCTCGACGTTGTTGCGGCCCGCACCGCGGAAGCCGTCGATCTCGACCTTGACGTTATAGACACCCGGCAGCAGGTTCGGAAAAACATACAGACCGGCGCTGTTGGCCTGCTGCGTCGCGGTCGCGCCCGTTTGGGTGTTGGTGACCGTCACAGTCGCGCCGACCAGCACACCGCCGGTGGTGTCGGTGACCATGCCGCTGATCTGGCCAAACGTCTGGGCAAACGATGTCACGGCCGACAACAGCAATACGCTGAGAACGAAGAGCGGGACGAGTCTGCGCATAGCAATCGCTCCTGTATTGGACATTTGCGGCCGCTAGAGGACGAACATTTGCGCGACGTGCAGGATGGGTGCTTTGCCACAACCCGATCCGCTGTTCCAACCGGGAAATGCCGTGGCCCAATGCGCGACAGGATAGCGCATGCGGGCGACACGGCGTGTTTATCTCTGCCTGCTGAACCGTGTAGGATGCGGAACCTGTCGGTCTCGAATTGCCAATTCTCGCCCTGATCCCCTGATTCGGCAACGTTGCATCGCTCCCGCATGCTGTACCACCGGCTGTTCTCATCGAACCCATGTCGCAAGAAGCCCGGACGGAAAATCCGGGCCATCGTTGAACTCAAAACGCGGAATCCTCGGTTCGGATGTCCACGGATTGCCCGCATCATCTCGCAGACGTTTCGGGATCGACATCGACAAGAACGTCGTGTACCGCGTGTTGGCCAAGCACTATCGCCCTGCGCCGGGCGGCACTGGCCCTTCGTGGTTGTCGTTCATCGGCCAATCGACGGACAGCCTGTGGAGCATGGACCTCTTTCGCTGCGAGTCGATTGTGCTTCGGAGCTACTGGGTGCTCGTCGTCATGGATCAGTTCACGCGTCGCCTCGTCGGCATCGGCGTGCACTGCGGGGCTGTCACGAGCTCCGACCTGTGCCGCATGTTCAACGCCGCGATTCACGGGCAAGGTGCACCGCGACACCTGAGTACGGATCACGATCCGCTCTTCGAAGCGCACCGCTGGATGGCCAACCTGCGGATTTTGGAGATCGACGAAATCAAGACCGTGCCGCACGTGCCCCTGTCCCACCCGTTCATCGAGCGCGTGATCGGCACGATGCGGCGAGAGTTTCTCGACCACGTACTGTTCTGGAATGCTCGGGACCTGGAACGGAAGCTCGCTGAATTCCAGGTGTACTACAACGCGGCACGCTCCCACGCCTCATTGGACGGCCGCACGCCGCTGACATTCGCCGATGGACACACGGTCGCGCCTGCTGATTTGAACCCTGTGCGCCGGGTCTCCCACTGCCGAAACCTCGTCCAGCTGCCAGTCGCAGCCTGACAGCGAATTCGAGACGGACAGGCGGCGCCGTCGGTCCGTACGAGTTCTCGGCTTACTTCTTCCCCAGGTAAATCTCGTCCGTGATCGGCTCGCCCTGCGTCGTCGCGCCGGCGCCCATCGTCACGAAGGTCATCATGAACGACTCGTTCGGCACCGACCCATGCCAGTGCATCGTGCCGCCCGGAATGTAGCCCGTGTCGCCGGGCGCAAGCTCACGGATGGGCTGACCCTTGATCTGATACCGGCCGTGGCCCGACTCCGCGTAGATCAACTGCCCGGCGGCGTGCATGTGCCACGTCGCGTTGTGCGAGCCGGGCGCGAAGATTCTCCGGCCGACGGTGTAACCGGTGGTGTCGAGCGTGGCCGTCTTGCCGATGAATCCGGGCGTCTCGGCCGGAACGCCGCTCTGTTGCGCGTGACCGATCTCACCGAGGGAATCCTGGAAAACGATCGCCATTAGGGCGATCGCGCCCACCGCGAAACGAATCCGAGATGCGTGCGGCATGATGCAGTGTCCTCGATTCTGGCGAAGAATCTAGCATCGTTCGCTCAATGGTGTCAGACTGCGGCCTGACACCGGAGTGATCTCATGACAGCCATCAACCGACGAGAGTGGTTCCAGCGAGTCGCCGCCGCTGCCGGGGGCGTAGCCGTCGCGACCGAGTGGCCGTCGATCGCGCATGCAGGTCAGGCGAACACACCGGGCTCGCCGAGACCCGGATATCCAAGCCGTCCGGCGGGCAGGATCGAACATCTCTTCAAGGCGCCTGGCCTGTCGGCCAACGGGATGCAGTGCACCGAGGAAGGGATCTGGACGATCGACATCGCCGGCAGCCGCACCGACACGCCCGGCCGATGCAAGGTGTACTTGTCCAGCTACGAAGGCAAGCTGCTGCGCGAGCTGGCGCCGGAAGGCACCGGACCGAGCGGCATCGGCGTGGACGCCGACAACAAGACGATCTGGATTGCGTCGACCTACAGCCGCGAGATCATTCGCGCGGATGCGAAGACGGGCCAGACCGTCGAGAAGCACTTTACGCCTGGCGCTGGCGTCATCTATCGCATGACGAGCGACATCCCGCCGCGTCCGGACACGTACGGCCGATCGGTTCGCTCTCCCGCGGCGAGCGGCCCGCGTCAGAACGCTGCGGCACCGAGTGTTCCGGCGGCGTCCACCGTGCGGACGTCCGACGGGCTCGGCGTTGGACGCGGCGGCGACGTCCCCGGCCATCCAGGTCCGCCCGCTCCAGGCACCGGCGCTCATGGCATCCAGACGCAGTTCGGCAAGCTGTGGGTCGCGGTGCCGCCGGCGCGCATGATTTATCGCATCGATCCGAAGACGTGGACCGTCGAGCACATGTTTCCCACGGTTGGCTATCGCCCGCATGGTGTCGGCATCGAGACGCCCGGTGCGCAGTATCTCTGGGAAGCCGACACCAACATGGGCGCATTCTTCAAGCGCGACATGGTCGCCGGCGATGTAGCCGACTCGATTCAACTGCCCGAAGGCAGTCCGTTCCCGCACGGCATGTCGGTGTGGAACGGCTACATCTATTGGACCGACGACATCGGCGGCGGCATCGCACCGGTCTGCCGCGTGAAGATCTAGCCGGGCTGCGACGCGTCGCGCTTGACCCATTTGTAGACGGCGATCGAGTTTCGCCAGAAGTACTTCTCCGCGACGGCGCGCGGTTGCGCGGCGAAGTACTGCCGTGCGATCGCGAAGATCGTGTCGATCGGTGCGACGCCGTCGCTGTTCGGCCAGTCGCTGCCAAAGAGGATGCGATCCTCGCCGAACACGTCCATCAGCAGATCGAGCCGCGCGCGATACGTGCCGAGGTCGGTCGACACGTGATCGTTCACGCGGTGGATGATTTCGGAGAGCTTCACGAAAATCTGGCGCCGCGCGCGAAGCTCGCGCAGCGCGGCGTCGTAGCGCGCCTGTTCCGCGGCGTCGGGATCGAGCGACGGCAGATGATCGAGCACGATTCGCAGCGTGGGCACGGCGTCGTTGATCCGCAGCATCGCTTCCAGCAGCGACACGCGCGGGTTCGTCGTGTCCAGTACGAGATCGGCGTCGGCCAGCCGCTTCAGTCCGTCGATGAAGACCGGATTCGTCGATTGCCTGGCGATGTCGCGTCCCCAGATGTTTCCATAACGAATGCCACGGAACAGCGGGTTCTTGTGATAGCGATCGAGATACTCGGCAAATTCCGGCTTGTCGGGCTCCAGGTTGCCGACCACGCCGACCATGATCGGATCCCGCTGCGCTACTTCGAGGACCCACAGGTTGTCCTCGATCCAGGGGCTCGCCTCGACCTTGATCGCGCCGACCACGCCGAGCGGAACGGCAAGGCGGCGATACCGATCCGGATACGCCGGGATCGGCGTCTGTCCGAGCGCCGGCTGCGGACCGCTGTACGGCGCGCCTTGCGGACGTGTGGGATCGAACAGATGGATGTGGGCGTCGATGATGGGGATCGGCGGCACGGCCTGGCCCGCGGACGATCGCGGCATCGCCGCGGCTGCGGCGGCGGCCGTGGCGCCAGTCAGAAACGATCTGCGCGTGACGCGCACGCCATCAGCTTAAATCAAGATCAGCCAACGGCCTGACGCAAAACGGGCCTGGCACCAAGGGCGTCGAGATCGTGATCAGAAACAAGCCTCGCTCACGACGGTCCGTGCGCACAAGCCGGCATCGTGCACCGCGATCTCAAACCGGACACGTGATGATCACGCGCGACGGATACGCCAAGATTCTCGATTTCGGCCTGGCGAAGCTCGTACTGTCCAAAAACGCGTTCGAGACCGCAACGGATGGCCCAAGGCTGCGTTGAACTCAGCCTCTGATACGCTGCCGGCCATGCCGTCCCTGTCGCATCCACTGCAGTTCGTCCTGACGTGCTGATGACACGCTCGACTTAGACGAATCCATGCGTACGCCGTACGCTCGGCCACGGTACTCGCACCATCGTCGTGAAAGATATGCTGGGAGACACAGTTGTCGTTCCTGAATAGTCGCTCGTGGAGTTCACGAGCCCTCGTGCGTACTTGGCGAGCCGGGACGCCTTGTCGAACATCGGTATCGCAAGCCAGGTCAATTGAAGGTCGGACCGAAATCGGACACGTGCTGGGCAAATCGGTCCCGTGACGTCGCGTCGCTGACGCGGCGAAACACCTTACGCGGCGATTCGCTCGTATCGATGATGAAGGCCGCCGACCTGTGGAATAGCCATGATTCTGCCGGCGTTCGATGTCGAGACCGTCCTCGTGACGGGGGCGTCTTTGTCCAGCGCCAAGTGCGTCCGTGAGCGTTCGTAATACTCGACGTAGCGCGTCAACACACGCTCCAAGCCGACGGCCGTGAAGATGATCACATGATCGAGGCACTCGCGGCGAACCGATCCGATAAACCGCTCGATCACGCCGTTTTGCCACGGCGATCGGGGTGCGGTGAGCACGTCGGTGATGGCCATCGCGCCCGCGGTTGCATGGACAGCTGCGAAGGCGAGATCCCGATCGCGAATCAGATACTGCGGCGCTTGGTCCCACGGGAAGGCTTCTCGGAGTTGTTGTGCAGTCCAGGCCGCCGTCGGATGTTCCGTGACCGCTACATGTACGACGCGACGGCGTTGGTGCGCCAGCATCACGAGAACAAACAACAGCCGGCCGGTGGCCGTGGGCACGACGAAGAAATCTGCGGCGATAATTTGGTGGACGTGATTGGCCAGGAATGTCCGCCAGGATTGAGACGACGGTCGCCGAGGCCGCACGAGGTATTTTGAGACGCTCGCTTGACTCACCTCGATGCCGAGCTTCAACAGCTCGCCGTGAATGCGCGGCGCGCCCCAGAGTGGGTTCGCTTGCGACATCGTGTGGATCAGCGCACGGACGTCCGCTGATACAGCCGGCCGACCGAGGCCGTGACGACTCTTCCACGTCCAATATCGGCGAAATGCACGCCGGTGCCACGCGATGACGGTGTCAGGTCGGACGATGACGATAGCCGAGCGCCAGTCCGTCCAGATTCGCGATAGCCACACCCAGAGCAGCCGGTCGGCTTGCGTCAGGTGGACACGGGGGCGCCGTGATCGCGCAAGGACGTGGAGCTGGTGCCGCAAGGCAAGAATCTCCAGTTGCAGCGCCGTTCGGGAGCGCATGGACACTCGCGCAGCCTGAAGGATCGAAAGCAGGACAGAGAACATGGGCGGCGAGCCTATCTGCGACTCGCAGTAACTGCAATTCCTACAAGCACTACGCGGTTTTCAGAAGGCACAGGTGCCGCGTTCCGTCTCGCGCGTTGCGAGGCCGTCAGGAGTCTCGACATGGGTTACGCACTCTCAGGCAAGACCGCACTCGTCACCGGCGCCAACCGTGGCATCGGCGAAGCTATCGTGGACGCGCTCGTCGCCGCCGGCGTGAAAAAGGTGTACGCCGCCGCGCGCAACATCTCGACGCTCGACCCGCTGCTGGACCGCCATGGCTCACGCGTCGTGCCGCTCCAACTCGATGTGACCAACGCGACGCAGATCGCGACCGCCGCCGCCACCGCGACGGATGTCGACCTCCTTGTCAACAACGCGGGCATCGTCGGCTTCTTCGGTGGAGACTTCACGGATCCGAAGTGGATTGAGGGCGGGCGACAGGAGATGGAAGTGAACTTCCTCGGCACCTTCGCGGTCACGCAGGCCTTTGCGCCGGTACTCGCGAAGAATGGCGGCGGCGCCATCGTCAACCTCAACTCGGTGGCCTCATTCGTCAGCTTCCCGATTCTCGCGGCGTACAGCGCCTCGAAAGCTGCGACGCATTCGCTAACTCAGGTCACCCGCGCGATGTTGCGCGGGCAGAACACGCAGGTGTTTGGCGTCTATCCCGGTCCGGTTGACACCAGGATGGGCGAGGCGCTGACGGCGGAGAAAGCGTCGCCGGCAGACGCCGCGCGGGCGATTGTCGCGGGCATCATCGCAGGCAACGAAGAGATCTTCCCCGACAAGACGAGTCTGGGCGTGGGGCCGGCCTTCTTCGCGGATCCGAAGGGACTCGAGCGACAGGTCGCAGCGGTCCCGGCCGCCGCGTGAGCGTCGCAGGCTGACCGTCGGTGAAGGCGCGCCTTCATCGATGGCCTCGGAAAGTAGTCGAGAGACAACATCAATGAAGGCATTCATCCTCGATCGATACGGAAGCGCCGATCGCGTGCGGGCCGGCGAGGTGCCAGACCCGGAGCTGCGCGAGGATGACGTCTTGGTCCAGATTCACGCCGCTGGTGTCAACCTCCTGGATTCCAAAATTCGAAACGGCGAGTTCAAGCTTTTTCTGCGGTATCGCCTGCCGCTCATTTTGGGCCATGACGTGGCCGGGGTGGTGGCCCGGGTCGGATCTCGGGTGCGTCGATTCACGCCGGGCAACGAAGTCTATGCACGGCCGGCTGACGGGCGTATCGGTGCGTTCGCGGAATTCATTGCGATCAACGAAGACGACGTGGCGATCAAGCCCAATTCCGTCACCATGGAAGAAGCGGCGTCCATCCCGCTGGTGGGCTTGACCGCATGGCAGGCGCTGGTCGAACGAGCGAACCTGAAACACGGACAAAAGGTTCTCATCCACGCGGGCTCGGGTGGTGTGGGCACATTTGCGATCCAGCTGGCGAAGCACGCCGGCGCGACGGTGGCGACGACCACGAGCACGGACAACGTGGATCTGGTCAGAAGTCTCGGGGCCGATGTCGTGATCGACTACAAGAAGGACGACTTCGCGGACGTGCTCCGTGACTACGACGTGGTCCTGAACAGCCTGGACAAGGTGACGCTCGAGAAATCTCTGCGCGTGCTCAAGCCCGGTGGACAGCTCATCTCAATCTCAGGCCCACCCGATGCCGCGTTTGCGCGAACGATCGGCGCGTCATGGGTCTTGAGAATGGTCATGGGTGCCTTGAGCCGCGGGATTCGAGCGCAGGCAAAGCGCCGGCAAGTGCAGTATTCGTTTCTGTTCATGAGAGCGAACGGCGGCCAGTTGGCCAAGATCACGTCGCTCATCGATGACGGAATCATTCGCCCGGTCGTGGATCGAGTCTTCCCCTTCGCGTCGACAAAGGAAGCGATGGCCTACGTCGAAGCAGGACGCGCAAAGGGCAAGGTCATCGTCTCAGTGAGGGAATCATGAGTGCGTCGCAGAACCTGAAGGTCAGTTAATTGCGCTAACCTGCGGGTTCGCCAACGCATCTCATCGATCACGATTCGTCAGTCGAACGTGACCAAGTCCTTAAAGATCAGCCGACCCCAGCTATTTCCCCGCGCCTGCACGAGCAGTCCGCCTTCAGAAAGCCCGCCAAGCTTGATCGGCGCGAAACCGAGATTCCCCGCGAGCGCGGCAATTTCATCTGCGGCGCCGTCATCGTCGCTCGCCAGGAACACGACTCTCCTGCCGCCATGTACCGCCGGATTTTGGTCAAGG
>JBKPDW010000310.1:0-5810 GCA_046728115.1 Acidobacteriota bacterium | reverse complement strand
GGGCCCGACTTCGTACAGCATGTCGATGCGGGCGCGAAGCATTTCAGCCCAGGCCGTTCGAATGCTCGAGAAGGTCTGCACTTCGATTCGCTGGACGGTCGGCGGACCCAGATAGTAGGCGTCGTTCGCGACCAGTTCGTTTGTCGAGTTGGGCGCGTTCTTGAACGGGCCGGTCGCGATCCCGTTGGGTTTTTGAACGGGCGTATCCAGAGATTCGATGAGAAACGGCGCCTGCTGCCGAAAGACGAGTGTCACCGCGTCGTCGCCGGCGACGCGAACGTCCTCGATGTCGGAATACACAGGCCCCATGAAGCTGCGTAGTGCACCCGGAAGGATTTCGGCCACGGCCTTTGGATCCGCAGCCGATCCGTCGTGGAATCTGACGTTGGGCCGCAGCTTGATATTGAGGGAGCGCCCGTCCGCCCCAACTGTCCAGCCGTTGGCCATGGCAGGCAGCATCCGACCTTCTTCGCTCGGCCGCGCCAGGCCTTCGACAGAAAGGATCTGACTCAATTGACGCAGACCGATCAGCGGGTTGGTTGAAGACTGCTGACCCAATCCAACCCGTAACACGGACGTCGATGGTGCCGTCGTCGTCCCCGGCCCACGCCGCTGGCAAGATTCAAACGCCGACAGCAATGCGATTAGCGCAATCGCGGTGACGGCTCTCTGGGTCCTGCCGGAGCGGCGGGCGCCGCGGACCTCGGTCATGTATCTACTTCTTGTTCAGCGGCGGCTCGTCGATGAAACTCGCGCACATGCCAGTCGGTTTCACCTGCGAACCCTTCTTGATGACCGTGATCTTCATTCTACTCTCCTAAGCGACTGCGCCGGCTGCGTCGTGCGCCAGCGAAATGAGCGCCGAATCAAAGCTGCGCTTGTGACATGTCGGCGTGTTCATGTCGCCAAGCTGTGAGTACGACGCCGCCACACATCCCCCGGCACACACCGGGATGTACGCGCAGTCGCCGCATTCCTTCCACGGACTGAGCCGCAGGAACCGCTCGCGCGCTGTCTCGCGCCAGGTGTCCTGCCGATCGTCGATGTGCCCCGTCGAGAGCGCCAGCTGGCCCGTAAACCCGGGACACGGATAGAGGGATCCGTCCGGGCCGATGGTATGGGCGTGCTGCAGATGCACATGGCATGGGCCGTTGTGCACGCCATCATGGGTGGGGAAACCCAACCGTTTGGTTTCGTTTCGCAGGAAGGTCTGTTTGTCGTCGAGCACTCCGCACGAATCGCATGCCGACCCGCCTCCGGCGCCCGCCGCCGTGAAACACGAGCCGTTGAGCGACTGCGCGCCCGACCCCACGGGAATCAACGGAATGATGCCCTTGCCGGAGCCGCTGGCGACCGGCTCCGTCCGGAAAATCGGCTTGAAGTTGACCTTCACCAGCTTGTTCCCGAATTCCCGGGCCAGGAACTCGAGCAGCGCCGGGTAGCTGTCAACCGTGCCTTCGTCGAAATTGCCCCCGATCGCTATCCGGCAGCGATCGGCGACGCGACGGATGTTTTCGACGATCCGATCGAACGTACCCTGGCCGCCCCGCAGCGGCCGCATCCGGTTGTGCGTATCCCTGTCGCCGTCGAGGGTGATCTTCACGCCGTTCAGGCCGAACGGCAGCATGCGATCCACGACTTCCGGCGTGAGCAGCAGGCCGTTGGTGATGATGTTGGTGAACATCTCCATGCCACGGAGCCGCGTCGCCTGCCAGAGCCGCTCGGTTACCAGATACATGACCGGCTGGTTCAGCAGCGGCTCGCCGCCGAAAAAGGTCAGTACCAGCTTTTCAGGATGCACGCGATCGAGCTCGCGCTCGATCCAGGCGATGACGCGCTCGGCTGTCGCAAGCGACATCTTCTCGGCGAACTTGTTGTAGTCGCCATGGTCACCCTGAAAGCAGTAGTCGCACGCGAAATTGCACTGCAGCGTCGTCAGCAGCGTGATGTTCAGTTCGGACGTATCGCTTTTGACCGCAGTGAGGTACTCGTCGAGCGCTCGCTGATCGGCCGCACGGCTTTCCACGAGAAACCCGTTTTCGGTGAGCAGCTCGATCGCCTCTCGCTCCTCGTCGGTTCGGTCCGCGTCGGCCTCGAGCCGGCCTGCTGCCGCGCGATCGAGCAGCGCCGCCACGTCCGGCGATACCACGATCTGCGCATCCGTGATCGTGTTCATCAGGAACACGTCGGCGCTCGATTCAAGCGGCACACGGAGGTTGAACTGCGAAGCGAGCATCTTCAGATTCCCGGTCCCGGTGCGGGTGCGCGGCCCGCCGCTTTAGCCCGGTTCAATTGTTGGGCTTCGATCGCACGGAGCATTCGCAACCGTGCTTGGTCGCTCGCAAGTAGCAACGGATGTTCCAGACACCGCGAAGACCCGCAAAGGGCTGTATTTTGTTCGAGAAACAGCCGGTTTCAAGTCGATCTCCAGTATGTCGCCACTGTTACTTTTGACATTCACGGGCAAAGAACTGCCCGCCGTACCGTTGAGGCCATCGGTGCACGTCGGCTAGTAGTTTGGATTCAGCAGATTAGCGGAAAAGGATAGTACGTTGGCCGAATCGGCCAAGTTCTTGACCGACACTATACGCCGCGAAGACGCTTTGCGATCTCGCGGACCTCGAGTTTGTCCATCTTGTATTTCAACGTGCTCAGAGGAATGCCCAAGTACTCCGCTGTCCCTGTAACGTTCCAGGCGCACTTTTCGAGCGCTCGAACAATGAAATTTCGCTCGAACGTGTTTGTCGCCTCTTCGAAGAGCTTCGGGCTCTGCCTTCCGTGCGGTTCGAGTTGAGCGAAATGGAATTCGAGCGGTAGATCCTCCTCCGAGATGTAATCCTTGTCGCTCACAGCGACGAGCCGCTCGATCAGATTTTCGAGCTCGCGAATGTTCCCGGGCCACCAGTACTTCCGCAGCACCGCCAACGTGGGATCCGTGATGCCCTGGACCCGCTTCCGGAACCGCCCGTTGTATCTGCGCAGGAAAAACTCCACAAGCAGCGGAATGTCCTCGGGCCGGTCACGCAGCGGCGGGAGCTTGATGGGAATGACGTTGATCCGATAGAAAAGGTCTTCCCGGAAACGCCCGTCCTTCACGGCCTTTTCGAGGTCCACGTTGGTGGCCGCAATCAGGCGAAATTCGGTGCGAATCGGCTTGGTTCCACCCACGCGCTCGATCTCGCCCTCCTGGATCGCCCGGAGCAGCTTGGCTTGCAGGTCGAGCCGCAAATCGCCGATTTCGTCGAGAAACAGCGTGCCGCCCGACGCCAGCTCGAATTTTCCGAGTTGCTGCCTGTGGGCACCCGTGAACGCGCCGCGCTCGTGTCCGAAGAGGGCGCTCTCGGCCAGCTCGCGCGGAATCGCCGCCAGGTTCACGGCGATGAACGGTGCGTCGGGATCGCCCGCCTCGCGGTGGATCAGCCGCGCGAGCAGTTCCTTGCCGGTGCCACTCTCGCCGAGCACCAGCACGGTCGCCGACAGTTTTGCAATTTTATGCACCAGGTCCACGATGTCGCGCGTGACCTTGCTGGGGCCGACCACGAACTCGCGCTCGGTCTGATCGGCGACCTGTGCCGACAAGGTGAGGACCTGGCGATTCAGGTCCTGTCGTTCGCTCGCGTTGTGGACGAGCGATCGAAGCTGGTCGTAGTCGAAATCCTTGGTGATGTAGTGATATGCGCCGTGCTTCATCGCCTGGACGGCCGTCTCGATGTCGTTGATGGCCGAAATCATGAGCACCTCGACCAGGCTGAAGTTTTCCTTGACGATGCGCAGCACTTCGAACCCGCTGATGCCCGGGAGACGCACGTCGAGCAGGATCAGATCCACATCCTCGCGGTTCAGAATCGGGAGCGCCGCTTCACCGCTCGCTACCCGAAGGACGCGGTACTCGCGCTTCAGAATCGCCGTGAGCGTGTCCCGCATCCCCTCATCGTCGTCGACGATGAGAACGGTCTTGGGCTTGCTGTTCATGGCGCGTACGTGGTGTCCGGCCCCAGGCGGACTGTCGCAGTTCGGTGATGAGCGGACACTACAAGAGTGAACAACGGGAACGCGGTATTGTGTCAGGCGGTTGACACTGTTGCAAGCCGTTCGATAAGGTACGAGGTTTGTTGACCTTTCAATGGCTGCTCGTAGGCGTGGCGCTTCTCGCGGCTGTCGCGGCATGGGCGAAGGCGCGGCGCCTCGCCAAACGCGTGGAGCGCCTCACCGAATCCTACTGGGAGCTTCGGTACGAACACGGCCAGTTGCGGGCCCGCGTGAGCCGTCTGGACCCCGAATCTGCGGCGCCGGCGGCCGATGCGCCGCGGCCGGGCGGCGCCACCACTGCCTTCGTGCCTTTGTCCTCACTGAAGGGGCGCGAATCGGTGCAGAAGTAACCGACACTCCCCGACTCTATGGCTAACGAATACGACGTGATCGTGATCGGCGCCGGCACGGGCGGCTACGTGGCTGCGATCCGAGCCGCCCAACTCGGTCTGAAAACCGCGGTTGTCGAGAAACAAAAGGCGCTCGGCGGCACCTGTTTACTCTGGGGCTGCATACCGACCAAGGCGCTCCTCGAACACGCGCACGCTCTCAAGGTGGTGCAGCAAGCGAAGGAATGGGGTATCAGGCTCGACGTCGCATCGATTGGCGGCGCTGTAGGCATCGATATGGGCCAGGTGCAGAGCCGCAAGGACCGCATCGTTTCGAGTCTGTCGAAAGGCGTCGAGTTTCTGTTCAAGAAAAACAAGATCGATTGGGTCAAGGGAACGGCTCGTCTGACGGGTCAGGGTGGCGTCGATGTGTTCGAAGGCGCCGCGCAGACACTTCGAGCACGGAAGGAAATCATCGTCGCCACAGGCTCGGCGCCGCGCGCCGTGCCTGGCGTGGCGATCGACAGGACGCGCATCATCACGAGCGACGAAGCGATTCAGCTGCGAGAGGTGCCGAAGACGATTCTGATTATTGGCAGCGGGGCCGTCGGCGTCGAATTCGCATCGATTTTCCGGCGATTCGGCAGCGACGTCACGATTGTCGAGCTGCTGCCACGGCTCGTGCCGGTCGAAGACGAAGCAGTCTCGACCGAACTGGAGAAGTCGTTCCGGAAACAGGGCATCACCAGCTACACCGGTGCGAAAGTGACCAGCGCCACGGCGAACGCCGACTACGTGGAGATCGACATCCTGCTCGCCGACGGCACATCCAAGCACGTTCGCGTCGACTACCTTCTCGTCGCCACGGGTCGTGGACCCGTGACGACTGAGCTGAATGCCGAAGGTGTTGGCATCAGAAGGGACAACGGCTTCATCGCTGTCGACGCGGAGTACAAGACCAGCGTGCCCGGCATTTCGGCGATCGGCGACGTCATCACGATGCCCGGCATCACGCATCCTCAGCTCGCGCACGTGTCGTCGGCCGAAGGCATCATGGTCGCCGAACGAGTCGCAGGGCAGACCGTGCGCCGGCTGAATTACGATCACGTGCCGGGTTGCACGTACTGCGACCCTGAAATCGGCAGCGTGGGGCTGACCGAAGCCGAGGCAAAGCAACGTGGGTTCGACGTGCGTGTCGGGACGTTTCCGTTCGGCGTTCTCGGACGTGCGAAGATGTCAGGCGAAACCGACGGATTCGTCAAGATTGTCGCGGACCGCAAGTACGATGAAGTCCTGGGTGTGCATATGATTGGCGCGCGGTCGACCGAGCTCGTGGCAGAAGCGACGCTCGCGCTGCGGCTCGAATCGACCGTCGAGGAGCTGATCCGTACTATCCATGCGCATCCGACAATGGCCGAGGCCATCGGGGAAGCGGCGCACGCAGTACACGGC
>JBKPDW010000309.1:0-8213 GCA_046728115.1 Acidobacteriota bacterium | reverse complement strand
GCGCGGCACCGACGATGAGGACGAAGGACACGGCGACCTGCGCGACGACGAGACCGCGCTGAATCCTGGTCCGTTCTCGGCTTCCTGTCAGCCCGCGTCCGCCGGCCTTCATCGCAGTTCCGGGTTCTACATGCGAGGCTCGCAGCGCCGGCGCGACACCGAAGGCGACGCAGGTGAAGATGCCCGCAGCGGCCGTGAATGCCAGCACGAGCCAGTCAGGTCGCAAATCGAGGTGGAGGGGATTGCCTTCCGTCATGAGGAGCGCAAGGATCCCGCCACTCAGAGGACGCGTCGATTGCGGCTCCGAGGAACGATCCGCATACGGCCAGCAGGAGACTCTCGATGAGGAGTTGAAGCATCACACGTCGACGCGACGCTCCAATCGCGACACGCACAGCTATTTCCTGTTCCCGAGCACTGGCGCGAGCGAGCAGCAGATTCATGAGGTTCACGCAGGCCATGAGCAAGACAAGCCCGGTCATGGCCAGCAGGACCCAGAGAGTTGTCCCGTAGGCAGAGCGCAATTCACTCACGCCGTTGGCAGCCGGCACGGCGGTCAACCGAAAGCGCCGGTATCTCTCCAGTCCGCTCGCATCACGGCCGGACGGAAGCGTCGCCTCGAGGAGACCTGGGCTGAGTGCGCGCATGTGGTCGGCGGCGCGCTCGACAGTCCAGCCTCGATTCAGCCGGCCCGTGGCGCTGAGCCAGAACCAATCGCGACGATCCAGTGGACTGCCCCACGTGGCGGCCGCACAGATCGGGAGGGCAATGTCGAATCGCTTGCCGACGTCCAGACCGAAAAACTCTGAAGAGGTCACACCTACGACCGGCACGGGCCGATCCAGCAACATGAGCGTTCGACCGATGGCACCCGGATCTCCGCCGAATTGCGCTTCCCAGAATGCGTAGTTCAGAACGACAACAGGTGTGCATCCTCGCCGATCATCATCAGGACCAATCAGCCGACCGACGGCCGCAGCGACACCAAGCTCGCGAAACGCCTGGCCGCTGACCCATAGGCCGCCGACGACTCGGGCGTCGGGTCCCGTGCCGACGAGGAATGGCGTGGTGCCCCAGGCGAAGATGCCCGAGAACGCCTGCTGGTGCGACCGAATCTGCTCCCAGAGCGGATACGTCAACTGAGAATTCGCGTTCTCTGACACGCCCCAGCCACCGTTGCCGCCGGCGATCCGAATATCGGCGAGTTCTTCGGCGCGAGGGACCGGCAGGTGTCGCAGGCGAATCGCATCGATCAGTTGAAAGATGGCCGTGTTGGCCCCGATGCCGAGCGCGAGGGAAACGATAGCTACGAGTGTGAAGCCAGGACTTCCTCGCAGCACGCGCAGGGCATAACGAACGTCGCGCCACATGTGGTCAATCCACTCGGTGTGACGCGCGTCACGGCAGGCTTCCTTCTGCTGCTCGAGGCCTCCAAGCGCCAGGCGAGACGCACGGATGGCTTCATCCTTCGTCAGACCCTGATCGAGGTGAGCCCGGATCTGTTCGTCGAGATGAAAGCGCAGCTCTTCATCCAGCTCCTCTTCGACACGGTGCGGCCGAAACAGCGAGCGACAGAGCAAGACGAATTTGTACAACCGGCGCTCCATGTCATGCCTCTTTCAACCTGACGACCGCAAAAATGGCGGCGGAGAGGCGCTCCCAATTCGCGGCTTCTCGCTCGAGATGCTTCCGACCTGGCCGCGTCAACTCGTAGAACTTCGCGCGTCGGCCCAACTCGCTGGTCCGCCACTCGGCCCGGATCCAGCCCTCCTGCTCCAGCTTGTGCAACGCGGGATAGAGCGATCCGTCGCTCACCTGGAGCTCGTCTCGCGAGACTTGGCGGAGCCGCTGACTGATCGCCCAGCCGTGGAGCGGCTCCAGTGCGAGAATCTTCAAGATCAACAGGTCCAGCGTTCCTTGAACGAGGTCGGACGGTTTGCTCACGGGAATATCCTCGGTTACCGAGAACAATGTAGCAGATTAAATGAAGGTCGGATCAAGAAGGTTGTCGCATGAAGGTCATCGTCATCTCAGGGTCGATGGGCGCCGGGAAAACCACAGTAATGGCTGAAGCTTCGGATCTTCTATCAGCGAGCGGTATCGTGCACGCGGCCATCGACGCCGACACACTCGGCATCGCGCACCTGCCCGCCGGGTTCACAACGGACCTCATGTACCGCAATCTGGAGGCCTTTTCGCGCGACTTCGCGGCGGCGGGCGTGAACAGGCTCTTGTTGGCACAGGCAGTCGGACGCCGAGGCGAGATCGAGCGAATTCGAACGGCCGTGCCGGGAGCGGCCATCACCGTTTGCCGATTGACGGCAGGCATCGAGACGATGCGGCGACGGGTAAGGTTACGCGAACCAGGGATCCTTCAGAACAGGTTCCTGGCACGTGTCGTGGAGCTAAACGCCCAACTCGACGATGCGCACCTTGAAGACTTTTCGCTGCAGAACGACGGGCGGTCGGTGACGGAAGTCGCCGGTGAATTGTTGGCGCGCGCCGGCTGGTTGAGTCACGTTGGCCCGCTCCCTGATGATGATCCGCGAACGGTGGAGGCCGTGACTGACGGAGACCGGGGTTTGATGTCAAATCTGGAACTGGTGGCGCTGGTCGTTCGCGAGTACGACCCGGCGATCGGTTTCTTCGTGAACCGCCTGGGCTTCGACCTCGTTGAGGATCGGCCGGCGTTGACGAACGATGGCCGCCCGAAGCGCTGGGTTGTCGTTCGACCTCGCGGGGGTACGACCGGCATCCTGCTCGCGCGCGCCGACGGCGAGCACCAAACGGGGATCGTGGGAAGGCAGTTCGAAGGCCGTGTCGGGTTCTTCCTGCGAGTCGATGATTTCAAGATTGCCTATGACCGGATGGTCGCGGCCGGCGTCGAGTTCGTTTCGGCACCGCGTCTGGAGCCGTACGGGCAAGTGGCGGTATTTCTTGATCTCGAAGGGAATCGGTGGGACCTCCTCGGTCCAGTGGCTGCCGAAGAGACCAGCCGTGTCGCGGACTGAAGCCTGAGCGAAAATTGGGACGCACAATCAGGCGCAACGCCGATCGGTCCCGCTACACTCACCTCGAGCATGAAGCTATGAGCGGAGCCTCGGAGGCGGAACGACTCTCGGACGTCGTCATGAACTCGCTGGACCAGGAGGCCGACAGCGAGCGGTTGGCGCGTCAGACATATCGCAGCCGGACACAGTTCTTCCGCGTCTTCCGCGCAATGGTGGACGAGGCGCCCGCTGCGATGCGGCGGCGCCTGTTGTTGGAGCGTGCTGCCTGGCAGTTGGGACGAACCCGCCTGTCGGTCACGGACATCGCATTCGACGCGCACTATGGTTCGCTGGAGGCGTTCACGCACGCGTTCCGGCGGGCGTTCCGGATCTCGCCGAGTCTGTACCGGCGGATGGGCGCCACGCATTTCCATCTGTCAGCGCCGAACGCGATCCACTTCAGTGCTCCCGCTTCAGGCTCAGGAGGAGACACGATGGATCTGTTCGAACTGTTTGCGGGCGCCGACTCGTATCACGTCAGGAAACTGTTGGAACACGCGCGCGGCCTCAGCGACGAGCAGCTCGATCGGCCGCTCAACAATCCAGCGAAGGTGTTTCCCTGGGACTCGCCTGCGCAAAGCCTGCGCGACCTGCTGCGGCGGCTCGTCCTCACGAAAGAGGTGTGGACCGCAGCCCTCACCGGCGGCGAGGCGCCGCCTGATGTTCACGACAAGACGCCGACCAGGAGCACACCGGACGCATTGATCGCCCGGCTGGAGAAATCGGACGCGGAGTTCAGGCGGATTCTCACGGATGTGCGGAACCGCAACGCGTGGAGCGACACGTTCGTCGATGCCCTATGCGAGCCACCGGAGACGTTCTCCTTTGGCGGGATGTTCGCCCACGTGATCACCTTCAATACCTATCAGCGCCTGCTGGCGCTCGATGCGCTGCGACGATTGGGCGTGAAGGTGGAAGGATTTGGGTGTCCGACGGAGTACGAAGCGAGCGTGGCTCCCGTGCGCTGAGCGCGCGTCATCGAGGTTTCTGCCTCGGGCCGCTCTATCGGAACGAATGCACAATTGATGCGAAATGTCGAAGGCCCAACTGACACTCACACGCACCTGAGGCCAATCACAGGGTTCGCGTGCGCCGCGTGGCGCGCCGGAGGGTAAATTGCGCGTGTCGACCCGATGATGGTGCTGCGTTCGGATTACTGAGAAGACAACAATCTGCGTGTCTCTTGATGAACTGTCGATTTGAATACCTCGCGGATCGGCTCGATACGATCCCCGAACTCGCGCGGGCGCATCAACACGCGTGGGCGAGCTTGTCGCCGTCGCTCTCTATAACTGACAGCGAGCGCCGGTTTGTCGAGCGCGCGCAGCGCGGTCAGGTTCCGACTGCGCTGATCGCGACGGTTGACAATGCGCTTGCGGGAGTCGGCTGTCTCGTGGAATGTGATCTGGATTCGCATGCGCACCTAACGCCGTGGCTGGCGAGCGTTCTCGTTCTGCCCGCATATCGTAGGAACGGCATCGGGTCCGCACTCTCAGACCGACTGGCGACAGAAGCCGCGTCGCTCGGCTTTCCGCGTCTGTTTCTCTTCACATTCGACAAGCAGACGCTGTACGCGCGTCTTGGCTGGACGACCATCGACAAAGGCGAGCATGCTGGTCGACCTGTGACCGTGATGGTGCGCAGGTTGGGTTCTCAGCAGTGCTAGTCCTGGCGAAGCGCCTGCAGCGGATCGACACGTATTGCGCGCTGTGCCGGGACATACATCGCGGCGAGCGCGACAGTGACGAATACGGCAACCACCGCAGTCAAGGTGAGCGGATCGGTCGGTGTGATGCCGAACAACAGGGTGCCGAGTAAGCGACCGACTCCGACGGATCCGAGTACGCCTGCGCCGAGCCCGATCAGAACAGGCGTGAATCCCTGTGTGATGACGAGGCGTCGAATGTCGCTGGGCAGCGCGCCCAGCGCGAGCCGAATGCCCATCTCGTTCGTCCGTTGGGCCACGGAGTACGACACGACACCGTAAATACCAAGACTCGCCAGGAGCGTTCCGGCAGCAGCGAAGAGCAACACCAAGCCATTTGAAACCGGCGTTGCCCGAAGGAATCAGCCACGACATCATCCATCGTTCGAAACGCTGGCAAGGCCAGCTCTGGATCCATGTCGTGGATCAATCCCCGTAGAGAGGACGAGACGGTCATCGGGTCTGCCGTCGTCCGGGCGACGAGAACGAGATCCATGCTGTTCACGCCTGGCGGAATGACGCTCTGCCAGTACGGCAAATACACCGTCGGCGAGGGAGACCGATCGAGGCTTACACCGCGCACGTCCCCGGCGATGCCGACGACTTGGATGGGCGGTAACGTCCGAGCGCCGATGTGGAACTGCTTCCCAATCGGATCTTCGCCGGGCCAGAGACTTTCTGCCGCAACGGCGGACACGACGGCGATGCTGCTGTTGCGGTCGGTCTCAGTAAAGAGCCGTCCGTGGCGCCAAGGAATGCCCATCGTGCGGAAGTAGTCGGGACTAACGGGTCGAACATCTCCCACGATGCTATTGGAGACAGCTGTCGACCGCTCTGGCCACAAGGCCGCGTTCCCGCCCTCGCCCGTCAGCGGCAACTTGTTCGACACGCTGGCTGCAACGACGCCGGGCAGAGCCTGCACGCGTTCAAGAGTTGTTCGAATAAATGTCGAGCGAGCAAGCGGTGTGGCGTAACGCTGAATCGGCAGACTCACGTCGATGGTCAGCACGCGGTTGGCCGCGAATCCACTATCCACCTGCAAGAGGTTCCAGAAACTGTGCACCAGGAGTCCGCCGGCAACGAGGCACACGGCGCTGACGGCGACTTCGCAGGCGACTAGGAGTGCACGAACCCGACCCGCATTCCGGGTGGACGTCACGGACATCGAGCCGGACTTGAGTGCGTCAATCGGGTGCAGGATTCCGAGGCGCCATGCCGGCAGCACTCCCACGAGCACGCCTGTGAGCAGCGACACGCACACGGCAAATGTCAGGACGCGTGGATCGATCTGGATCTCGTTCACTCGTGGCAAATCCGTTGGTGCCGCAGAGACAATCACATGCAGCGCCCAGTAGGCGGCCGCGACGCCCACCATGCCGCCCATGACAGACATGACGACGCTCTCCACCAGCATTTGCCGTACGAGCCGCCCGCAGCTGGCCCCGATGGCCGTTCGAATCGCCATCTCGCGTCGCCGGCTCAGCGTTCTCGCGAGCAGGAGGTTCGCCATGTTGACGCATCCGATCAACAGCAGCGCGCCGACGGCGGCCCACATCAGCGTCAGGCCGCTGCGCACTCGCCCCGCGACCTGGTCAACGAGGGGAACAACGTTCGCCGATGCCTTCAATCCAGGCGCAGGCTGGGGCAGAGTCTCTTGCAACGTATTCAGGGCTGACACCGCTTGTGCGATAGAGAGGCCTGGCTTCAGCCGGGCGAGGCACGCAAAGTTGAATCCGGTGCCAGCGAGTTCCCCTGCGGTGCCTCCGAGGGGCTTCCAGATCTGCGGCGACGACGTCGTCGCGATGACCATTGGGAACAGCTCGCTGACCTTTGGAAATGAGAACGGCGGAAGGACGCCGACGATTTCGTACGGCTCGCTATTGAGGGCGACCGTACGACCCACAACGCGGGGATCGGCATTGAAACGGCGGTGCCAGAAGTCGTCACTCAAGAGGATGACGTGGTCGCTACCGAGTTGATCTTCCTCGGCCGCAAAGGTTCGTCCCAGCCGGGGCTGAACGCCGATCAGCGAAAAGAGGTTCGCGGACACGCGCATCGTCTGTAGCCGTTCCGGCTCTCCGACACCGGTGAGGCTCATGCGCAGGCCGCCGATCGCGGCCAAGTCTTCGACGGACTGCCAGCTGCGTCGCCATTCCTGGAAGTGCGCCAAATTGACCGGTGTGGCGCGGGTCGGCCCGCTGATGCGGAGGAGCTCGTGGACCGCGACCAGTCGGTCAGGGTCTCGGAAGGGGAATGGGCGGAAGAACAGATGATCAACCACGCTGAAGATGGCGGTGTTCGCGCCGATCCCAATCGCCAGCGTGAAGAGTGCGATTGCGGCAAAGCCTGGGCTCTTCCGCATCATGCGGAGCGCATAGCGCACGTCCTGGACGATTCGCTCGAGCCACATCCAGCCCCACATTTCGCGCATCTCCTCTCTCACATACGTGACGCTGCCCAACTGCTGCTGCGCGGCGTGTGTCGCTGCCGTACGCGACAGACCGCGTTCCGTGTGTTCTTCGCGAGCAAGGTCAAGGTGGATCTCGAGCTCACGGGCGAGGTCCTCTTCGAGCTCGCGTCTCGCGCGCCAGGGGTCAAGCCAGCGCGGGATTCTCACCTTGACTCCCTATTCCGTTCTAAGGGCGTCGAGAGGGCTGAGTCGAGCCGCTCGACGTGCCGGGAACCAACACGCGAGCAGGACCACCGCAAGCAGGACCGCTGTCGTTCCGGCAAACACTCCGGGATCGTGCGGGCTGACACCGTACAGCAGTGATTGGATCAGGCGAGTGCCAGCGAATGCCGCCGCGAGACCAACCGTGATGCCGCCTAAAGCTACGAAGCCCCCTTGCCGCACGATCATCCGCGCAATGCTGCCGGGCTCGGCGCCGAGCGCCACGCGCACACCAATCTCCGCAGTCCGCTGACTGACGATGTAGGACATCGCACCATAAATGCCGATGACCCCGAGCATCAACGACACGCCGGCCGCAATCGCCAGCAGCACTATAGTGAACGCCATCTGCGCCGCCGCACGGTCGAGGACGTCTCGTAACGTGCGCACTTGTGCGACTGCCAGGTTCGCATCGACCTCGTGAATCACGCGGCGCACCGGATCGGTCAGCGTCTCAGGCCCCAAGGCCGTACGGACGACGTAGCTCATGGCGTCAAGGCGGGGACCATTGTTCACAGGACGAGAGGCAAAAATCGGCATGTACAGCTGCGGAAACGGAGCCGCCTCCGCGAGCCCGAAGATAGGCGTATTGGCCACGACACCGACAACGCTCAGCCATTCGGGCGTGCCCCGCGCGAGCGACGGGTTCCCGAGCCTGACACGCTGTCCGATCGCTTCCTGACCGGGAAACGCCATATTGACGAGCGCCTGGTTCAGAACGACGACGGGCTCCTCTCGTTCGACGTCGCTGTTATCGATCCCACGACCACGCAGTACACGCATGCGC
>JBKPDW010000308.1:0-15331 GCA_046728115.1 Acidobacteriota bacterium | reverse complement strand
GATCAGGGCCGGTTCAACATCAGCACCGAGGCCATTCAGGGCATCGGCTTCGACGAAATGGTCCGCCACCAGCTGCAGGTGGCCGAGATCGTCGCAAAGGATCCCAACGTGCTGGCATTCAGCACCAATGCGGGCGGCGGCCCTCGCGGCGGCGCGCTCAACTCCGGTCAGATCTCGGTCGACCTCAAACCGCGCAGGGAGCGGAAGAAGAGCGTCGAACAGGTGATGGCCGAGTTGCGTCCGAAGCTCTCGCAGGTGCCCGGTATCCGGGTATTCATGATCAACCAGCCGCCGATCAATCTGGGCAATCAGGGACCGCAGCGGAGCCTCTATCAGTTCACGCTCCAGGATACGGACACGGATGAACTGTACAACTGGGCGCCGATTCTCGAAGGCAAGCTGCGCGACCTTCCCGGGCTCGAGGACGTCAACAGCGATCTGCAGCTCAGGAATCCTCAGGTACGCGTCGACATGGATCGGGACAAGATTTCAGCGCTCGGCCTGTCAGCCAACCAGGTGGAGACGGCGCTGTACAACGCGTACGGCACGCGCCAGGTATCGCAGATCTACGCCCCGAACAACCAGTACCAGGTGATCATGCAGGTCGCGCCGGAATTCCAGAACAACCCGGCGGCGTTGTCATTGTTGTACGTCCGCTCGAACACCGGTCGCCTGGTTCCGCTCGATACGGTCGCCAGGGTGCGGACGAACGTGGGGCCCTCGGTGGTGAGCCACACCGGGCAGCTCCCTTCGGTGACGATTTCCTTCAATCTGAAGCCAGGCTACGCACTCGGTGACGCCGTGGAGGCGATCAAACAGACGGCGGCCACCACTCTGCCGTCGACGATTTCGACAACGTTCCAGGGCGCAGCACAGGCGTTTCAGGAGTCGCTGCAGGGGCTCGGACTGATTCTGATCATGGCGATCGTCGTGATCTACATCGTGCTCGGCATTCTCTACGAGAGCTTCACCCATCCGCTGACGATTCTCTCAGGCCTGCCCTCCGCCGGATTCGGCGCGCTGTTGACGCTGCTCATCTTCAGGACGGAGATGTCGCTGTACGCCTTCGTCGGGGTCATCATGCTGGTCGGCCTCGTGAAGAAGAACGGGATCATGATGGTCGACTTCGCTGTCGATGCGCAGCGCGAGCACGGCAAATCGCCGCGCGAAGCGATCCACGAAGCGTGTCTCGTGCGCTTCCGGCCGATCATGATGACGACGATGGCCGCTCTGGTCGGTACGCTCCCGATCGCCCTCGGTTGGGGCGCGGGAGCTGAATCGCGACGTCCGTTGGGGCTGGCAGTCGTCGGCGGGCTGCTGGTGTCTCAGCTGCTCACGCTGTACATCACACCCGTCTACTATGTGTATATCGAAGGCGCACGGATGCGACTCGCCGGCCGGCGTCCCGCTCACACGAGCGAACCGCGGCGGCGCGAGGTGCATGCGCCGGCTGCGGAAGCTCAATCAACGTAAACGAAAGGTGTTCGTGCGCACACATTCTGCAGGTATCGTCGTCGTCGTCCTCGCGGGCCTGGCGACGGCGTGTCAAAAAGCCTCGCCTGATGCCTCCGCTGCGGGCGGTCGTGGAGGCCGGGGCGGCGGCGGCGCGATCAGTGTCCAGACCACGGGCATTCAGCGCATGTCCATTCAGCGTCAGGTGGATCTGGCGGGCACGCTGCTCTCTCCCGATCAGGCAAAGATCAGCAGCGAGGTCGCGGGGCGCGTCCGCGACGTGCCCGTTCAACTCGGCACCGAAGTGCGCAAGAACGATGTGCTCGTTACCATCGAACCGCAGGAGCTTCAGTTCGCACTCGATCGGGCGGAGAGTCAGCTTCGCCAGGTGGAGGCGCAGCTCGGGATCGATCGCACGCGGGATCGGCAGCCGCCGCCCGACGATCAGATCGCTTCGGTGCGTCAGGCAATGGCTAACCGCGACGATGCGCGCAGCACGTTCAAGCGGGCGGAGCAGCTGCACGGGCGCGGCCTGATGTCGCAGGTCGATTACGACACAGCGGAAACGCGGTTGAAGGTCGGCGAGGCCAACTACCAGGCCGCGCTCGACACCGTGCACGCGTTGAAAGCCACGCTGCAGGACCGTCGTGCGGCGTTCGAACTGGCGCAAAAGAAGGTGAACGACGCCGTGATCAAGGCGCCGGTGGCCGGTTCGGTGTCCGAGCGGCTCGTTCAGCCGGGGGAGTACATTCGCGAAAACACGCCGGTGGCGACGATCGTTCAGATGCACCCGTTGAAGCTGAAGACCGCCGTGCAGGAAAAATTCGCCGGCGTCATCAGGGCCGGTCAGCGGGTCGAGTTCCGCGTGGAAGCGTTTCCGAACGAGGCTTTCGACGGCAAGATCGCCTACGTCGGCCCCGCGGTCGATCAGGCGACGCGCACATTTCCGGTGGAGGCGGTTGTCGACAACGCGAACCGCCATTTGAAGCCCGGGTTCTTCGCCAAGGGCACGATCGCCACGAAGCTCGACGAGAACGTCATGGCCGTGTCCGAAGACGCCGTCTCGACGCTGGCGGGCGTCTCGACGGTGTTCGTCATCGAGCAGGGGAAGGCGCGGCAGCAGGTCGTCACGCTCGGCGCGCACCAGGGCAAGCTCTGGGAGATTCCCGACGGGTTGAAAGGCACGGAGACGCTGGCGTCGTCGAATCTCAATCAGCTCGCGACCGGCACGAACGTGCGGATCGCCGGCAACGGCGACGATGAAGGCGGCGCACCCAGCGGAGGCGCGCCGGGAGGGGGACGGCGCGGCCGTGGACGTGGCGAGAGCCGCGGCGCCGACGAGGGAGGCCGTCAATGATTCTGTCCGACGTCAGCGTCAAGCGTCCCGTCTTCGCGATCATGATGACAGCGGCGCTTGTCGTGCTGGGGGCGGTGTCCTACGAGGACCTTGGCCTCGACCTGATGCCGCGGACCGACAGCCCCGTCGTCAGCGTCAACGCAAACCTGCCGGGCGCGAGCGCGGAAGAGGTAGAAACGCAGCTGACCAAGCGCATCGAAGAAGCGGTCAACACGATCAGCGGCATCGACGAGCTGCGCGCTTCCTCGGACCAGGGCAACTCGCGTGTCACGATCACGTTCACGCTGGAGCGCGACATCGAGACCGCGGTTCAGGATGTCCGCGACAAGCTCGCCGGCATCGTGAACCAGTTCCCACGCGATACTCGCCCACTGAACATTCAGAAAATCGACCCCGACGCGGCGCCCATTTTCAGCTTCGCCGTCTTTGGTCCACGCGATCGCAAGGAGCTGACCGAGATCGCCGACAAGAGGGTGAAGCAGGCGCTCGAGACGGTGAAGGACGTGGGCTCGGTGATGCTGATGGGCGAGCGGAAGCGCGAGATCCAGCTGCTGCTCAACGCGGACCGCATGAGCGCCTATGGCCTTTCTGTGGACCAGGTGCGCAACGCGATCACGCGTCAGAACATCGAGATTCCCGGCGGATCGTTCACGACTGGTCCTTCAGAAGTGGCGCTCCGTACGATGGGACGCATCCGCACCGTGCAGGATTTCAACCGGATCGTCATCGCGTACCGCAACGACGGATCCGTCATCACGTTTGCAGACATCGGGCGGGTGACCGACGCCGTACAGGAGATCCGCAACTCGACGCGACTGGACGGTGTGTCCGCCATTACGGTCGCCGTCCGGAAGCAGTCGGGCACCAACACAGTGGAGGTGGTCGATCGCGTGCAGGCGCGGCTCAACCAGATCCGGCCCACGTTGCCACAGGACGTCCAGATCAGCATCGGCAACGACCAGTCGCGCTTCATTCGGCGGTCGTTCGAGGACATCCAGCTGCACCTGGTCGTCGGCGGCCTACTGGCCAGCTTCGTCGTGTTCATTTTCATCCGCAACCTGCGCGTCACGATCATCGCCGCCCTGGCGGTGCCCACCTCGATTATCGGCACGTTCACGTTCATGAAAGTGTTCGGCTTCACGCTGAACAACATGACGATGCTGGCGCTGTCGCTCGCCACAGGCATCGTGATCGACGACGCCATCGTCGTGTTGGAGAACATCTTCAGGTTCGTCGAAGAAAAGAAGGTCACACCCAAGGAGGCGGCGGCAGACGCCACGCGTGAGATCGGTCTCGCGGTGATGGCGACCACCCTCTCGCTCGTCGTCATCTTCGTGCCGGTCGCGTTCATGACCGGTCAGATCGGACGCTATTTCTACAGCTTCGGCTTGACGTCGGCGGCGGCGATCATGATTTCGATGTTCGTCTCGTTCACGCTGACGCCCGCGCTCTGTGCCTGGTGGCTGAAGCCCGAGGACGCCGGATCTGATCGTTCGAACACGAAATCGGGCGGGCTCTACTCGAAGATGGACGCGCTTTACGGCAAGATGCTGGTCTGGTCGCTGCACCATCGCGCCGTGATGGTCGCCCTGGCGGCGGTGGTCGTCGCGTCTGCGGCGTTCCTCTATCCGCGAGTCGGAAAAGAGCTCGTCCCGGACGATGATCAGGGCGAGTTCAGCATAAACGTGCGCCTGCCGCGCGGCACCAGCTATGCGCGCACGGAGGAATTCGTCAAACCGATTGAGAAGGAAGTGCTCGCGCTGCCGCACATGTACCGGATCATGGAGAACGTCAATGCGGGCTTTGCGAACTTCAATATCACCATGGTGCCGCTCGAGGAACGGCGCGGGACCTCGCAGCAGCAGATGATGATCCGCGTCCGTCAGATGCTCCGGAAGTACCAGGGCGCACGTATCAGCGTCTCCGGCGGCACCGACATTTCCGGCGCGTCGAGCGGCGGCGGGGGCCGTGGAGGTCCAGGCGGCGGGCCCGGCGGCGGGGGCGGCGGTGGCGGTAACTTCAATCGCTTGAACATCCTCATTCAGGGCCCCGACATCGAGGAGTTGCAGAAGTACACGCTCGTCCTGATGGAAAAGGTGCGAGAGATCCCAGGAGTCGTCGACGTCGACACCAACTTCGAGGCGACGCAGCCCGAACTCCGCATCAACGTGGACCGCGCCCGCGCTGCCGACCTGGGTGTCAACATCGATTCGCTCGCCAATAACCTTCGAACCCTCGTCGGCGGCGAGGAAGTATCGGAGTACAAGGACGGAGACGATCAGTTCAAGGTCGTGCTGCGCCTCGACGAGCCGTACCGGAACACCCCCGCGACCATGGGTGATTTGCTGATCAACCCTGGCCCGGGCACCGGCGGGGGCGGCGCCAATGGTATCCCGGGCATCGGCCGCACCGTGCGTGTCAGCGACGTCGCACAGCTCTCGCACGAATCGGGCCCCGCCTCCATCGATCGCTACAACCGGCAGCGGCAGATTTCGGTGAACGCCAACCTCCAGGGCCGCCCGCTCGGCGAAGTGCTCACAGCGGCGCGCGCCAAGGTGGAAGAGCTGCACCTCAAGCCCGGTTACCAGGCGGTGTTCGGCGGTAGCGCCCGCACGCTGGCCGAGGCGTCGAACAACTTCACGATCGCCATGATCCTCGCCGTGATCTTCATCTACATGGTGCTGGCGTCGCAGTTCAACAGCTTCGTGCATCCGCTGACGATCATGACGTCGCTGCCACTCAGCCTGCCGGCAGGGCTGCTGGCCCTGATGGCGTTCGGCATGACGATCAACGTCTACAGCGCCATCGGGTTGATGATGCTGTTCGGGATCGTCAAGAAGAACTCGATCCTGCAGGTCGACTACACCAATACGCTGCGTGCGCAGGGCATGGAGCGTCACGAAGCGCTGATCGCCGCCAATCACGTGCGGCTACGCCCGATTCTGATGACGACAATCTCCATCGTCGCCGGCATGATTCCGATCGCGCTCGGCCGCGGCGCCGGCGCGGGTTCGCGCGCATCGATGGCGGTGACGATCATCGGCGGTCAGATGCTGTGCCTGCTGCTGACGCTCCTCGTCACGCCGGTCGTGTACTCGTACTTCGACGATCTCCGCGAGTGGAGCCCCGCCGCGGCGTTCAAACGGCTGGTGCGACGCACAAATCGGCCGGCGGTTGAGCGGATTTAAAGGGCAGGGGTTGCCCTAACCCCTGAATCCCTGCCATGTACGACATCATCATCGTCGGCGCCGGTCCGGGAGGCTCGAACGCCGCCCGGATCGCGCTGGATGGCGGTCTGACGGTCGTTCAAGTCGACGCGCGTCGATTTCCGAGGACCAAACCATGCGCGGGCGGGATGACCCCCAAGGCCGAGCGCGCGCTTGCGCTCGACGTCAGTCCGTCCGTCCGGCGGACCTCCAGGAATGTCGAGTTCAACCTCTGGGGAAAGCGCATCAACCGGTTCTCCGGCTCAAATCCCATCGTGTTCTTTGTGTGCCGTCCCGAGTTCGACAATGATCTCGTCCGCCAGAATCGCGAGCGTGAGCGGTTCGAATTCCTGGATGGCGAGCGCGTAGAACATATCGTCTATGACGGAATGTTCCGTGTCCGGACGACGAAACGACTGCTGTCCGCGCCGCAACTCGTCGGCGCTGATGGCGCCTACAGCATCGTCAACAGGACATTCGGCATTTCGAAGCCGCGGGGCGTCGCAGCGGCCGTGGAGGTGAACGTCGCCCGAGCCCGTCTCGCGTCCAGCGAGCGGTTCGTGCCGTGCTTCGACTACGGCGTCATACCGCGCGGATACGGCTGGATTTTTCCGAAAGATGACCACCTGTCGATCGGTCTGTACACCCTGGCGGCCACCTCGAAGAACCTGCGCAAGTGTCTCGTGGATTACATGGCGTCCAAGGATGCGTTACCTACGGGTGATCCGCTGGAAGGATTCGAAGCCCACACGGTTCCCGTCGGCGGCTTCCGGCTTCGGACACCGTCAGTGCCCGTATATATCGTTGGAGATGCCGGCGGGTTTGCGGACGCGCAGACCGGCGAAGGTATCTATCACGCGATAGAGAGCGGCCGCCTGGCGGGCGTGACGGCCTGTCAGGTCGCCCGTGGCCGGCGGTCGCACCGGTCGTATTACCGACGCTTGTGGCGGTCGGTCCTACCCGACACCGCGCTCACCTGGGCCATTTCGACCCGCTTTTACCGAAACGCGGACAAAGGGATGAGATTTCTGGAGAATCCCGTGTTCTGGCGGCCGTTGATCTACGGCTACTCCCGTGGCGCGACGTTCGCGGAATGCTTGCTGCTGGGAGGCCTGTATTTCGCCCAATCCCTCGTCAGCGGCACGACGTGCCGCAGGACGAGCTGGAACGAGCCACAACCGACCGCCGACTAGCCCGGCATGCCTTCGTGGCTACCTCCCTCGCCTCGTTTCGCCTATCCGTCCCGCCACCTGGCACCTCCGAGTCAACCTTCCTGTAAGCTGAGCCCGTCCAATCGCTTGTAAGGGCCGTGACAACCGCTGCAATGGCGTTCGGCGGCGATGCGCTGATACAGAACCGAATCGACAGTGACGTGGCGCTGGCGGCCAGCGGAGACGCGTCTGCCTTCGAGCGGATCTACCGGCTGCACGTCTCGCGGATTCACAGTTTGACGCGCCGCATGCTCGGCAGCCAGATCGCGGACGAGGTGACTCAGGACATCTTCGTGCGGACCTGGCAGAAGCTGGGTCAGTTCAGGGGCGAATCGGCGTTCAGCACCTGGCTGCATCGCCTCGCTGTGAACGTTGTCATCGAGCGCCGGCGGTCGCTCGCTATCCAGCGCGAGCGGGTGACGGACGACCCCGCGGCGCTCGACCACGTGATGGTTGCGCCGGCTCGCGCGGACCTGCGGGTCGATTTCGAAGCTGCGATCGAACAGCTGCCCGAGGGCGCCCGTGAGATTTTCATTTTGCACGACGTCGAGGGACACAAGCACCGCGAAATCGCCGCGCTGCTGGGCATCACGAGCGGCACGTCGAAGCGGCAGCTGCACAGGGCGCGGATGTTGATGCGGAAACACTTGAGCGGCTTATGAGTCACCACGAAGAGTTCACGGACAGGCTGTCGGATTATCTCGATGGCGAATTGCCGCCGGATGAACAGCTGGCGGTTGAATCGCACCTGAACGGATGCCCAGCGTGCGCTGCAGTGCTCGCCGAGTTGCGAGCGGTCGTGCAGCGCACAGGTCGGCTCGAACCGCGGCCCCCCCAGGCTGATTTATGGCCCGGCATCAGTGCCCGGATCGAGGGTGCGTCCGCGAACGTCATGCCGTTCCTGTTGCGCACACCCAGACACGTCACGTTCACGTTGCCGCAACTCGCGGCGGCGAGCCTGCTGATCGCGGCTGTATCTGGCGGTCTCGTATGGTCGCTGCCGCGCGGCAGCGCAGTCGAAATGGCGCGATCGGCCGAGGCCTCGCGCCCGGTCGATCCACAGAGTACGGCATCGTCGGTCGTGGAGCGCCAGCCTTTTGCCGAGGGAGTCGCTGAACCAGTCGCGCTCGCCGATCAGCAGTACGACGCGGCGGTCGCGGATCTCGAACAGGCGCTCAAGCTGGGGCGCGGACGGCTCGACACCGCGACGATCGCCATCGTCGAGCACAACCTGACGACGATCGACGAGGCGATCCGCCAGGCTCGCGAAGCGCTCGCGGCCGATCCGTCCAACAGTTATCTGAGCAGCCACCTGGTCGAGGCACGACGCCGTAAGTTGGATTTGCTGCGTCGGGCTACGGCGCTTGCGAGCGATATGGACTGACGGACGAACCTTGGGACTGGTGATTAGGGATCAGGGATTAGTGATTAGGGATCGGGATTAGAAGAGGACGACGATGCTTGGACATGTGCTGGTGGCCTTGATGGCCATCACGGCGACCGATCAGACCGTGCCGGTGACGAAGGGCACGAAGCTCGACGTCAACAACTTCGCCGGCGACGTATCGATCAAGGTCTGGGACAGGGACGCCGTCCGCGTCGAGGTGACCCACTCGGATCGCGAAGTAGTGGACATCAAGCCGGGCGAGCAGACGTTGAGCATCCGCTCGCGTTCGGTCCGCGGCGGGCCGCCTCGTTCGCTTGATTACGCCATCACTGTGCCGAAGTGGATGGCGATCGGCGTCAGCGGCACCTACGCCGACGTATCCATGGACGGCGTCGGCGGCGATATCACGGTGGAAACCACCCGCGGCGACATCGACATCACCGGCGGTTCGGGCGTTATAACGTTGAAGTCCATTCAGGGCGCCGTGAACCTGCAGAAGGCGAAAGGCCGTGTCGAGGTCCGTGCCGTCAACGAAGGCATGCACCTGGCGGATATCAGCGGCGATCTGTCAGCCGAGACGACCAACGGCAGCATCATCCTCGACCGCATCGACTCGGGCAACGTGGATCTCTACACTGTCAACGGCAACATTTCCTACGACGGCCCCATCAAGGACAGGGGCATGTACCGGCTGACGACGCACAACGGGATGATCGCGGTGGCAGTACCCGAACGCGTGAACGCCACGTTGATGGTCCGCACCTACAACGGCAGCTTCCGCTCGACGTTCCCGGTCAAGCAGGACGATCAGAGCCCGCGGAAGCGCTTCACCCTGACGCTGGGCAACGGCAGCGCGCATCTCGAACTCGAGTCGTTCGGCGGAACCATCTCGCTGCGGCGGCCGGGCGAGCCGCGTCCGGAAGTGGAGCGGGAGCGGAAACGGCGTGAGCGCGAGGACCACATCGGAGACGCGCTCGCGGCAGCCCGCGCATCGATACCGGAAGCCCTCGCCGCCGCTCGAGCCTCGATTCCGGCAGCCATGGCTGCGGCCGAGGCGTCGATTCCCGAGGCAATTGCCGCCGCTGAGGCCGCGATCCCGGAGGCGATAGGCGCGGCCGAGGCGTCAATCCCCGAAGCGATGGCGGCCGCCCGCGCGGCAATTCCGGACGCTATAGCCGAAGCACTGGCGTCGCTGGACATTCCGGTGCCGCACCCGATGCCAATGCCGCGTCCGATGCCGCGGCCAAGGGAGAGGGAGTAGAGACTACAGACGTTCGAACAGCGCCGCGACCGCCAGGCCCGTAACGGGATCGATCATCATCGGCGCAATCTCCGCGAGCGGTTCAAGCACGAATCGTCGCTCGCGAAATCGCGGATGCGGCACGATCAGTCCCGGCTCTTCAATCACCGCGTCGCCGAACAGAATAAGGTCGAGGTCGAGCGTTCGCGGCGCGTTCACGTAGGGCCGCTGACGGTCGCGCTCACGCTCGATCTCGTGCAACGAATCCAGGAGGCTCCGTGCCGAGAGTGTGGTCTCACCCACTGTCGCCGCGTTCAGGAACAGCGGCTGCGGACGGGTGACGCCGACCGGCACGGTTTCCCGATAGGTTGACACCGTCAGCTGCGTGAAGAGCGAGTGCAGTCGATCGATCGCGAAGTCGAGGTGCGCGCGACGATCCCCGAGGTTTGATCCCAACGCGACGGCAGCGATCACGGCACGACCTGTCGAACTGCCGGACGGTTATTCGATCCACCGCTCGGGCAGGACGTCGCCGGCCGAAGGCTCGAGCTGGACGCCTCTCCGGCCGAGGAGATCGGTGCGTCCGGCCAGCGCCTGCTCGAAGAAGCGTTGCTGCTCGAGCACCTCGCCGAGAATGACGCCGAGCATTTTCGCGTGCCGCGCGTTGCCGATGGACTCAACACGCGGCCGCCAGCGCTGTACAAATGCCTGCGCCTCGCACGCGTCCTCCTCCATCACGTTACGCGCGGCATCCTTGCCGGCGGATCCGCGATCGGGTTCGGTCGCGCTGTCGTCAACCGTGCCGCCGAGCTCGCGAATGGCCGTTGCGAGCCACGACAGGTGCGCCTCTTCACGGTTGATGATGTACTGATATGTGTTGTTGACGTCGTACTGACGAATCAGCCGGGCTCCTGCCTGATGCTGCAACAGCCGTCCGAGTGTGTCCCGGTAGAACTCCTGCAGTACCGAGAGGAGCGCGTCAGAGGACATCGCTCAGGCGTTCTGTTTTTCCTTGCATGTAATGCAGACACGCGTCCAGGGGATTGCTTTCAGACGCGCGTCCGCAATCGGCTCGCCGCAGTCACGACACACACCGTAGGTCCCCTTGTCGATCCGCCACAGGGCTTCCTCGATGGCCTGAAGAATCTTCGCGTCGGTCTGTTTCAGTTTGAGCTGGATGTGGACTTCGTTGTTGCCGCTCGCCTGATCGGCCATATCACCCTGGCGGGTGTTATTTTCCATCGACGCTTGGAGTGGCTTGATGCCGCCGGTACCGAGTATTTCGCCGCGTTTCTTGAGAAGTGCATCCTTCAACTGCTGCTGATCCATGCGTTCGGGACTCCTGACCTGGGCCGACCCCTCCAGGGTGGCGCAACTCTGCATCATAACATCTACCGCAGGAAGATGTACCGACCCAGGAACAGCATCGCCAAAGCGTAAACCAGCGGATGCGCCTCGCGTCCACGACCGGTTGCGAGCTTCAACACCGCCTACGACTGCAACCCGAACGCCACGCCCTCGGTGATGCTGACGGCGAGCGGCATCATCACGAGCGTGAGGAACGCGGGGAATGGCTTCAGTGGGGTCGTCCCAGCCGACATGCTGTAATCCGCCGATCATCATCGTGCCCACCAGAATCAGCGGCGGCGCGATCACGGGGCACAGCGTAATGCCGCCGGAAGCGTGGCCGCCCCTCACCATTTGAACGAGCGGATGCAAGAACAGCGACAGCAGAAACATCGCAGCCGTCACCAGACTTGCAAGCTCTGTGCGGCCGCCTGCCGCTATCGCTGCTCCGCTCTCGATGTACGCCGTAACCGTTGAGGTGCCGAGGGCGGCGCCTGCGACGGTCCCGATCGCGTCCTCAAGCAGCGCCTGACGCGCGCGTGGCAGTGTACCGTCGCGCATCAGGCCGGCCTGTTCGCCGACCCCGACGAGCGTGCCGACGGAATCGAAGAGCGCCAGGAAGAAAAACACGGCGATGACCGTGACGAGTCCCGGTGAAAAGGCGCCAGCGAGGTCCAGCTGGTCTTCTGAGATCGTGATCGCAGCGTGACGGCAGAGCGCTATCAACTACTCCGCCCGCAACGTCGCGAGCGGCTTGTTCCGGAGGACGTCGAGGCTCGAGAAGACACCGATGGCCGCCACGAGAATCGCGGTGAGGACGACGCCAGCGGCGTGTTCGGCCCAGAAGAGCCGCCACGGGATGTCGAGGGCATATCGGCTGACGCTCCAGGTCAGGACCACCGCGCCCAGCGATCCGATGAGGCCTGCCAGCGATCCCAGCACGCCGTACTCGTAGAGCAGCATTCGAGCAATGACGCGGGTGTTTGCGCCCAGCGTTTTGAAAACCGCGGCTTCGTACACCCGCTGGAACTTGGTCATCGCCACGGCGCCGATCAGAATCAGCGCGCCGCTGAAGAGCACCAGGCCGCCGACGACGGTGATCGCGAGGGTCACCTTCGACATCACGTCACGCAGCGTGTCGAGCACTTCGCGGAAGTCGATCACCGACACGTTCGGGAACCGTTCGACCAAATCGTGCTGAAAACGTCCGCGGGCTTCGGGCCCGGACGGTCCTTTCAGCGGCGACACATAGGTCTGCGGCGCCTTATCGAGCACGCCGGGGCGAAATACGAACACAAAACCGCCGTTGCGCGATTCCCTCCATTCGACGTTGCGAATGCTCGTAACCCGCGGGCTGACGATCTGGCCGAGGATGTCGAACCGCATTGTGTCGCCCACGTGCAGATGTGCACGCTCCGCGATCTGACGCTCGACCGACACCTCGGGCTCCGTGGATGGACTGTTCCAGAACACCCCCGCAAGAATTCGTTCGTTCGCCTCCAGATGATCGCGATACGTGATCGTGAACTCGCGTCCGATCGAGACACCGCGCTCGCGGACTTCCTCCGCGCCGTTCAGATTCGTCTCCTGACCGGTAACGCCGACGACGCGCGCGCGAAGCACTGGAATCAGCTGAAACTCACTGGCGCCGTGCACCGGATCGCCAAGAAACCCACGCACCGCGTCCGCCTGCGATCGTTGGATGTCGAGCAGGAACATGTCCGGCGAGTTCGCGGCGGTCTGAATGGAAAACTCCTCGAGCAGGCTGGCTTGAAGCGATCGGATGCCGACGATGAAGAACGAACCGAGACCGACGGCCAGCAGGATTACGCGGGTCTGGTTGCCCGGGCGCGACAGGTGGAGCACTGCGTGGCGCAGCGGGAACGAACGCGCGTTGGCGAGCGGTGACACCAGGACGATCAGTCCGCGGCCTGCCAGCATGAGCACGACGGCCAGGCCGGCGAACCCGGCGCAGACGACCATGCCTGCACGCAGCGACGCTGCCTGCCATGCCGTCAGCGCCACCAGCGCGACGGTCACCACGACGATGACGGCCACGCCCAGCCAGTCCGTCCGGCGCCTGACCTTCTCGTCGCGCAGCAGCAGTGATGGCTTGATGAACCGCACGTGTAGCAGCGGCACCACCGAGAACAGCAGGGAGACAAGCACGCCGACGCCGATGCCCTGGAGTGCAGCGCTCCATGTGACGCCGTAGTGGGCCTGCGCCAGGAGCGACGTGGACGACCGCAATGCCAGCGGAACGGCGGCAATAGCCGCGCGCGCGATGGCGACACCCAGCAGGCTGCCGGCGAAACCGAGCAGTATCACCTGCAGCACGTAGATCGTGACGATCTGCCGGCTGCGCGCGCCGACGCACTTGAGCACGGCAATGCTGCGAATCTTCTGCAGGATGAATACACGTGTGACGCTCGACACTGCGATCCCGCCGAGAATCACGATGATGAGCCCGACGAGGCTGAGATAGTTTTCGGCGCGATCGAAATCGCGGCCGACCTGATCCTCGGTCGATCGATACGACCGTGTGTTGATGAACTCCTCGCGGAAGTCGGCGCGCAGCGTGCGCACGAGCTCGGCCGTCCGTTCGTCCGCGACCTTGACCAGAATGACGCGACGGGTACGGGTGCCGAAATTGAGCAAGCCCGTGGAGGGCAGATCGGCCGCATCGATCATCAGGCGCGGCCCGAGGCTGAAGTCGCCGACTCCACGACCCGGCTCCTTGGCGATGACGCCGCGGATCGTGAAGGTGGCCAGCCCGATGGCGATCTGATCGCCGACGGCGACGCCGAGCGACGTCAACAACTCCGGCCGGACCAGAGCGCCGTGATCGACGAGGAGCGCATGGCTGTACGTCAGTCCCTCGCGGAGCTCGACGGATCCGTAGAGCGGAAAACCCGACTGGACCGCGCGCAGTTCCGCCATCTTCGCCACCTGGCGCGACCCATCCGCCGGCCGGACCATCGTCGGCGTCTCGATGGTTTCGGTTCGTGCGGTGGCACCCACCTCGGCGAGGCGCGTGTCGATGGTGGCTCGTGCCTCCGGTGTCCAGTCGCGGTTGGTGGCAATCAGTACGTCGGCCGCAATGAGCGACTTGGCTTCCCCGCCGATGACGCCGCGGACGCTTTGAATCACCGACCGCAGCGCCACGATCGCCGCCACGCCGACCGCGATGCAGACGAAGAAAAACAACAAACGCCGCCACGACGCTCGGGTCTCCCGCGCCGCCATCCGAAGGACGAACATCATGCGACCCGTTCCATCACCCGGCCATCACGCAGGACGAGTCGAGCCTCGGCCAATGCAGCCAGCTCTGCATCGTGCGTCACCAGGACGACAGTGGTCTTGCGGACCGTATGTATCTTCCGCAGCAGTTCCATGATGTGGCGACCGTTCGCCGTGTCCAGGTTCCCGGTCGGTTCGTCGGCCAGCACGATGGGCGGATCGTTGGCGAGCGCCCGTGCCAGCGCCACGCGCTGCTGTTCGCCGCCGGACAATTGCGACGGATAGTGGTGGCCGCGACCGGTCAGTCCCACTTCCTCGAGCAGCGCGTCTGCGCGGGGTCGAGCATCCGACACGCCTGCAATCTCCATCGGCACTGCCACGTTTTCGTGCGCGGTGAGCGAGGGAATGAGATGGAAGAACTGAAAGACGAAACCGATCTTTTCCCCGCGCAGTCTGGCGAGGGCGTCCTCGCCCAGCGCGGTGATATCCACCCCGTCGATCAACACCTGTCCCGTCGTCGGAGCGTCGAGGCCGGCGATCAGGCCCAGCAACGTTGATTTTCCGCTGCCGGAGGGTCCGACGACTGCGACGAACTGGCCGGCCGGGATGGCCAGTGTCAAAGGATGGAGGATTGTGAGCGGTTCGCCTCCGCTCGTGACAGTTCGCGAAACACCGCGTAGTTCGATCATGATCCAGACCGCCCGCTGTGGCGCTGCTCGTCGACAACCGGCTTCAGCACGGTCCACACGTTGTCGGCCACGATGCGAGCACCTTCGGCGGTCGGATGGATGCCATCGGCCTGGTTGAGCGTGTCGGAACCCGCGACGCCCTGCAGCAGAAACGGCACGAGCGGCACATGGTACTGACTGGCGAGCGTCGTATACACCTTGT
>JBKPDW010000307.1:0-2143 GCA_046728115.1 Acidobacteriota bacterium | reverse complement strand
ATGTACAACAACCTCGAGCGGCGCAGCAACATCTGGGGGCTTGGGTATGATCAGCGCACGAAGTTCGTTCAGGCGGCGGGACTCGAGACGTTCGACGCCGCGAAGCACGATGTGCTCGTGTGGCTGGGATGCGCCGGGTCGTTCGACGCAGATTTCCAGAAATCGCTGCGGTCGTTGTTCGACATCCTGCGCGCGCACGATGTGACGTTCGGCGTGCTGGCCAAAGAGCGCTGCAACGGCGACCCCGCGAAACGAACCGGCAACGAGTATATGTTTCAGGAGCTGGCCAATGGGAATATCGACGACCTGAAAGCGGCCGCGCCAAAACAGATTCTGACATCGTGCCCGCATTGCGTGAAGACGATTGGCAGCGACTACCGGAAGTTCGGCTACGATGTCGAGGTCGTACATTCATCGGTGTTTGTCGAAGCGCTCACCCGTGCGCGGGGCGGCAGCGCGGGCTATTCGGGTGGGCGAGCGATCGGGCAAGCGACCGTCACCTTTCACGACCCCTGTTATCTCGGCCGGTACGGCGGGAAAGTCGACGAACCGCGTGCGCTGCTCTCCCGCTTCGGCGGCGACATCAAAGAGCCGGTCCGGAATCGGGACAATCCGTACTGCTGCGGCGCAGGCGGCGGACTCCTGTTCGCGGACAAAGAAGAAGAGCCAGGCAGCAGGATCAGCGACGTGCGGTTCAAGCAGCTCCGCGACACCGGGGCGGGCACCGTCGTCACTGCGTGTCCCTTCTGCTCGATCATGCTCAAGGGCGCTCAAGCCAGTGCTGGGGTCGACACGCAATTCGTGGACCTCATGACGTTCGTGAAAGAGCGACTGTGAAAATCGGCCGGTGGGTGAGTTGTGACCTGGTGAGTTGGTGAATTGAAGACAACGACAACCGAGTCAATTCAGCAAGCGGCCGACGCGGCCAGTTCGTCGTGGCGCGATTCGAGATCGAAACGGTTTCAGGCAAAGATCATATCGGTTCTGGGTTATCACCTGATCGCGGCCTTGGGAGCCACGTTGCGGTGGCGCACCGAAGGGCTGGAGCATCTCGATGCCATCGTCCGCAGCGGCCGCCAGCCGATTTTCGCGTTCTGGCACGGACGCATTTTCACAGCCACCTACTTCTTCCGGCGGCGCGGCATCGTAGTAATTACGAGCGAGAACTTCGACGGCGAGTGGATTGCCGGAATCATCGAGCGATTCGGCTATGGGACAGCCCGCGGCTCGACGTCGCGTGGCGCGAAAAGAGCCCTGCTGCAGCTGACGCGGGACATGGCGGCTGGCAGACCTGCTGCCTTCACGGTGGACGGCCCGCGTGGTCCGGCACGCGTCGCGCAAGCCGGCGCCGTCTGGCTGTCGAAGGCCACCAGTAACCCGGTGCTGCCGTTTCACATCGAGGCCGAACGGTCCTGGAGCGTCAACAGCTGGGATCGGACGCAGATCCCGAAACCGTTTTCGACCGTTGCCGTCGCCATCGGCGAACCGTTCACGGTTTCGTCTGATGGAGGCAACGAGGTTCTCGAGCAGGCGCGCCAGGCCATGGAGAGCCGCCTCATGGCGCTGGAACAGCGCGCGCTTCAGCTGCTGAAGGCATAATCGACCGCGTGTCCGTCATCCTGATTTACTCCGATCGTTTCGCCGACCACCAGACGCCCCCGGGCCACCCCGAGCGCGCCGAGCGCGCAGAAGTGATGGAAGTCGTCGCCAAGCGCTGGCAGGCGCGGGGAACGGAGGTGGTTGCGCCGCGTGTGGCGACGAAGGAGCAACTCAGTCGCGTGCACGATGCACAGTACATTCGGCTGATCGAAGAAACCGCCGGCCAAGCCGTCGCGCTCGATCCGGATACGTACACCTCGCCCGAATCCTACGAGGTTGCGTTGCTCGCGGCCGGCGCCGCCGTCGAGGCGGTCGAGCGAGTACTGGGCGGCGCCCACCGATCGGCGGTCGCGCTGGTCAGGCCGCCCGGCCACCATGCCGAACGCGATCGCGCCATGGGCTTCTGCCTGTACAACAGCATCGCAGTCGGCGCAGCCCATGCACGGGCTCACGGCGTCGGGAAGGTTGCGATCATCGATTACGACGTTCACCACGGAAACGGCACGCAGCACATGTTCGAATCCGATCCGCATGTGCTCTATAT
>JBKPDW010000306.1:0-6836 GCA_046728115.1 Acidobacteriota bacterium | reverse complement strand
GAACGGCACCGTGCTCCAGTAGCGCGTGGTGAGCGGCGACGCGATCGTCGTCCTTGCCGCGGCCAGCCCACGGGCGATGTCCGGGTGCTGCTGAGCGAAATCCTGCATCGCCTCCGGCTTCTGCACGGAGGCCACGCGCGCGCCCATCAGCGCCAGCATCATCTGCACATCGGGGACGAAGAACGTCTCGCCATCGATCAGGATGAAGTCCTGTTCGTTGCGGTCGCTCCCCTCGAGCGCCGGCATCCCTTTCACTCCCAGCACCTTCACCGCCATCCCGTGCACGTCCGGCTTCGAATCGTCGGACTCGCCGCCGTTGGACCACCGCACCTTCGCGCGATATGTTGCGGCCTCCTTGAAGATGCCAACCTTGTATCCGTCCGGGATGTCGCCACGGACGACGAACTCCGCGTCGGTGCAGCCGTGGTGCTTCGGGTGCTGGCCGCGCCGGGTGGCATCCTTCTTCATCATGATGCCGACCTGCAGAGCGACGAGATGCTTGATGAGCTCGCCTTCGCCGGTTGGAATCCGTTCTTCTCCGAGAGCCAGTGACATGCGGAGCTCCTTGCTGAAATCCGCAGCTGTCCGCCGACACAGACGGGATCGTCCGCACGAGGAAGGCTGGCGGCTGGGCAAAGCCGAGCGCATGCTACCGGAACCGAGTGGGCGGAGATGTCTCGTATTGAACACTGCACAATCTCGCCACGCGCGCCGGTCTCGATTACGTCCACCCGGCGCGGTGCGCGTTCCATATTGAACAGACACACCACGCACGGGCTGTCAGTCTGCGGGTCTGAACCCGCTCGGCCGATTGGGCGTGTGCGACACCACGATTCTTCAACGTCAGTTGCGCGCTGCACGGCCGGCGCGCAGCGGGAGTCTGCCACCCCACGCACGAATACGACCAGTTGGTGATCTCGCTCGGGCCCGCCTAAATCTCGCTCGCGTCGACGGCAGAGCGGCGACAACCGCCTGGCGCGCGGCGACACGCAGTTCATCGGCCGTGGCCTGGCGCACGAGGCCAGAAACACCGGGCGAAACCCGGTGGATATGCTGGTGGTCGTCATCAAGTAAAGTGCCGATTAGGTCTTTACACGCTCTTAGCTCAGGAGATTCATGAAATCGATAGTTGCTTGTCTTGTAGTAGTCGGCGGAATTCTCTCTGCGACGGCGGCATCGTCACAGAGCACTCCCGCTGCGGCGGCGGACGTCTATCACGTCCACTTCGGCAAGGCGGCGCCCGGCCAGGCGGCAGCAGTGGGCGCGTCGCTCATGGCTCCTGACAAGTCGTCGCCGATGCCCGAGCACGTCCTCGTGCTGCGGCATCAGGAGGGCGACGATTGGGACTATGTTGTGATTCAGCGCAGGTTCCGCCCGAACTCGAAGCAAGACGGGGTCGTTCACGCCATCGTTGGTCGTGCCGCCTGTCGCTGTCTCTGCGCGCAGGTCGTGCAAGAACTTTGGCGAGCGGAAGGAGCATGATGGACACATTGGAGATCCATCCGATCGCTACATCGCGCAGGAGTGACGTAACCGGGCGCGTCAAGGAGGATTAGGTATTTGAGCGCGATGTCCCAGTTCTCAAAATTCTTGAAAATGCCGTGTGCGATGCCATGGCGGGTTACCTCGCGAGCAGGGTCGGTCAACTTGCTCGTTTCCGTCAGGAAGGGCGGAGTACGGGAACGATGTCGCGGCAGCCGGCGGACGCGGCCGGCCGCTGATTCTTACCCACACCCACGCGGCCTGCTCCGTGTTCGCGGAACGTACGCGCGGCACCCGCGTCGATATCCGAACATCGACAGTCTCATCGGACAGATCGCCGCCGCATACCACACAGGCCTTGGCCTTCCCGCCGGTGCGCGCGCGGGGCGACGGCCACAGCCAGCTTGCGTCTAAGGTCGCGGCGCTCATGCGTCGCCACACCATAATCGCAGGCGCCGTTGCGCGCCGCCACCCCGTCGTCATCTGCGACGAGCACCAGGACACGAGCACCGACCAGCACCGCGTCGTCACCGCCGTTCATAAGAAGGGCGCGGCGCGGCGCATCTTCGCCGATCCGAGGCAGCGAATTTTCGGCGACCGCGCGCCCGCAGCCGAGACGGGATGCGACTGGGAGACACTGAAAAGCGCGGCGGATAGAGTCGCCGCGCTCGATACGCCGCACCGCTGGAGCCGCGGCTGCCCCGATCTCGGGCGATGGACGCTCGACGCGCGCCGCAGCCTTCGCGACGGGGGAGCGGTGGATCTCCGCGACGGGCACCGCCCTCAAAGCATTCAGGTCGTCGTCGCCGAGAACCGCGCGCAGCGCAGACTCGCGTACCAGCTCTCAGGGCCCGACCGAGGCGCGATCGACGCCTTCGAGCAGCAGTGCAACTCGGTGCTTATCCTGACGGGCTATAACGACACGGCCGTGTCGCTGCGCAGCTTTTTCAACCGCCGCGTAACACTTTGGGAGGGCCATACCCGTTATGCGCTCGACGGTCTCGTGGGCGTCGTGGCCGCCGCGAACGGCGATGGCTCTCGCCTCGGCGCGGCCGTGGTGGCGTTCATGGGCGAAGTCGGCATCGGCTTCACGCCGTCCGCCTTCGGCGACGTGTTCGAGCGCGAGATCCGCGAAGGCTGCGCGACCACGCGCCGGGGCAAGCCCGCGAAGCTGCAGGGCTCGCGCGGCTGCTGCTGCAGCATCCCGACCACCGAGGCGTCGCCGCGGTGCTGAAGCGTCTCGCCGATCTGGCGGAGAACGACGTGGATTTCACCGACGTGAAGCTCGATCGCAACCGCGAATTCTGGGACGCGACTCGCCTCGGAGACTTCCCGACCATAGAGGACGGGCTTGCCGAGATCACGCACCGTCGCAGCTTACGCGCGTGAAGCCGCCGGCCAAAGCGATCAGTATCATTCACAAGGCCAAGGGGCTTGAGTGCGATGCCGCGATTCTGATGCTGTGCGACCGCTCGACCTTTCCCGAAAATTCAGCGTCGCGCTGGCTCTATGTCGCGCTGGGCCGCGCGAAAAGCCGGCTATGGTAGTTGTTTCGCGGCAGAATCCGAGCCCTCTGCTCCGGATCTGACGGCCACTCGAAAGATGGCCATCACGTCGCCGAACGGGCACGCCCGCCGCGTTCTATACTGGAGGAAGAGGATGGGCTGCAACCGACGCCGTCACCAAGCTGGGGCAAATCGCCGTAAAGTGATCGTGGAAGATTAAAGGGTCTATCACAATCGGTATCAATTCGAGTTTACCGGCTCAGCCACTAGCCCGTAAACGACTGATTCTAAAGATACGGAGAGATGTCCGAGTGGTTGAAGGAGCACGCTTGGAAAGCGAATTCCCCGAGCAACACTGAGCAACGCCGAGACACCTTATCGCTTAGCCATTCAGCGAGTTACCCATCAAGAACGATCACTCAATGTGCGTCCGTAAACCTCCATGTTGATCGAGGTTCCGAGGGGCACGTATCACAGTCCTATCACAATGCGCATTTCACTTACAGCGTCTAAGCAAACTTCCGAAACCTGATCCTCGTTGGCCAGATACCGTGAACGGTTATGGCCGTCGCGCTGCTCTCCGATCCGTTCTGGGATCTTGTCGACGTTCCGGCCTACGCGCATACGCCGACATAGGACGTGTCGGCGTAGTCGTTAAACGGGATCTCGCGCGGCAGCACCTTGTAGTCAACCATCCGCTTCATCAACAGCTCGTAGCCTTGCTTGCTGATGCAGCCCTCACCGAAGGCGGGCTTCGCCCGCTCGACGATGGTGGTGAACAGCGTCTTGCCGAGCCCGCCAAAAATCTCAGCGCTCTTCGGATTCGACAACACGGTGTCGACGATCGCCTCGGCGGAATTCGCGCGTATGAATTTCAACGCGGCGACGTGGGTCCCGACCATGCGCTTGACTAGATCGGGCTTGGCCTTGATCACGTCGTCGCGGGTGATCAGCGCGAGAGAGGCGAGGCGCTCGGCGCCGTAATACTGCACCTGCTGCTTGAGATTCCAGGCCTCGATCAGCGGGAAGGCCACGTTGCGGCTCAGCGCAATGCTGGTGATCGGCTCCCAGGCCGAGACCGCATCGATGCGGCCGGTTTGGAGCGCGGTCGTCACGACGCCGGTGTCGCCGCCGATCACGATCAGGTTGTAATCGCGGTCGGGGTGCAGCCCGACATGCTCGAGCGCCATCTTGGCATAGGTCCAGGACGAGGAGCCGGGTGAGGACACGCCGACGGTCTTGCCCTTCAAGTCGGTCGGCGTCTTGACGCTGTTCCTGAGCGTGGAGCGCACGAGCAGCGACTGGTTCGAACGGTCGGTGATGGCGAGCACGGTGCGCAGCGGCGCTCCGGCGATGCGCGCGATCGACACATGCGACCAGTCGAGCGCGGCGAACTCAAACTGCTTTCCGATCAAGTTGGCGCGGATGTTGGCGCCGGGGCTCGCGACGAACCTCGTGACGTCGATGTCGTGGTCCTTGGCGTAGCCCTTGGCCACCGCCACCATCATCGGCAGGCTGGACTCCGTCGAGCCGGAGAACGGCAGCGGCAGGGAATCGGGGGCGGCCGCCGCGCCGCACCAGCCGCCGACGCGGAAGCTGATGACGCCCGCGCCCATGAGCACCGCGCGACGACTGAGCTTGCGCATAATTTTCATCCAGTCTCGACGAGCCCCGGTCAGCTTGGCAGTTGAGACGTCGGCCGCCACCGCAGCACCCGGTTCTCGACCAGCTTATTGATCTCGAGCAGCAATCCGCCGAGCACCATCAGCACAAGCAGGATCGTAAACACCCGCTTGGTGTCGAGTAACCCGGCGGCGACCTGCAGGCGATAGCCAAGGCCTGCAGTCGAGCCGACGAATTCCGCGGTGATCGTGCTGGTAAGCGCATAGCTGATGGCGGTACGCATGGCGGCGAAGATCCAGCTCGCCACCGACGGCATTACCACCATCCGCGTCACCTGGAACTTGGTCGCGCCGATGGCGGTGACCGCGCGCACGAGATCGGGGTCGACCGCGCGCGTGCCCATATAGGCGTTGAAGAAGACGACGAAGAACACCGAGAAGAAGCTCACCGCCACCTTGGAGGCGAGGCCGAGGCCGAGCCACATCAGCAGGAGTGGCGCAATCGCCACGCGCGGCAGTGAGTTGAGCGCGAACACGATCGGCTCGAAGGTCTCGGCAAACGCCTTCCAGTAGCCGAAGATGATCCCCATCACCGCGCCGCCGGCAAAGCCGAGCGCGAGGCCGAGGAAGGCGGCGGAGAAGGTGCTTTGGATGTCGGTGAGGAGGAGACCCGACAGGGCGTAATCGATCAGCTCGCGGAGCGCCAGCGAGGGCGGCGCCACCACGATGGTGTTGACGAAGGCGAAGCGCTCACCGAAGCCGCCACCGGCGGCTTCCCAGGCGAGCAGGAGCAGGGCGATGGCAAGCAGCCGGTTGCGGACAAGCCGCAGCGGGCCGTCGGAGCGTCGCGCGCGGCTCCGCTCCATGGCGGATCCCTGGGCTGAAGCGAGCGCGGCAGCCGGCATCGCCAGACTCATGGCACGCGCCCTTTGGCGAGCGTGGTGTCGAACTCACCCCGCAGGGTCTGCCAGATGCGGGTCTCCAGCAGGCCGAACTCTTCGGTGCCGCGCACCTGGAACGGGTCGCGCGGATAAGGGATGTCGATCGGATGCTCGGCGCGGATGCAGCCGGGCCGGCGCGAGAACACGACCACCCGCTGCGCCAGCGTAATCGCTTCGGCGAGATCGTGGGTGACGAACATGATGGTGTTGTGGGTGCGCTCCCAGATGCGGATCAGCTCGGCATGCAGCACCATGCGGGTATGCGCATCGAGCGCACCGAACGGCTCGTCCATCAGGATCACGTCGGGCGAATAGGCGAGCGTGCGGATAAGTGCCACGCGCTGGCGCATGCCGCCGGACACCTGATAGGGGAAGTGATGAGCGAATTCGGTTAGCCCAGTCATCTCCAACAACTCGGCGATGCGCGCGTTCCGCTTGGCCGCCGGGACCCCGCGGATTTCCAGCCCGGTGGCGACGTTCTGCCCGATCGTGCGCCACGGCAGCAGGCAGTCGCGCTGGAACACGTAGCCAAGATTGAGCTCTCGGCTCGACAGCTTGCGCCGGTCGGTGCCGTCGAGATAAATGTCGCCCTCGACCACGGCTTCGCTCTCGGGGATCAACGAGGCGATGGCGTTGAGCACCGTGGACTTGCCGCAGCCGCTGGGGCCCACGATGGCGACGAATTCGCCTGCACCGACCGTCAGATCGACCCCCCACGTGGCCTGCACGCCGGAGAGAAAGCGCACGCCGACATTGCGCAACTCGATCTTCATCAGGCGGTTTCGTCCCTCTTCAGATGAGGGAATGTTCTACGCGACATTTCCATTTTGGCTGTCCAGCTGGTCATCTGCTCGCCGACCGAGCGTCGATTCTTTCCGGCGCATCGATAGATACCTCAGACGTAAGATAGTCACCGCCCGCCAGGCATGTCCCCGGGAATCTCCAGGGATTTTGCAGGTTTCTTCCAGGGAGCCGTCGTGAGGACTCGCTTCGGCCCGTTCACCCTCGATCTCGACACCAGGCAGCTGACCCGGGAAGGTCGAGAAATTCATCTCGCGCCAAAGGCATTTGAGCTGCTGTCGGCGTTGGTAATCGAACGGCCGAAGGTCCTCTCGAAAGCAGACCTGCAGGAACGTCTCTGGCCTGGCACCTTCGTCGCCGAGGCGAACCTTTCAAACCTCGTGGCCGAAATTCGCGAAGCGCTCGATGACGCTGCCCGCGCTCCCCGGTTCGTGCGGACCGCACATGGGTTCGGCTACGCGTTTTGCGGTGATGCGGTCTCACTA
>JBKPDW010000305.1:0-20888 GCA_046728115.1 Acidobacteriota bacterium | reverse complement strand
GAATGGGTTTGTCCTGCCTCGCGAATCGACTCGGTACGTCCGGCCTGACCCGCTCCTCTTCGTGCTCATCGGCCTCGTTCTCGCGGTGATACTCCTGTTTCCGGCTGCGCCGGCAGGGTCTCGAGTGATCTCGCTGACCTTTTCAATCCTGTCAGCTCTGGTCCTTGCGCTGTTCACAGCGATCCTCATGGCACCAATCGTCTCTCCATATCGCATCGTGGTTTCCCCGTGGACACTCGTGGGATGGGCGTGCGTGCTCCGCGCCCAGGTCGCGACATGGTTGTGGCGACCTGCACAGGTTGCAAACATGTGCCGCGTTCACCATCGGCGCCTCGCATGGACGGTTTCTGTCACGACAGCTGTGTGCGCGCTCGCTTATGGATCGCGGGCTTTGGGCGCAAGCGACACGTATGGCTACGTGAGCCAGGCGGAACTCTGGCTGGACGGCCATCTTAGGATCGATCAGGCATTCGCGAGGGACATGCCCTGGCCGCAGGCTGCCTGGACGTTTTCGCCGTTTGGGTACAGACCGGATCCTCGGGACGACCGATGGATGGTGCCGACGTATTCGCCAGGACTACCGATGCTGTTGGCGGCCGCCAAGAAGATCGGTGGCCAGGGGGCGATGTTCAGTGTCGTTCCGATGTGCGCCGGCCTGTTGGTGCTGGCCACCTACGGTCTGGGCCGTCGCCTGCAAGCGGATGTCGTGGGATTTGCGGGCGCATGTCTCGTCGCCGTAAGCCCCGTAGCACTGGGGCACGCGATGAACGCCATGAGCGACGTACCGGTTGCTGCAGCTTGGGCCGGCGCCTTCTACGTGATGTTGGGAAGAGGTATTGCCAGTGCGCTGGCAGCTGGTCTGCTCTCGGGTGCGGCGATCGTGATTCGGCCGAACCTGGCTCCGCTTGCTGCCGTCCTCGGTCTTCACTATGTCTTCAAGATCTCGAACGCACGCGCGAGACGTTCCGCCTTAGGTCACCTCCTGGCATTTGCCGTAGCAGCATCGCCCGGGCCACTCGCCGTAGCGAGTATCAATCAGCATCTGTACGGTTCCCCATTTTTCTCGGGGTACGGCAGGCTGGACGAACTCTTTGCGTGGAGCAGAGTCGCATCCAATCTCCGACTCTATCTTGGATGGTTGATGGAAGCTCACACGGCGGTCGTCATTGTGGGGCTCGCTGCGATTTTCTTTCCGGTTCGTCGCCTCTGGCCACGCACCACCGACCGTAAGGTGTTCGTCGTCATCGGCGTTTTTGTCGCGATCGTCTGGCTGATTTATTGCGCCTGGCTCCTCTTCGATACGTGGTGGTTCAGCCGTTTTCTTTTACCAACATGGCCCTTCATGATGCTGGGTGTTGCGGCCGTCGCTGCTGCAGTGTTTCGTCTGGAGTCACTGTGGTGGCGGCGGGCGGTGCTCATCGGACTGACGATTCTGGGCGTGATCCAGGTCAGGTTTGCCGATGCCCGAGGCGTGTTCGACATCGGCCGAAACGAGCAGCGAAATGTGGTGATCGCTCAGATGCACCGACAGATGACGGAGCCAAACAGCGTGACGATCGCCATGATCCACAGTGGCTCTATTCGGTACTACGCTGGCCGGATGACGCTCAATTGGGCGCACCTTGACGGCAGCTGGCTCGATCGTGCAGTGGACTGGCTGCGCGACCATGGCGTGCGCACGTACGTTGTGATCGAGGACTGGGAGCTGCCGGAATTCCGACAGCGGTTCGCGGGCGCCCGGGTAGTCGCGGCTCTCACGGCACCGCCCATTGCGGTGTTCGCCGATCCGGGCAAGCTGATGATCTTCGACCTGGCCGCGCCGCCGTCGCCCACTGCCAAACCGATGATCGTCACCGGTACCAGCAGTCGTGAGCGGAGCGCCGTCCCGCCGGTTCCGCTCGCGCGACCGGTTTTCAATGAACGACCATCACCTGAGTTGCCGCTTCACTGAAAATCTCGATCCTGGTTCGCGCCGGATGTCCAGACGCCTCGCGGTGACGCTGCGCCGTCTTCCGAAATCGTCCGACCGAAGGACCATGATGGCGATGTTGCGCAGCTAGTACCCCGCGGCTTTCCCTGCTGCGGATCGACCGTCCGATCCGCCCTGTAACCAGCCGCCGTCGCTGACGATGGCGGCAACCTGCGCGAGCACGACACCGGGGGCGTAGTCGACCTCGTACCCGCGGCTCTCGAGCAGCGCAACGGTGTCGGGCGAGATGCCGCGTTCGAGCGAGAGCTTGTCGGGCAGCCACTGATGATGAACGCGCGGCGCATCGATTGCGTCCTGGACGTTCATCCCGAAGTCGATCACGTTCAGGATGACTTGCAGGACGGCGGTGGAAATGCGCGATCCTCCGGGCGCGCCGGCAGTCATGAACAACCTGCCGTCCTTCACGATGATCGTGGGCGTCATCGATGAGAGCGGCCGCTTGCCGGGCTGAATCGCGTTCGCCTCGCCCTGTACCAGGCCGAACATGTTCGGCGAGCCCGGTTTGGACGTGAAGTCGTCCATCTCGTTGTTGAGCAGGAACCCGAGACCGGGCACCGTGATGCCGTTGCCGTAGCCGCCGTTCAGCGTATAGGTCACCGCGACGGCGTTCCCGTCGCCATCGACGACGGAGTAGTGCGTGGTCTCCATGGGCTCGGTACCCGTCGGACGGCCCGGTCGAACGCGATCGCTCGGCGTCGCGCGCTCGGGATCGATTGACGCGCGCAGCTTCGCCAGGTAGGCCTTGTCGAGCAGACCTGCGATCGGCACTTTTACGAAGTCCGGATCGCCCACGTACTCGTTGCGATCCGCGTAGGCGCGTCGCATCGACTCCGCCAGGTAGTGAATGCTCGAGGCCGATCCGGCGCCGCCTTTTTCGTATCCGGTGCCGTCGAGGATGCCGAGCATTTCGAGCAAAGCCGCGCCGCCGGAACTGGACGGTGGCGCCGTGATGATCGTGTAGCCGTGATACGTGCCCGACAGCGGCGTGCGCTCGATGGCCTTGTAGGCTTTCAAATCCTCGAGCGTGATGATGCCGCCGCGCGATGCCATCTCCGCCGCGAATCGTTTCGCAGTCTCGCCTTCGTAGAATTCATTCGGTCCGTTTTTCTGGATGCGCTCGAGCGTCTGGGCCAGTTCGGGCTGCCTGAGTGTTTCGCCGACGTCGAAGAACGCACCATTGTTCTGGAAGATGCGCTTCGACTCAGGTGAGGCTGCGAGGCTCCGCGAACCCTTGAGCCCCTCCGCCAGCGCGTAGGAGACCGGGAATCCCTTCGATGCCAGATCAACGGCCGGCGCCATGTTCTCGGCCCACTTCCGCCGGCCGTACTTCGACACGGCCATTTCGAATCCGCGAACCGTACCGGGCACGCCTGATGATCCCCATCCCTCGATGCTGTCGCGCGTCGGTTCGCCCTTCGCGTCGAGATACATGTCGTGCGTCGCCTTCTGCGGCGCGCGTTCCCGGAAGTCGATGAACGTGGTCCGGCCATTCGCGAGCCGAATCAGCATGTAGCCGCCGCCGCCGATGTTTCCGGCGTACGGATGCGTCACCGCCATCGCGAAGCCGACGGCCACGGCGGCGTCCACGGCGTTGCCGCCCTGCTGCAGCACCGACACGCCCACGTCGACGGCGATCGATTCCATGGCGACGACCATTCCGTGCCGTGCGCGAACGGGCTGGCGAGTGGCATGAACCGGAACGGCAAGAAGCAACCCGAGCAGGAGAGGCAAAGTGCGTCGCATGACCGGATTGTACCGAAGCGCAGGAAGGGCGGGGTAAGGGAAGGGCAGGAGGAGCAGGAAGGGGTGGGAAGGGCCGACGAAGACGTCGGGAAAGGCGTTACTCTTGGTGGCGGAGCTCTGACATGTCCACTATCACGCGTCGTCAACTGCTCTTGTCGGTGCCCGTTCTCGCAGCGATGCCGCGCTCCCGCCTTCGCGCTGTCGCGCTTCGGAGCGGCAAGCCGGCCTCGGCGTTCGCGCCGCAAGGCGCCGCACCACAGATTCGTGTGCGCACGCTCAGCCACTTCGGGCTCGCGGTGTCGGACCCCAAACGCTCGATTGATTTCTACCAGGGTCTATTCGGGATGCCCATCCAGGCTCGCGCCGGGGGCAACACGATATTGCGCATCGGCGCAGGACCGCAGTTCTTGTCGGTCGCGCCGGCTGGCAGCGCACCGCCGAGTATCAATCACTATTGCCTCGGCGTCGAAGGCTTCAGCGTCGATCGCATCATGGCCGCCCTTGCGGCGCACGGCGTGACGAAGGCGGATGCGCCGGGTCCCATGAAGGCTGCCGTCACGATGCGTGACGGAGGCACGCCTGATCTCCTCTTCGGCGATCCTGATGGGATCGTCTGCCAGTTGCAGGACGCGAGCTATTGCGGTGGAACGGGCCCGCTCGGCAACGTGTGTTCAACGGTCGAGGCGGCGCCGAAAAAGGGACCGCTCTCGTTGCGCGATCTCAGTCACATGACGATCTTCGCGACCGATTCACAGCGCTCGAACAAGTTCTACCAGGACCTGTTCGGTCTTTCGATCCGCTCGCATCAGGGTCCTACGGCGCCAACACTGGCGATCGGACCGACCGTGCAGTTCCTGATGTTCACCGGAGGTGGTGCGGCAGCGCGCGGTGGTGCGCCGACCGCGCCGCGTCCGGCCAGCATCAACCACGGCTGCTTCAGCATGGACGCATTCAAACCTGACGATGTCATCAAGGCGCTGGAGAGCTACGGTCTCAAGCCGCGAGAGGGCACTGCGGGACCGGTCGGGCCGCTGCGCCATTACATCTCGATGCGGATGGAAAACCGTGGTGGTGCGCCAGACGGGACGCCGGAACTATATTTCACCGATCCCGACGGGCTGTTGATGCAGCTGCAGGACGCGACGTACTGCGGCGGCGGCGGGTTCCTCGGCGACAACTGCAAAGCAAGCTAAACGATCATTGCTGATCGCCAATTGGTTGTTGCTGAATCGGATCAGCAATTTTCCATGCAATCGTCAATCTGCAATCAGCAGTAGCAGTTCATTCAGATCGCAGTCCAGTACCGATAGCAGAGACGATCACGCCGCAAAAGGATACGTTCTCTTCACGAAAATGCGAACTTCGGGCGCCGAACGTCATACCGTGACGGGCATGTTCGTTCGCCACGGCCTTGGCCTTGCGGGCATTGGGATCGTGTGCGGTCTCGCCTCAGCCATGGCGTTGATGCGGTTGATGGCGTCGCTCCTGTTCGAGGTGAGCCCGCTCGACCCGCTGACGTATCTGGGCGTTTGCGCGATCCTGACGGCGGCAGCCGTCCTCGCGAGCTACGTTCCCGCCCGCCGCGCGACGGCCGTCAATCCCGTCACGGCGCTTCGCGTGGATTAGCGGCCGATATGGCGCCCTACTTGACCTCGACGAGCTCGATGGCGATGCGATCGGGACCTTCGAGCATGGCGGCACGCATCATGCCCCACGAGTAAATCTCTTCGAGGAACTTGACCCCTTCGCGCTTCAGCCGCGTGACGGTCGCATCCAGATCGGCGGTGCTGAGCGCCCAGTGATCGACGATCTTGCCGCGCGGGCTGACGAGCCCTCCCCCGGGCCACGGGCGAATCGAGATCGAAACGTCGTCGAACAGCACGCCGCCCGAAGGTTCGCGCACGAAGCCGGTCTTGGCAAACGACGGCCACGTCGGCGGCGCATATGCGGTGGTCTTGCAATCCGCCGCCGAAGGAACCGGCGCCGGCGTACCGCCGCGACCCGCCGGCAGGCGTGCGCCGAGATGGGTTACATACCACTCCATCGCACATCGCGGGTGCTCGTGATACATGTGCACGTGGTTGAAGCGCTCCGCGTCGCCAGCCTGGGCGTTCTCGATCATCGCGCCGTCAGGGCCGCGGAGATACCCGAAGCCGCCCTGCCGCGTCGGCTGCGTGCCTTTCGCGCGCATTTCCAGAATCTGTTCCTGCGTCGGGAATCCGGGCAGCGTGTCGCTCGACATGTCAACCAGCTTGCCGTCTGCGGCGTCCCACATCTGCGCGATCGTCAAGCCCATCGCGCGAAACTTCTCGTCGTACTTGCGCGAGTCTGGCGTATTCCACCCGAAATGCCAGATCGAGGTCTGCGGTCCCGTTAGTTCGTTCTGCGGTGTCGTCGCGACCTTGGTGAAGAGCAGGTAGACGTTCCCAGTCTTGACGGCTTCGAGGCCGTTGAAGGTCGTCTTGGTTGCCGAAAGGGCGAACGGTTTGGGGTAGTAAGCCGCCGCCGCCGCGGGATCCGTCGAGTTGAGATGCACGTGATGGAAATGGAGCGGTTCAACCGTCGCGGCCGGGCGATCTTGCGCGTTCAACGCGAGGATCGGTGCGAAAACCGTGAGAGCGATGAGCGCGGTGGCTTTCATGCGGCTACTCCAGGGTTTGTTAAATGAACAATCAGTTCACGAAAACCTTATGCTCGAGCGGGACGCCGAGTATCGGCCGACCGGCGGCGCGCGATATGCACGCAGGCGCGCCGGGTGCGTCTCGCAGGCGTCGATTGTAACCGGTCGAGCTCACGCTCCGCGATACGGGCCATTCTTTGATACTTATAGAGGACATGACACGTTCGGCTTTCTCGCTTACGGGGGCAACTCTGTCGCTGTTGCTGACACTTCCCGCGCCTGCTTTCGCCACGCTTGGCGGAACCTCCTCGACCGTCGAGACGGATCGAATCCGGATGCAGGGTGCGCTCGTCAACATCGTTCGCACCGACGGCTATACGCTCCACGAAATGCGATCGGCGTCCGGCACCAGCATTCGTGAATACGTGTCGCCTTCGGGCACCGTGTTCGCCGTGACCTGGGATGGTCCGTGGATGCCCGACCTTCGCCAGGTACTCGGCACGTACTTCGATCGTTATCAGAAGCGCGGCGGCGGACGCAGAACGCGCGGCGTCGTCCGCATCGACGAGCCGGCGCTCGTCGTGTACGTGAGCGGTCACCAGCGGGCGTTCACGGGCCGGGCGTACGCGCCGCCGCTCGCGCCGCCTGGTTTCCGGCCGGAAACGCTTCGCTAGTTCCGGCAGACTGCCATGCGAACGTTGATCGTCGCGCTGACTACGGCCGCCGCCGTCACGCAGCAATGCAACACGAGCAGCAGCAGCTCGTCGTCGGGATCGGCATCGACGCAGAACTTCCAGACCATCACCGTGAACGCCGGTCCGACCAATGATTACTTCAACGGCGCGTTCACGACGGTCACCGTGTGCGTGCCGGGCCAGTCGACGTGCCAGACGATCGACGGGGTGCTGATCGATACCGGGTCGAGCGGCCTGCGCCTGCTCGCCAGTCTGTTGACGGTACCGCTTCCGCAGCAGACTGACGCGAACGGCTCCCCTGTCGCGGAATGCGGCCAGTTCGTCGACGGCTTCACGTGGGGGCCGGTCGTGACAGCCGACGTCCGGCTTGGCGCCGAACAGGCGAGCGCCGTTCCGATTCAGTCGATCGGCCCTTCGGGTTTTGCCGTCGTTCCCACGGACTGCGCCAACACGGGAACGGCCGAAAACACCGTCGATACGCTTGGCGCAAACGGCGTGCTGGGCGTCGGCTTGTTCCGGCAGGACTGTGGCCCCGCCTGCACGGTCACTGGTCCGGCGAATCCCGGCTTCTATTACGCGTGCCCGTCATCAGGCTGCGTCGTGATAGCGCAGCCGCTGACACGGCAGTTACAGAATCCGGTGTGGCTGTTCCCGACCGACAACAATGGAATCGCGATTCAGCTGCCGTCCGTGCCGGCGGGAGGCGCGCCCTCGGTGTCTGGAATGATGGTGTTCGGCATCGGTACACAAACCAACAACCCGCTTGGTTCTGCGAAGGTGTTCACCGTCGACGCTGCCGGAAACATCACCACCGTGTACTCGGGCCAGTCGTACGGCTCGAGCTACATCGATTCCGGTTCGAACGGTCTCTACTTCCTCGATTCGCCGACCACGGGCCTGCCCGTCTGCTCCAGCAACGCGGATTTCTACTGTCCGCCAGCTCTCCAGACGTTGACGGCGATCCATCGCGGAGCCAACGGCATAACAGGCCTCGTCACATTCACGGTGGGCAATGCCGACACGCTCAACGAGCGGTTCAGCGCGTTCGGCGAGGTAGCGGGACCGAATCCAGCCACGTTCGACTGGGGCTTGCCGTTCTTCTACGGACGGACGATCTTCACGGCAATCGAAGGCCAGATCACGCCGGCCGGCGTGGGTCCTTATTTCGCGTACTGAGGGCGTCGCCGCACAGCGTACACGGAGGACCGGAGAAAACGTTCAGCACACAGTGGCCTCAGTGTTCCCGTGTCCTCCACGCATCGGTAGTGGAGCGGTCCTTTTCTACGCGTACGCGGCCCCGACCATGATCTTCTTGATGCGCAGCCACGGCGAACCGTGCGAGATGCTGTTGGTCTGCGTCGGCTGACCTTTCGCGTCGCCGCCCGTGCCGTACATACGCCACGATTCCTGATCGGAAATGGCGTCGAGGTTCGCCCAGAAGTCCGTCGTGATCGCGTTGTACGTGACGTCGCTCACCATCCGCGTCTTTTTCCCGTTCTTGATCTCCCAGAAGCAGTTGCCGCCGAACTGACCGTTGTACCGCTGCTGGTCGATCGAATAGCTGCCGCGGCCGTCGATGAGGACGCCGTCTTTGGTGTCCGCAATGATCTGCTCCGGCGTCGGTGATCCCTTCGGTCCAGGTTCCACATGCACGTTCGGCATGCGCAAGAACGGATAATCCCGCCAGGACGACGCCGACGTGCAGCCTTTGCTGGCCTTGTCGCCGATGAGCGGCGTGGTTTCACGGTTCGTCTGCAGTCCTGCCAGAATCCCGTCGCGCACGATTGGAAACTGCGTCGTCTTGACGCCGTCATCGTCGAATCCGATGGTGGCCATGCCGCCGGGCATGGTGCGATCGGCAGTGACGTTGAACAGCTTCGATCCGTATTTCAGCTTTCTGACGTCGCTCAGCTTCACGAAGCTGGTGCCCGCGTAGTTCGCTTCATAACCCAGAATGCGATCCAGCTCCGTTGCGTGCGCGACGATCTCGTGAATCGTCAGCATCGCGTGCGAGGGCATCAGGACCAGGTCCTTGAGACCCATACCGAGCGGCTTCGCCGTGGTCATCTCTATGGCTTCGCCGGCGACGCGTTCGGCGTTCTCGACCATCTCGGCTTCCTCAGCCACTTCCCAGCCGCCCGTTCTCGGCACGCCGACGAACGCACGCGTCTTCGTCACGTCTCCGACTTTGGCGGAGACGTTGAAGGTCGGCGTAATCTCGAACGTTTCCTGTTCGATGTACGATCCTTCGCTGGATGCGAAGTACTTCCATTCGTTCGTGATGCCGATCGACGCGTTGACGCTGGTCACGCCCTGCATCCTGAGCGCGGTGTCGACGACCTTCTGGACGAGCGCCTGTTTCACATCCTGCGCGATCGATCCCGGCTCCTTCCTGACAGGCGAGGCCCAGTACTCCGTGTATGCGGACACGGGCGCCAGCTTCACGTCCACCTTCTTGACCACCGCGCTCGCTTTCGCGATGTCGGCCGCGAGGCCGGTGATGCGCTTGATCTCGTCTTCGGTGACGATTGGGCTGCTGGCGAAACCCCACACGCCGCTGTGAATCACGCGCACGCCGAATCCGGCTGCGCCTGGGCGCCCCCCGCGTGCACGGCCTGCGCCGCCGCCGCGCCCGCCACGGCCGCCACCAAATCCGCCGCCGCCCTCGGCGCCGGCTGATCGATCGTTCGATCCGTTTGCATTGACCGGCGTGCTGACGCTCCGAGTGAAACGAATGTCCGCATACGAGCATCCGAGACGCTTCGCCTCGCCGAGCGCGACGTCCGCGAGGCCTTTGAAGACGGAGGTGAGCGGATTGCCCTTCTGCGATTGAGCGACCAGCTCGCCGACGAGATCGCTCGAGGCGATCAGGAGGGTGGAGGCTCCCGCATATTCTAGAAAGGACAGTCCCTCGGAGTTGGCGAGACACGTGGTCTGATAGGCCTTCGGGATATATCCAGATCCGAGCACGCCTTTCTTCTCGCAGATCTCCACCGACTGCTTGACCCACGCCGCGCGCTGGCCCGGGCCGAAATCGGCCGTGTCCTGGTTGACGGCATCGACCTTCACGTACTGCTGCGGGCCTTTCACGATTTGCGGCAGGTTCGGGTTGTCGCGTGCCTTCTGCGCGGCATCGTTGGCGGCGTTCACCATCGCCTTCAGCGACTCGTCGTCGAACTCGCGCGTCGACGAGCTGCCCTGTTTCTGGCCATGACGGACGTTGAGGGTCAACTGCTGGTCGTACTGAACCAGGTTCACGGTAATGGACGAATTCGCCCAGCGCGTTGCCGATCGTTCACCGCCCTCGAACGACACCTCGACGGCATCGGCCTTCGTCATGTTCAAGACTTTGTCGGTGAGCGCTTTGATCTCGTCGCGGGGATACATAGGGTGAATCGTGAATTGGGTAATCGGGTAAATTACCCAATTACCAGATTACCCAATTACCAGATTCTCATGCGGGCCGTATGTTCTGATTCATGTGGAAGAAGTTTGTTGGGTCGAACTTCGCCTTCAGTTGCCGCAGACGAGCGTAGTTGGGACCGTAGGCCTGCGCCGTCGGATCGCCGGCTTCATCGTCGTCCAGGTAATTCACGTACCGGCCGGCCGCGCCGTAGAAGGATGTCATGGCGGTGTAGCTTTCGCGCGCCCAGGCCATGTTCTTCTCGTCATCCGCCGGGTTCATCCATTGAGCGAGGAACAGCAGATTGTATCCTTCACTGCGATGCGGGAAGGCCGTGTCGCCGATATCCACGCGCGTCATGGCTCCATGCGCGTGTTCGATGACGACCTGCGACATCGGTGACGGCACGCGCGAGTAGCAGTCGAGGATTGTGTCAATGGCCTGGTCGGTGAGCGCAGGGAGGAAGTGGGTTTTCCAATAGTTGCGCGCGCCGCGCGGCAAGCTCGCGTCGATGAGCGTGTTCTGCACGGTGTATGGCAACGGACCCAGCGCGTCCATGGCCGGCGGACCGAACGCCTTCAGTGGCTTCAACGCGGCTTCGCCATCGGTGAGGGGGCCGCAATGAGCGGCGATGATACCAGCAAGCTTGTGGCCGGAACCGTCGGGTGCGTGAAGAAGGCCGCAGAACAGGGAGAACTCGTCAGGAATCGACGCGGTTGTTTCGCGATAGAAACGTATCACGTCGCGGCCGCGCTCGAATGGATGCGCTGCGAGGCCGCCGGCGATGATCGGGCCGACCGGGTGCAAGCGGTATTCGAACGACGCCGCGACGCCGAAGTTGCCGCCGCCGCCTCGCACGCCCCAGAACAGGTCCTCGTTCTCGTCCTCACTGGCCGTCAGCACGCGGCCGTCCGCTGTCACGATCTGCGCGGACCGAAGGTTGTCGATCGCCAGTCCGTACTTCCCTTGCAGCCAGCCAAGGCCGCCGCCGAGAGTAAGGCCTGCAATACCTGTCGTCGACACGATGCCGCCGGTGCTCGCCAATCCATGCAACTGCGTCTCGCGATTGTACTCGCCCCACGTGGCTCCGCCCTGCGCGCGCGCGACGCGCGTTTTGGGATCCACATGAATGGCCTTCATCAGCGCGAGATCGATCAGGAGGCCACCGTTGACCGTCGCCCGACCGGCGACGTTGTGGCCCCCGCCCTTGACGGCCACTTCAAGGCTGTTGTCACGTGCAAAGTTGACCGCGTCCACGATGTCGGCCACGTTGCGACACCGGGCGATGAGCATGGGGCGCTTGTCGACCAGGCCGTTGTGCACACGCCTGGCTTCGTCATAGCCCGCATCAGTCGACTGGAGCAGCTGGCCGCCGAACTTGGCCTCGAGATCGGAAATCGAAGCGAGCGCCATGAGTTCCTCCTACGCATTGGCGAAACGCAGAAGTATGGCGCAAAAGGGAGGGGGAAGAGAAGGGACGCTCGCCTGAAAGCTCGCGCTCCGGGAGGCTTGCGCGCCGAAAGGTTGTCGCGCGAGGCTTTAGCGAACGTTACCGTTGCACCCTGAGGTGATCCACGACCTGCGTGACACCCACGGTCTCGCGTGCGAGCGTCACGGCGCGGTCGTGCTCCGGTACGGATCTTACGGTTCCGGTGAGCGTCACGATGGACCCGGTCGTCGTCACGTCGATTGCCCGCGCCTTGACCGAGTCGTCGAGTGCCATCTTCGCCTTGATCTTCGTTGTGAGCGCGGCCTCTGCTACGGTTTCCTGAGCCTTCGCCGCAGCGGCCGCCGCTTTTTCACCCAGCTCCGCTCCGCGCTCGCGCGCTTTCTCTGCGCTGGACGAGCCGGAGGTCCCGATGCTGCCCGGTTGCGGCTGAGCTGTTATCGATGATCGTCCTGCCCAGAAGCCCAGCACGAGAAAGGCTGCGACGGCGACCAGCACCAGAACGAGGATCAGGCGAAGCAGCGTACGCATGGCCACACCCCCACGCAATGGTCTACAAGAGACGTGCCACGACGCGCTCGAGCCGGACAGCGTTCTTACTTCTTGAAAATGCTTTTCGGCATCTTGACGTGCACGCCAAGCGTCTGGTCGACGAGCTGCGTGATGGCCACATCGCCGGCGACGCTCGTCAGTTGATACGCCTCGTGCTTGGTCAATCCCTTGGTTGTGGAAAGGAAATCGATCATTTCCTGAATCGCCGTCTTCGTGGCGACGGTGAGATCCTTGTCCGCGGCCATGCTCATGTAATGCGTCGGCGTCTCAGCGCGCGGCCAGGTGAGCTTCATGCCCTTGCGAACGGTGAGGCGCAGCCTTCCGCGGAGCGAGGTCTCGATCGCCGTTTGATCCACTTCGCCATCGCCCTGCGCCACATGGCCGTCTCCGACTTCGAACAGCGCACCCGGCACGAACACCGGGATGTAGAGCGTCGTGCCGGCTACCAGATCCTTGTTGTCGAGATTGCCCGCGTGTGTCCCCGGCGGAGTGCTGCTGACGCGGCCGACTTCCGGCGCGGGCGCCACTCCCATGCTTCCAAAGAACGGATGCAACGGAATCACGATGCCGGGTGCGAATGTCGCCGTCATCGTCTTCTTGTCGATGGGAATGATGCGAATCGGAACGTCACGGTCGCAGTTCTCGCGCAAAAAGCCGCTACAGCCGTTGTAACCGTAATCGATCGCGGGATCGATCGAGAGGATGTCCACCTGCAGGGCGTCGCCTGGCGCAGCGCTTTCGACGAACACCGGCCCAGTCAGGATATGTCCGCCCGGCCCGCGCCGATCGCCGGTTACTTCAGCGACGATGGCTTTCAGCGACTGTTGGATGTTTTCGTCGGGCACCCCCGCGCGTGCCAGGCCTTGCGGAGAATTTGTCAGCAGCGTATCGACGTCGATGATGTCGCCCGACGCGATGCGCACGGCCGGCTGGGCCTCCGACCAGTAGTAGCCGTAGGCGACGGTCTTGGGCGTGGCTTCGAGCCGATGCGTCCTGCCGGCGCCCGATTGGCCTGATGCCGAGGCGGCGAGCAAGACGAAGAAGGTGACTCGTGGGATTGTGGTGCGTTGCATCGCGCCAATTGTAGTCAGACGGACCGTGACCAGCCACTTCTGAGGTGCTTGTACGAAAGCGTACCGTTCTCTTTGGGCTTGCTTTGCGTTTTTGTCGTTACCAGACGCCAGGAACGAGGCGGAACCTGACGCGCGAGGCATACGCTGGATAACCCGGTAGATTCTCGCGAAGGTATCGATCCTCGAACCACACACGTCGCACGATCAGCAGCGAGTAGACGATCGCAAGCGCGAATCCCAACCACGAGCCGAGGGCAAGCGCCAGGAGCGGCACTCCCACGATCATCCCTGCGTAGCCCGGGTGACGAATCAGCGCGTAGGGACCTGAGTCGACGACCCGATGCCCGCGGTCGACCTGGATGCGAATGACGGCCGAAAAGTAACGGTTCACGATCATCGCGCGAAAACACAGCAAAAATGCCAGGAGTGTTCCGGCAACGGCGACACCGCGAACGATGTCGGATGGCGAGGGCGACCAGTGGAACCGCCCGCCATCGAGGGACGCGACGATCATCGCGGCGAGGGCCGACACGCGAATCCAGCGAAGCGCTACTGGATCCTGACCACTCGATGGCGGACGAAAACGCTCGTCCGCAAGATCCTGCTCAGTGGCGAGCATCGCGTACAGCAGGAGGACCGACACGCCAGTCAGGAGGGTCCAGAGGAATGCGGACGTCCAATCGCCGGACAACAGCAGGAGCCCACCACAGATAATCAGCGTGGCGAGCGCCCACCGCTTGAGTTTCCTCCTGAGCATTTTGAGTAGTCAAACTTTATCATTGTTCATACGAGTCAGGAGAGATTGGTGTCGTGACCGCTACGCGTCTCTCAGAATTTCTGACGGATCGATTCGACTCGCTCGATGCGCGTGCAGCCAACCAGCAAAGGCGCCGATGACGGCGAGCATCACCGCCGCCACGATAGACACCACCGGCGTTGCCCGCAGCGATCGGAAGGCAAATCAAATCGTGCATGGCTGGGGCTCCTGCCACGATCTATCATGACGCTCTTGTGCCGGTGGCTTTGACGCGCGAGGTCAGTTCCGGGTTGGCGGCCTGCGAGCTGACCCACCTGGAACGAGTGCCCATCGACGTCGAGCGGGCTCGATCGCAGCATCACGCCTATGAAGAGGCGTTGCGGCTTGCGGGATATCAGGTCGAGCGCCTCTCCGCAACGGCTGAGATGGCCGACTCGGTCTTCATCGAGGACATCGCGCTGGTCTTCGGCGAAATTGCGGTCGTGACTCGTCCCGGCGCCGAGTCGCGGCGCGCCGAGATCCCCGGCGTTGCCGAGGCCGTGGCTCGATACCGGACGCTTCACCACATCGATCCGCCGGGCACCATCGACGGTGGCGACGTGCTCGTTGTCGACGGTCGGGTGTATGTGGGCCAATCCCGTCGAACGAACGAGCATGCGACAGCGCAGCTCCATCGGATCGTCTCGCGATTCGGCTACACGGTGTGCGCGGTCCCCGTTCGCGGCTGCCTGCATCTGAAATCCGCCGTCACCGCGTTGTCGAACGAACTGTTGCTCGTCAACCCTGAGTGGATCGACAAGAGCTGGTTTCAAGACTACCGCTTCGTCGACGTCGATCCGCGCGAGTCGATGGCGGCAAACGCCCTCCGTCTGACGGATCGCATCATCTATCCGGATGTTTTTCCGCGCACGGCCGACCGCATCGCGCGGGCTGGCCTTCAAGTCGAGCTCGTCGACGTCAGCGAGCTTCAGAAGGCTGAAGGCGCCGTGACCTGTTGCAGTCTCATAATGTGAAGAGGATCGTCGATATGGACGAAAAGCGAGCGCTGTTGCGGCACACCGTGGCGACCGTCGCGTACCGCGGTGGCAAAGCCGTTCGGAACGCACCGGCGAGTTTTGCGGCGTTCAGCCCCGATGGATCGGCGAGAACACCCGCGAAGATCCTTGCCCACATCGGCGACCTGTTCGACTGGGCGCTGTCGCAGGCCAAGGGCGCCGAGGCGTGGAGCGACTCCACGCCTCAGCTGTGGGAAGGCGAGGTCGAACGCTTCTTCAGCACGGTGCGACGCTTCGACGACTACCTCGCGTCAGACGCACCGCTGGCAGTGACGCCGGAGCGACTCTTCCAAGGCGCCATCGCAGATGCGCTGACGCACGTCGGGCAGATCGCGATGCTACGCCGACTGGGCGGCGCCAAGATGAAGGCCGAAAACTACTCGCGCGCCGAAATCGTCGTCGGCCGCGTCGGACCGGAACAGACGCCGCCGAAGCGCGAATTCGATTAGTGACGTGTCACCGCTGCATTACAGCTGCGTCGCCACTCGACGTCCTACACCGCCGCCGGCGCGACATTGTAAGCCACATTGATGCCGGCCGAGTCAGTGAACTCCTGAAACCGAATGACCTTTCCGTTTCGGAGCGTGAAGACCATCGCGAAGTCGGAATCGAAGTGCCTGCCGATCGAAGTCGTCGCCGTCTAGTGCCCGAGCGTCACGACCTTGTCGCCGGTAGCGACGAATTCCCTGGGTTCGAATCGCGAGAATGTCACGGTGTCGGCGACTGTCTTGAAGAATTGGCTGACGGCGGCCTTGCCTCGTCGCTCACCCGATGTGGGCACCGCGGGACTCGCACCGTACACGCCGATCCAGACGATGTTGTCGTCGAGGCTGTCCAGAATTCTCTGAATATCGCCCCTGGCGAACGCCGCGTAGGCTTCCTGCACGACCTGGATGTTGGCTGCCTCTGACATCGCTGGAGACCTCCGTCGCGTATCTACGCTCCCGGCGGTGATTCGGATTGAGTACGATTTTCCAATGCGTCTGTCCGAAGTCGTTGCGACGTCACAGTCGGTGGCCGCGACAGCTGGACGGCTGGAGAAGATTCGTCATCTGGCGGATCTGATCGCCCGCGTGCCTCCCTCCGATTCGGACATCGTCATCGCGTTCCTGAGCGGAGGAGTCCGCCAGGGCCGGATCGGCATCGGGCGTGCTCAGCTATCCGCCCTCCGCGATACGCCTCCCGCCGATTCGCCGAGCCTCGAGCTCGCCGACGTGGACGCCGCGTTCGATCGTGTGGTGGCTGCGATCGGCTCTGGATCGTCCAACGCCCGCGCGGAATTGCTCAGTCAGCTGTTCCGGCGCGCCACACGCGACGAGCAGGATTACCTCATTCGGTTGCTGTTCGGGGAGGTGCGTCAGGGCGCGCTCGAGGGCGTGCTGGTGGAGGCTGTCGCCCGTGCAGCGCAGGTGGCCGCCGCCGACGTTCGGCGCGCCTCGATGCTCGCCGGCGACCTCGCACCGGTCGCCATGGCGGCGCTTGCCGGAGGCGCACAGGGCCTCTCGCAATTCATGCTGCGGCCGTTCCACCCGGTCCAGCCGATGCTGGCGGAATCGGCGGTGGATGTTGCTGACGCGATTGCATCCCTGGGCGAGGCATCTTTCGAATACAAGCTCGACGGCGCCCGCATTCAAGTTCACAAGGTCGAGGACGATGTGCGTGTGTACTCACGCACCTTGCGCGATGTCAGCGCCGCGGTCCCGGAAGTCGTCGCCGCGGTGCGTGCCATTCCCGCCCGCGAAATCGTGCTCGACGGGGAAGCGATCGTGCTGCGTCCTGATGGCTCGCCGAGGCCATTCCAGGAAACGATGCGCAGATTCGGCCGCAAGCTCGACGTCGAAGCGCTGCGCGCGGAGATGCCGATTACACCCATGTTTTTCGACGCACTCTATCTCGATGGCGATCCGCTGATCGACGAGCCGCTGGCTCGCCGCGTGGCGGTCCTCGACGGTCGCGTTCCGCCGGCGAATCTCGTCCCGCGGTTGCCGACGTCGAACGCCGATGAAGCCGCGGCCTTTGCAGTCCGCGCGCTCGCAACCGGTCATGAGGGCGTGATGGCGAAGGCAATCGATGGGCGTTACGCCGCCGGCCGCCGCGGCCGGGCGTGGATGAAGGTGAAGCAGGCACGCACGCTCGATCTCGTGATTCTTGCAGCCGAATGGGGCAGCGGACGCCGACGAGGGACGTTGAGCAACCTGCACCTGGGCGCGCGCGATACCGAACGAGGCGGTTTCGTGATGCTCGGGAAGACGTTCAAGGGTCTCACTGACGAGATGCTGAAGTGGCAGACGAGCAGATTTCTCGAGCTCGAGGTCGGCCGCGATTCGTACACCGTGTACATTCGACCAGAGGTCGTCGCCGAGATTGCGTTCAACGATATCCAGGGAAGCCCGCAATATCCCGGCGGTCTCGCGCTCCGATTTGCCCGCGTCAAGCGGTATCGCACGGACAAGACGTCGGCAGAGGCCGACACGTTCGCAACGATTCAGTCGATCTATCAGCAGACCACGGGACTGCCAGCGCCGACGCGATGATAGGATTTCAGAGTTCGGAGTTCGAGCGATCGCGGATCCGCGTACGTGGAGATTCGAGCACGTGACAGCATTGAACGGTCCGTATCGCGGGCTTCGCTCCGTGTCTTCAGTGGTGGGGCATTTGCAACACACTTACTTCATCGCGCAATCCACAATCTGCAATCACTCTGATTTCTGAATTCTGAACTCTGGAATGCCAGCTTCACTGACCCGCTCCATTGGCCTCACTCAGGCAACAGCAATGGTGGTGGGCACCATCGTGGGCTCGTCGATCTTCGTGCAACCGTCCGAGGTGAGCCGTGCCGTGCCGACGTTCGCGGGGATGCTGCTCGTGTGGATCGCCGCCGGCGCGCTGACATGGTTCGGCGCCAGTATTTGCGCGGAGCTGACGTCCGCGTTGCCGCGGACCGGCGGCGTGTACGTGTTCCTCCGCGAGATGTTTTCGCCGGCCGCCGGATTTCTCTGGGGCTGGGCGATGTTCTGGAGCATGCACTCGGGCATCATCGCCGCCATCGCCATGGTGTCCGCGCGGTATGTCGCGACAATCGCGCCGATGGGCGACCTGGGAATTCGCCTGACCGCGGTAGCGGGGATCGTCGCGTTGTCCGCGATCAACTACGCCGGCGTTCGTCCGGGCAGTGCCGTGCAGACGGGACTGACGGTCACGAAGATTGGCGCGATCGCAGGGCTTCTCGTCGTGCTGTTCGGCCTCGGCACGTTGCAGATGCCGGCGGCTGTCGGGAGCGTCGAGCCGCGGAGTTTCCTGCGAGCGCTTGTCGCTGGTCTGTTCGCGTTCGGTGGGTGGCACATGGTCACCTACGCCGCGGAGGAAACTACAGCACCGGAGCGCACGATTCCTCGAGCGCTGATGATCGGCACGGTGGTGGTCGTGGTGGTGTATCTCGCGTTGAACGCGGCGTACCTTCTCGTGCTGCCGCTCGAGCGCGTGCTGGCGTCCACGCACATCGCATTCGACGCGACGTCCGCGGTGGCCGGCAGCAGGGCGGCGTCCGCGATCTCGGTGCTCGTCATCGTGTCGTCGCTCGGCGCCAACAGTGGAATCATTCTGGCTGGGCCGCGCGTCTATTACGCGATGGCCGAGGACGGCTTGCTGTTCAACTGGATGGGATCGCTGCACCCGACGTTCCGGACGCCGTATCTGGCGATTGTGGCGCAGGCGGTCTGGTCGTCGGCGCTGGTCATGACGGGCACATACGGCGCGATCGTCTCACGCGTGGTCTACACGGAGTGGATATTCTTCGGCGCGCTCGCAATCGGAACGATGCTGCTGCGCCGGTCTCCTGAATACGTGCCCTCGTTCACAGCCTCGGGCTTCCCCGTCACGCCGGTCCTGTTTGCCGCCGTGTGCCTCGCAATCGTGTTCAATCAAATCGTGTCCGATCCGCTCAACAGCCTGTGGGGCCTCGGCCTCGTTGCCGCAGGGCTGCCGGTCTACTACGTTTGGAGACGCGTTCATGCCGGTGATCGATTTTCACAATCATTACTATCCTCCGAAGTACATGCAGGCGCTGCGATCGGGCGAGAGCAGCGTGAAAGTGACGATCGATCGCGAGGGTAATCCGAATCTGCACTACCCGGGGGATTACAACGTGGCCGTACGCGGGCATCGCGATCTGGCGTACCGGCAAGACGTCCTCGAATCGCATGGCGTCACGATGCAGGTCGTGACCCTGACCACGCCGGGTACGCATGTCGAAACGCCAGCCACCGCCGCCAGACTTGCGTCGATGGTGAACGACGAGTTCAAAGAGGCGATGGAGACGCGCGGCCGGCGCTTTACGTCGCTGGCAACACTGCCACTCAACGATCCGGCGGCGTCGGTGACCGAGTTCCGGCGGGCAACGTGCGAACTGGGAATGCGTGGCGCGATGCTGTTCAGCAACATCAACGGTGTGGCCCTGAGCGACCAGTGCTTCTGGCCGATCTACGAAGCCGCCAACGACGTCGACGCCGTCCTCTACATTCACCCGGCGCACCCGGTGAACGTGGACATGATGCAGGAATACTGGCTGATGCCGCTCGTCGGATTTCTGTTCGATACGACGCTGGCCGCGGCGTCCATCGTGTTCAGTGGCGTGGCCGCGCGGTATCCCAGGATTCGATGGGCGCTCTGCCATCTCGGCGGTGCGATTCCGTACCTCGCCGAGCGGCTCGATCGAGGCTTTGATGCATTTCGCGAGTGCCGCGCGCACATCGACCGACCGCCGAGCACGTATCTCCGCAACTTCTACTACGACACCGTGAACTTCAATCAAGGCGCACTCGAGCTTGCGATCGAGTTCGCCGGCGCGGACCATGTGCTGGCCGGCAGCGACTACCCGCACCAGATCGGCAGCATTCCATCGATGCTCGACGCGATCGGGAATCTACCGATCACGGAAGAGGAGCGAGAAGCGATCCGGTGGCAGAATGCGGCCCGCTTGTTGGGCGTTTCTGTCGCGTGATGGCCAGGAGGGGTGGGATGGATAGCAAAGGCAGGATCGGCACGTCGCTCCTCGTGGGAGCGGTCGCCATTGGTAGTGCTCTGGTCGTAGTCCTTGTCGGGCAGCCTCGCGCCGAGATGCAACGCGTGCCGCAGTTCGATAACGACAGGGCGACATCGTGGAAAAGCATCATCCCGCCGCGCACCGAGTCGACGCTCCATCGCCACGATCGGTATCGCACGGTCATCGGAATCGTTGGCGGCGATCTGAAGACGGTGACGGCCGACGGAAAGGCGACCGTCACGCACTACGAAACCGGAAAGGCCTATTGGCAGGAACCGATGCCGCCGGGCGTCATGCACAAGGACGTCAACGGCACGGACAAGACGATCGAACTGATTGTCGTTGAACTGAAATGACCCTTCAGCGACGCCTCGGCTCAGTCCGGAGACATAGGTAACAAAGTTGTCCGGAGACATAGGTAACACTTTTCGCCACTGTTTCGCTGGAGGAAGCGATGCCGTGGCATGGAGTGTCGCCTATGGATTTGCGCCTCGCATTCGTTCGTGAATTCC
>JBKPDW010000304.1:0-6713 GCA_046728115.1 Acidobacteriota bacterium | reverse complement strand
CCTCCGCCCGGCCGCGATTACACGAGATTTCTCAATCGGGACGGCCTCAAGGGGGCCCGCATCGGCATTCCGCGCGCGTTTTACTACGACAAGATCACGGCCCCCGGAAAGCAGGAGGCCGTCGGAGGTTTGAACGACGATCAAAGAAAAGCGATGGACGATGCGATCGCCATGCTGAAGAAGCAGGGAGCCGTCGTCATTGACCCCGCCGACATTCCGAGCATCGTCGATAACGACCCGAAGAACACGCTGCTGCTGTGGAACACCTGCTCTGGCGCCAACGAGGGGAGAGACAGGGATGGCGAGTGTTCGGTCGTGTTCAAGTACGGCATGAAACGCGACTTCAACTCGTGGCTGAATTCGCTGGGCCCAGCGGCGCCCCTCAAGACGTTGACTGCGCTGCGCGAGTGGAATGTCGCGCATCAGAAGGCCGGCGCGATCAAGTACGGCCAATCGAATCTCGACATCTCCGACGAGATGAACCTCGACACCGACCGCGCGCGATACGAGACGGATCGCGCCAAGGACATCCGGCTCGGCGGTACGCACGGCATCGACGAAGCGATGAAGATCAATCAGCTGGACGCGATCCTCTTTCCGGCGGCCAGTGGCGCGTCGATTGCGGCGAAGCCCGGATACCCGACGGTGATCGTGCCGTTCGCAATGGTGCCGAACGCTCCGACGCCGGCGTTTCCTCCAGGATTCGACGCGAAACCCGGACCGTATGGTGTGAGCTTCACAGGGATGGCGTGCAGCGAACCCAAACTGATCGAGCTGGCGTACGCGTTCGAACAAGCGACCAGGAAACGTGTACCGCCGCCGCTCGTTCCGTAGCGCGAGTCGTCATTCCTGGCGGAGCGCGATGGTGGGATCCACGCGCGCGCACGTGTCCGAGTCGGCTGCACACGAATGATTTTTAGTCGTGCGAACAAAGGACGGGCGGCGATCGAGGCACTACACCACCGCTCTAGTCACCGCGCATCACGCTCAACAGATCGAGATGGGAAGCGCGGCGCGCGGGAATGTATGCGGCGGCGGCGCCCGTGCACAGCACGATCAGCGACGCAAGCGCGACGGCTCCCGGATCGAACGGCTGGACGGCGTACAGCAGCGGCGCCAGCGCAAGCCTCGCGGCCTCCTGATCGTCCATGCCCGCGGCGATGCGGTTCACAGCTTGGACCAGGATCGGACTCGTGACGACGAGAGCGAGCAATCGGGCGATCCCGTCGTCGCGCTTCGGCGCGAGTGAGAAGTTCCTTATAATCGTTTGTGTTGTTCGAATCGTTTGTCTCTGATGTCCGGTTCGCGCTGCGGTGGCTGCGCAGAAGCCCAGGCTTTACGCTGGTCGCCATCGCGTCGCTCGCAATCGGCATTGGCTTCAACACCGCACTCTTCACGATCGTCGATGCCGTCCTCTTCAAGCCGCTGCCGGTCGCTGCGCCGGAACGGCTTGTCGACGTCTTCACGTCGGCGCGCGCCACGCCCTACGGGACATCGTCTTATCCCGACTATCTCGATCTGAGGGCGGACAACGACGTCTTCGATGACCTTGCGGGCTACAGCCCGATGTTCGCCGCGCTCAATCTCGATGGTCGATCCCGGCTCGCCATCGGCGAAATCGTCACCGGCAACTATTTCCCGATGCTCGGTGTCAGCGCCGCCATGGGACGGACGATTCTGCCCGATGACGACCGCAGGAATGCGTCGAGGGTGGCGGTCGTCTCGCACCGGTACTGGACGCGCGAGCTCGGGGCCGCGCCGGATGCCATCGGCCGGACGCTGCGCATTCGCGGCAACGCGTTCACGATCATCGGTGTCGCGCCTCCGAGCTTCAGCGGGATGGTTCCGGTGCTTGCTCCGGAACTGTGGATTCCGGTCAACGCGTCGCTCGAAGTCGAGCCGATCGGCATGCACGACACCGTTCCGTCTCCCGGGCCGACGCGGCTGGACCGTCGCGGCGATCGATGGCTGTTCCTGCGCGGACGGCTGAACCCTGGAAAGACCGTCACGCAGTCGAATGCGAACCTGGGGCTGTTGATGGCGCGGCTCGAGGCGTCGAATCCCCAGACCAATCAGGGGCGGCAGGCCATCGTCAAGGCGACGAGCGACATTCATTTTCATCCGGCCGCCGACGGCACGATTCTGCCGATCGCGGGCGGTCTGATGGTGGTTGTCGGCCTGGTGCTGCTGATCGCCTGCGCGAACGTCGCGAGCATGCTGCTCGCGCGCGCGTCGGGTCGACAGCGAGAGATCGGCATTCGGCTCGCAATTGGCGCGAGTCGGGGCCGCCTCGTCCGGCAACTCGTAACCGAAACATTCGTCATGTCGGCGCTCGGCACGGCAGGGGGCCTGGTGCTCGCGTGGTGGGTTTTGTCGATCGTCGGCTCACTCAACCTGCCTCTGCCGTTTCCGCTGGCGTTCAATCTCCACTTCGACGCGCGCGTCCTGATGTTCACGATTCTGGCGACGTGCGCGGCCGCGCTCCTGGCCGGTCTCGCGCCCGCTGTGCAGGCTTCGAAGCCGAACGTCGCCAACGACCTGCGCGGCGCGCCGTCGATGACGCGCGGCGCAGGCCGTGGGTGGACGCTACGCGATGTGCTGGTGGCCGGCCAGATGGCCCTAACGGCCTCGCTGCTGGTGATCGCCGCCCTGCTGACGCGGACGCTCATCGCTGCCGAGCGTACCAACGTCGGGTTTCTCGTCGAGAAGCTCGCGGTGGTTTCGACCGACACGGGGATGGTCCAATACGCCGACGATCGGAGCCGGCAGTTCTACGAAGAAGGTCTGGCGAGAATTCGAAGGATCCCCGGCGTCGAATCGGCCGCGCTCGCGACCCGGGTGCCGTTCTCGATCAACTACAACCGCTGGGACATCTGGGTGCCCGGTCGGCATCGGGCCGGGGAGCACGGCGACACCGTGGACGTGACGACCGTATCGCCCGAGTACTTCCGGACGATCGGCGTGCCGATCATCGACGGCCGGGCCTTCGGCGACGAAGACACGCCGCAGTCGCCGCGCGTCGCGATCGTGAACGCCGCGTTCGCGCGCCGTTACTGGCCGGGCGAGAGCGCGGTCGGCCAAACGTTCCGATCGCGCGTGTCCGACGGTCCGGTGTTTCAGATTGTCGGCGTGTCGGCGGATCACAAGGTGTCGACGGTCGGCGAGGGGCCGACACCGTTCATCCAGTTCGCCATCCGGCAGCGTCCGAACTCCTACGCCGCCTTTGTGGCCAGGACGCAGGCCGATGCGTCCGCGCTCCTGCTCGCGATGCGCCGCGAACTGCTCGCGCTGGAACCGAATCTCGTCTTCGTCGAGAACCAGACGATGGCCGCGGAGCTCGGCGCGACGCTGTTTCCTGTCCGCGCCGGTGCGTGGCTCGTGAGCGGTTTCGGAGCGATGGCGATGCTGCTCGCTGCGGTCGGACTGTACGGCGTCATCGCGTACTCGGTCGCGAGGCGGACGCGCGAGATCGGCATTCGCATCGCGCTAGGCGCGCGGCCCGCGACCGTGCTGCGTCTCGTGATGCAGCAGGGACTGCTCGTTGCCGTCGTCGGGCTCGCCGGCGGTTGCGCCAGTGCCGCCGTGGCCGCGCGGTTGATCGCCGGTGCACTCTACGGGGTCCGGCCAACCGACCCGCTCTCGTGGATTGCGGCCGGCACTGTCGTGCTGGCGGTCTCTGCGCTGGCCAACTTCATCCCCGCCTGGCGCGCCGCCCGCGTCGACCCCTCCGTCGCGCTGCGAATCGAGTAACACGACGTTCAACCCGGAGTCCGCAGAGAACGCAGACTGTTGTGGCTCGTTTTCACAATCAGGTGATCCGTTTCCTCGGATTCGTTCGGGGGCCTCCGTCGTGGCGTGTTGTTCGAAAACCCGCCAACACAGAGGACAACCTGCAAACAAACGTAGGCACCGATCACGATTCTGCAACGCGCTCTTCAGTTTTCCGGGAACTCTGCGAGCTCTGCGTCGATCGTCGTTGGCTGTTCCATCTGTGAACACCGGTATGGCCGATCTCGTATACCTCCTCGTATGCTGAACGACGTCCGTGTCGGCGTGCGGCTGCTCTGGAAAGACAAAGCCTTCACCATCACGGCCGCGTTGACGCTGGCCATCTGCATCGGCGCGAACACGGCACTTTTCTCTGTCGTAGATCACGTGCTGCTGCGGCCGCTGCCGTTCCCCGACTCGCAGCGCATCGTTCTGATGGGAAATCACTATCCCGGGGCTGGCGTCGACATCGGCAACTCGTCTAGCGCCCCCGATTACTATGATCGCCTGCGCGAAACGACCGTCTTCTCTGAGCAGGCGATGTACAACTCGAGCAGCGTCAGCCTCGACCAGAACGGCTCGCCCACACGTGTTCGCCTGATGAACGTGACGCCATCATTCTTCAGACTGATCGGCATCGCGCCTCAACTCGGCCGCATTTTCAGCGACAGTGAAGGCGAAATCGGGAACGAGAACAAAGTCGTTCTCAGTTACGCGCTCTGGCAGAGCGCGTTCGGAAGCGACCCGCAGGTGGTCGGCCGCGACATCCGACTCGACGGTCAGCCCTACAACGTGGTCGGTGTCATGCCGCGAACGTTCTCGTTCGTCAACGACAACGTGCTGCTGTGGCGGCCGCTCGCGTTCACGGAGCAGCGCAAGACGCAGCGGCACAGCAACAACTGGCAGAACATCGGCCGCCTCAAACCCGGTGCGACCGTGCGCCAGGCGCAGGATCAGATCGATGCGTTGAATCGCGCGAATCTCGATCGATTTCCGCAATACAAACAGCTTCTCATCAACGCGAAGTTCCACACCACGGTCGAGCCGCTGCAGGACGATCTCGTTCGCGTCGTGAAGCCGACGTTGTATCTGCTCTGGGGAGGCGCGCTGTTCGTGCTGCTCATCGGATGCGTGAACGTCGCGAACCTCGTGCTCGTGCGATCGCGTGCGCGGTTGAAGGAACTGGCAACGCGTGTCGCGCTCGGCGCCGGGCGCCCGCGTATGGCTCGGCAGCTCGTCACCGAAGGGGTGCTGCTCACGCTGGTGTCCGCGGCTCTGGGACTCCTCGCAGGCTATGGCGTGTTGCAGCTGCTCGGCCAGCTCAACATCCGAGACTTGCCGCGAGGGTTCGACATTCGAATCGACACGGTTGTCGTCGCGTATACCCTCGCGATTGCAGCTGGGATCGGGGTCGTACTCGGGTTGATTCCGCTTCTCGCGGTACTGCCCGCCAACCTGACCGATGTGCTGCGCGAGGAAGGGCGTACGGGCACGAGTGGTCTCGGCGCGCGCACGCTGCGGCGATCGCTCGTCGTCGCGCAGGTGGGCTTCGCGTTCGTGCTGCTGATCGGCGCGGGGTTGCTCTTCGCCAGTTTCCGTCGCGTGCTGTCGGTGGACCCGGGATTCAGTTCGGATCGCGTGCTCACGGCCTCGGTGGACCTGCCGCGGGCTCGCTATCGCGACGATGCGTCGCTCGTCCGCTTCTTCGACGAGTCGCTGCGCCGCCTGCGAGCGCTCCCCGGAGTGACGACGGTCGGCGCGACCGACACGATCCCGTTCGGCGGCAATCACAGCGACAGCGTCATTCTTGCCGAGGGCTATCAGATGCGTCCCGGCGAGTCCGTCATTTCACCGCAACAGGTGGACGTCAGTGCCGGCTACTTCGAGTCCATCGGCGCACGGCTGGTGCGCGGGCGGTTCTTCGACGAGCGGGACAGCGCCACTTCCCCCAAAGTCGTGATCGTCGACGAGAAGCTGGCGCATCGATTCTGGCCGAACCAGGATCCGATTGAACGCCGCATGTACATGCCACAGGACATCAACAATCTGCTGGCCATCACCGAGCGAACCGTCTTTCTGACTGTCGTCGGCGTCGTGCACGACATCCGGCTGGCGGACCTGGTAACGGGCAACGGCGAAGTGGGCGCCTATTATTTCCCGATGACGCAGGACGTGTCGCGCGGCGTGACGTTTGCCTTGAAGGTGGCGACGGACCCGGCGGCGCTGGCCAGTTCCGTGCGCAAGGCCATCAACGGCCTCGATCGTCAGTTGCCGGTGTACGACATGCAGACGCTGGAGGAGCGAACCGACAAGTCGCTGATGACACGGCGATCGCCAATGCTGCTGTCGCTGGGGTTCGGTGCAGTCGCCCTCTTTCTCTCGGCCATTGGCATCTACGGTGTACTGGCCTACCTGGTCACGCAGCGAACGAAGGAAATTGGGATCCGCATCGCCCTCGGCAGCAGCGCGGGCGCCATCTTCCAGCTCGTGCTGCGCGAGGGACTGGTGCTGATCGCGAGCGGTTTCGCGCTGGGGGCCATTGGAGCGTTCGCGCTTCGGAAAAGCCTGCAGAGCCAGCTGTTCGGCGTCACCGCGACCGATCCGATCGTTCTGCTGACGGTCACCGCCACCCTGGCCGTAGTGGCGGCGGTCGCATGCGCGTTGCCCGCCAGGCGTGCAACGCGTATCGATCCGATTGTCGCGCTCGCTCAGTGACACAACCGCGCTGCGGACTCGGGTCACAATCCATCGCCGTGACCCGCCCGTTTTCGTAGGTGCGGCGGCTCGGCGCTGTCGATTGCATCGACGTGGCGCAAGTACCTGTGACGGGGCGTTGCCGCATCATTCCTTTCCTGTTTCGCCGCTCCATTGTTGCTTCTTGTCGAGACGTGCCCCGGCTAATTGCCGCCTTGAACCGGACGAGACAGCCCTTCGTCCAAAAAAAC
>JBKPDW010000303.1:0-5952 GCA_046728115.1 Acidobacteriota bacterium | reverse complement strand
CTGCCCTTATGCTTGGGTCGATATCTGGTATTTGTTCGAGAGATTCTCCAAATGACTGCTTGGTTCGGGACCGAGGGGTCGGTGGTTCAAATCCACTCGCCCCGACCAAAATTTCCTAGAAAATTCGCATGTTCAGTCTGCGGAGCCACTCGGTTCCGTTTCGGAAACCGAGTGACCGGCTAAGTGAATCGCACGCTGCACCGACGATGGTCCGTCATGATCGGCAATTTTCGGGGTCAAATCTTTATGCTGACGTATGCTGCCTGACGGGGAGGCGACCCTCGACGCGGACATTCGATCGCAACTGGATGAACTCGGCGCCGCGATTCACGTCAAACTAATCGGTCCTTCCGAATTGGTTGAGATGGTCCGCGTGGCGGGTGGAATCCTTCCCCAAGACGGCCGTCGACATCGCATCGTCTGGTAATCCGGTCGCACGGCGCCGCGAAACGGCGACTAAAAGAAGAGGAGCATAAGAACGAGAGTCACGTGCAGGAACCGAGACGCTCCATCAGCCTCGTTCGCGCAACACCGTGCACGGGGCCGAGGCTGATGACACAGCTCGCCGCGCTTGCGGAATACCCGAGTCGAGCCGTGTTGCGGCGGGGATCCGCCCGGTTTTGTTAACACGCTGGTGAATACCGTCCGCAACCTGGATCGGTTCAACCCGCGTGCGGCACCGACAAACTCTCGGCGCCCTATCGAGAGCAAGATGTGGTCTATCCACTGGCTTAAGTTGCCAGAGCCTGTCGCCCGTGGAAGTGTCGCCAGAGGAACCGCTCGAAGCCGTGCCCCCAAGATCAACGGAAACGCCACGGCCTCACGCTTGACAACGACGAACCTTGACGAGTCGCGCGCCGCTACCGACGCCTGGCTGTCTTCCGGCGTTGTGGGTCTTCGATGTCCCAGACTAGCAATTACCCGCCGACGTGGAGCCTTCGGGGTCAGGGGGCTTCGGCGCCGGTATAATCCGTCCACACACTGAATCCTGTGCCGTTGAGTCCTGGTGCGCGCCTCGGCTCGTTCGAAATCGTGTCCGTCCTTGGTGTCGGGGGAATGGGCGAGGTGTACAAGGCGCTCGACACGAGACTCGAGCGCGTGGTGGCGATCAAGGTTTCCAAAGCGGAATTCACCGACCGATTTGAGCGCGAGGCTAGGGCCGTGTCGGCGCTGCACCATCCGAATATCGGCCATCTCTACGACGTCGGTCCGAACTATCTGGTCATGGAGTATGTCGACGGCGCGCCGCTGAAGGGACCGCTGCCTGTCGCACGAGCCCTCGAATACGCCTGTCAAATTGCATCCGCACTCGACGTGGCACACGGCCATCACGTGACGCATCGGGATCTCAAGCCTGCGAATATCCTCGTCACCAAGACTGGTGTGAAACTGCTCGACTTCGGACTGGCGAAAATCGGCAACCCGGTTAAGGCCAGCGGCGCCACCACCACGGCGTTGCTGACGGGTGAAGGGACGATTGTTGGCACCTGGCACTACATGTCCCCTGAGCAGATCAACGGCGGCGAGGTGGGCCCGCGCAGCGATATTTTCTCGTTCGGTCTCGTCCTATACGAAATGGTTACCGGGACGCGCGCGTTCGATGGAACGACACCGGCCAGCGTGATCGCCGCGATTCTCGAGCGGCCGACTCCCTCGATCGCCGATGTCGGACCGCCCGCTCTCGATCGAATTCTCAAGCGCTGCCTGGAGAAAGATCCGGACGATCGCTGGCAGACAGCGCGCGATCTACGCGGCGCGCTGGAGTTGCTCTCCCCGACGTCCGCCGACCTGGACTCGCCGCACGCTGGCGTTGCGCGGCGCCGCGTTCGCAGTTGGGGATGGCCGGTCGTGGCGCTTGTCAGCGCGTCGGCGGCCGCGGTTCTGGCGCTCGTTCATTTCCGCGAACCTCGGCCGCCCGAGCCGCACACGATTCGTTTCGAAATTCCTCCGCCCGAGAAAACGACGGTCGACTACTTCAAGCTGTCGCCCGACGGCCGCGTGCTCGCGTTAGTGGCGGGGCGGCGATTATGGATTCAGCCTCTGGACTCGTTACACGCGCAGGCGTTGCCGGGAACCGAAGGCGTCGAACAGGTGTTCTGGTCGCCCGACAGCCAGTTTCTCGCATTCATCGCGCAGGGCAAGTTGAAGAAGATGGCAGCGACCGGCGGGCCCGCGCAGATTGTCTGTAATGTCTCGCAGGGGCACGGCGGTACGTGGAATCGGGACGGGACGATCGTGTTACCGCTGTCCCTAACGTCGGGATTGTTCCAGGTGCCCTCGAGCGGCGGTACTCCCGTTCCGCTTCGGCAGACGGCATCTTCGACGGTTCAGGAACTCATGCCTGAGTTCCTGCCTGATGGCCGCCATTTTCTGTACATGGAACTGAAACATGAAACGGCGGGGATCCATGTCGGGTCCTTGGATGGCGGGCCGACCGTGCGGATTCTTTCGGACCTGAGTCCCGCGAGCTTCGTACCGGCCGTGGGCACTCCCGGTGCCAATGGATATCTGCTCTTTCGCCGAAGCGGCACGGTCTTGGCGCAGCGCTTCAATCCGTCGCGCTTGATCGTCAGCGGCGAAGCGTTTCCGATCGCCGAAAATGTCGGTGGCACGGTGTTGTGGTCCGCGTTCTCGGCCTCCGAAACCGGAGCGTTGGTCTTTGCGCCAGTCTCCGGAGGGAGCATCGGCCAACTCAGTTGGTGGGATCGGCGCGGCAAGCTCCTCGCCCCATTCGGGCCGCCTGGAACGTACCAGAACTTCCGCCTCGCGCCTGACCAGACGCGTATTGCATTTGCGGAGAATGGCGACATCTGGGTGCTGGATTCAGTTCGCGGTGTGCGGTCGCGGCTCACGTTTGATCCGAGCATTGATGATCCGCCGATGTGGTCGCCGGACGGATCGCGGATTGTCTGGGCGTCAAACCGACGTGGCCCCTTCGACTTGTACGTCAAGTCGGGGAACGGCGCTGGTCCGGAGCGCGCGCTCGTCACGATGGGCACCGCGGCGGGGTGGCCGGAGGATTGGACGAGCGACGGGCGTTTCGTGCTGTATCAGGTTCCCGGCGAGACGACGGGACAGGATCTGTGGATCGCGCCGCAGGTCTCGGAAGGGACGAGCGACGACCGGAAACCGTTTCCGTACCTGCAGACGCCGTTCGACGAAAAGCACGGGCGCTTCTCGCCCGATGGCCATTGGGTGACGTATACGTCGAACGAAAGCGGCCTCGATGAAGTCTATGTGCAGTCGTTTCCGCTCTCCGGCGCGAAATTCCAGATTTCGGCCGGCGGCGGCAGTGAACCGCAATGGAGGAGGGACGGCAGCGAAGTGTTCTTTATCGGTGCGAATCGGATGTTAATGGTCGCTCCGATTACGTTCCCGCGCTCGACGTCGGAACCACTTCAGGTTGGTCAGCCCAAACCGCTGATTCCGGTGCCACTCATCGACACGTTCATCGTCGGACGCAGTTATGAGGTGAGTAGTGATGGTCAACGGTTCCTCATGTGGGCGCTTCCGGCCGGTGCGACCGCACCATCGCTGACGGCCGTGCTCAACTGGCAGGCTCAGTTCAACAAATAGCGCGCACGGCCGATAGCGCGCACGGCCGACGCCGGCGCCTCGCGTGCCGCTTATCATCGACGACGGTCCGCGCTGAAGGATGATCGGGAGCACCAGCGCGCCCAGTATGAACAGTACAACGAACACCATCGTCACCTTCGAGAGCAGCGTAGCGCCCGGCGTGCGCTGTCGATCTGCGGCAGTCTAACAGCAGGGACTCCGCGGCTGCTACACTCAAGCGCCATCAAGGACGTAGTCTGGCGAAGCAGGACCGGCTTCAATGGACCCGTCCATCCTGAGTTGCTGCGCTCGGCTGACGGATTGGCTCGAGGCGGATGTCACAACGAGTTCAATTCTAGCCGTCGTGTCGCTGCACTACTGAGCACTTTCTGAGCCATGCGAGTACGGGTCCGAGTTCGATTTCGCCTTCAACGGTTCGAGGTCAGCCGACAGGTCGAGCCCGAGGTATTCGGTCAAGGAGTCGAGCACCAAGAACATCGCCGCATTGCTGAGCGCGAGCGCGATTGTGCACATCTCACGGACGGGCGTCGGCTCGAGAACGAACGTTAGGCGGCTCCCCATGCGTTGCAAGGTGTGGGTCAGGCTAAAGGGACCGGAATGCACGATGTCGCTTCCAATCGCTCCGTACATAACGTCGTATTCGTAGGAGTGCGCGCCACCGGCGATCTCGCGAAAGAGGTCGCTCACATTGAACGGCTTCCCCCGCTTCGTCGTGTCGTCGAACTCCCACGTCGGACGTTCGCTGCGCGTTGGTCTGCCTTTTTCATCTCGGAAGGTCACGGCCCATACGGCCCGATGATACGGGTCCGATGCGACATCCGTCGTCGCCCCGGCCGCCGCGAATCGGTCCGCATGGCGCTGCAGAGTGGCAGCAACGCGTTCATGCTGGACACTGGTGAACATCACATACGCTTCAAGCCGCTGGCGTCCCTGACCTCTGATCAGCCACTCCAGCAGGCACGCGTTCTCGAGCAAGACGCGGGTGAGCGCCATCGCATTGTCGCCGTCCCCCAGTTCACACAGCGTGAACACCGCTCGCTTCGTCGTGGCCGCTTTGATCGCCAGCGCACAGACCATCGGATCGGGTCTCAATCCAGGTGTCTTGCCGGGCGGGCGAGGCAATCGGGAATCTGCCGGCGTCATCCCGCGGAAACGAGCGGCATGCTGCTCGATTCGCGGATAGAGCGCCTCGATTCTGTCGTGGACCTCGAGGCTACGTCGGTATCCGGCATCATTCCGTGTCGTCACTGTGCCGCCTTCTCTTGGAGCCGGGGCTTACGCGTGAATGGGTGCGAAGCGGACGCTGAGCAGCGGCCTTGTCGTCTCGGCAAGACTCATCTCGTTAATTGTCACTCTTGATTCACTATCCCCGAACTGGGATAATCGGCTGTGCGACATGTGCCGGCCGCGGGCGAGAGGCCGCTACATTGGGTGGGGTCGTCCAAGCGCGATTTCCTGAGCTTTCCGGCCATGGTCAAGGATGACATGGGCAACGCCCTCGGCATCGCGCAGTTCGGTGGAACGGCGCCGACCGCCAAGCCGTGGAAGGGTCTTGGTTCCGGCGTGCTCGAGATCGTTGAATCGCACGACGGCAACGCGTATCGGGCGGTGTACACGGTCAGGTTCGAGAAAGCGATCTACGTCTTGCACGCGTTTCAGAAGAAGTCGCCGTCCGGTATTCGGACAGGCAAGCGCGATGTCAGTCTGGTCGCGGAACGCCTGAAAACCGCCGAGAGAGACTACGAGGAGCAGTATGGCAAATCGAAGCGGTGAACGGAGAGAAGCGGTTACTCGGGGCACCGGAAATGTGTTTGCGGATCTTGGCTTGCCCGACGCCGCCGAGCGTCAAGCGAAACTGCGCCTGGCGTATGCGCTAAATCAGGTGCTTGAAGCGCGCAAACTCTCACAGGCCGATGCCGCCAAGGTGTTGGGAGTGACGCAGCCGAAGGTGTCTGCGCTTCGAAACTACAAGCTGGCAGGGTTCTCTGTCGAACGCCTGATGAACCTGTTGACGGCGCTCGACCAGGATGTCGAAATCGTGATTCGACGCAAACCCCGTTCGCGGAAGACGGGTCGGATTAGTGTGGTCGCGGCCTAGTACTGGAAGCGACCTGACGCCAGAACTTGGAGTGTTCGGACAGGGATGAGAGCCTTAGATGTCGCGCGTCTATCGCAGCCGTACGACGGCGATCCGAACCAGCCTGGGCCAGGTCCGGCGGCGGCTCTTGGAGTTGATCCAGAATCCGCTGCCGATCTGGCTCGGCGTCGGCGGCACGCCGAAGTCGTTCGTCCGCGCCGGTGAGCTCGGCCTGCCACTGATGGTCGCGATCATCGGCGGCGAACCGCGGCGCTTTCGACCGCTGATCGATCTATATC
>JBKPDW010000302.1:0-7608 GCA_046728115.1 Acidobacteriota bacterium | reverse complement strand
GCCAATACCTGCCTATTCGTCGTCTTCGTCAATGCGAGCCAACGAGGGTCACCGCATTCGTCATTGCTGCGATCGTTCTGGAGGACAGCATGAGCAAGAAACTCAGTCGCCGCGATTTTGCTCGGACGTCGGCCGCGAGCGCCGCCGCGGTCGCGCTGCCGACGATGCTGATCGGTGAAACGTCTACGATCGAGACAACCGCGGCGGCCAAGGGCGCGGCCGTCGCCAGAGAAGTCGTACAGCGCGGTCGCTTTGCCCCGCCTCCGCCAAACTTTTCGTATGGGGGCGACCCGTCCAGCGCAGTTGCCGAATACCGCGACAGCATCGCGTCGGTGCACACGCCCGCGTTCGCCCAAGCCTCGGCGGGCATGACGGCACAGTCGCCGCAGGCACCCGCAGTCGTTGCGCCGGCGGTGATCGTGAAGGGATGGCATGAGGGCACGACGATTCCGCCGGAGTATTACGTCGACGAAAAGCAATACCTCGCCGACGAGCGGTTCCTCGCCAAGAACCTGTGGTTCCTGGCCGATCACGAAGCGCGAATCCCCAAGGCCGGCGATTACTTCGTCTTCGAGTTCGGCCGGGGCGACAGCGCAATCGTGCTGCGCGATCGAGCCGGAGCCGTGAAGGCGTATCACAACGTCTGCCGTCACCGCGGATCGCGTCTGTGCCGCCACGACGACAACCCGGCGCCGAACGACGCGCGCTTGTCAGTCAGACAACTCAAATCGAGCGGCAACACCCCAGTGTTTCGGTGCCCCTATCACGCGTGGACGTACGATCTCGAGGGCAAGCTGATTTCGGCGCCCAACGGCATGCCGCCTGATTTCAACATGGCGCAATGGGGCCTGCGTCCGTGTCACGTGCGGACGACCGAAGGCTTCATCTTCCTCAATTTCTCGCGGGGCGACGCCCCCGAGTTCGACACCGCGGTCAGGGGTTTCAGCGCCGTGGCCAAGGAGTACGGGACGGCGCAGTTGAAGATTGCGGCGCGAATTGCGGCACCGACGAAAGCCAACTGGAAACTCGTGCTCGAGAATTTCCAGGAGTGCTATCACTGCGGACCCGCACACCGAAACCTCGTCACGACCCATCCGGGATGGGACGGTGTCATGCCGGCCGAACAGCGCGCTCGACTCACCGAAGAGTTGCGGACTTACATTCAAGCGCAACAACAACAGCAGCAGCAGCAACAACGACCGCAAGTACAGCAGTTACAACAGCAAATCCAACGACTGCAGCAACAGCTGGAACAAGCGCAGGGGCAAGCAGCACCCGCTGGTACGGCCACGGCGCAAGGCGGCGGCATGGGAACGCAGCAGCAGGGCGGATTATTCGGAGGCAACATCCTCGGCGTCGACATGGTGTCGGGAACACTGGATGGCAAGCCCGCGGCGCCGCTCCTTCCGGCGCGCAAGGACTGGACGCATCGGTCTCGCGCGGTGAGCACCGGGTGGTCGACGGGATATCTCCAGTGCTACGACGACCACGTTGCCGTGGCTCGTTTCACGCCTCGCGGAGTCAAGAGCACCGACGCGGAGCTGTTCTGGTTGGTCAACGCCGACGCGAAAGAAGGCACGGACTATCAGGTCGAGAAGATCACGTCCCTGTGGGATATCACCTACCGCGAAGATCGCTGGATCACCGAAAACAACCATCAGGGCATCGAATCGGGGTTCTATTCGTCCGGTCGGTACGCAAGCGTCGAAGGCGGACCATTGCGCTTCATCAAGTGGTACATGACCGAAGTGGTGGCGTTCGCCGACAACCATTCTGACGACGCCTAATTGGCGCGCGCGTGTGCGCGATTGTTCGCCGGAGCGCCTCGGAGCGAGAAAAGGACTGGAGCCATGAGATCTCGGACGGTTCTGATCGCCGTCGGTCTGGTGTGTGTCGCGTGGTCGGTGGAGGCCCAGGTCCTCACCGGCAACATCATCGGTGTGGTGCGAGACGAGTCCAACGCCGTTCTGCCCGGAGTTACCATCACCGTGACGTCGCCGGCGCTGCCCGGCGGTCCAGCGACTACCGTCACGAGCCCCCAGGGCGAGTACCGGTTCACCGGTCTTCCGCCCGGGCTCTACGAACTCTCCGTCACCCTCCCCGGCTTCTCGTCCTACAAGGAGACGGATCTTCGCACGAGCGCGGGCGGGACGATCGAGCGCAATGTCTCGCTGAAGGTGGCGGCGGTTGAGGAGACAGTCACCGTCAGCGGTCAGTCTCCCGTGGTCGATCCGCGGCAAGCTGGCGTGGTCAAGAGCATGTCGTCGGACGTCGTCGAGGCGCTTCCGCACAACCGTCAGGGCAGCCCCGCCGCCTACATGGCGACGCTTCCCGGCGTCACCACGTCGAACTACAACCAGATTGGCGGCGTCACCGTCATGGGGTCGAACAACAACGAGACCTCCTACCTGACCGACGGCATCCTGAGCAACAGCGTCATCGGCGGTGGCGCCTACGGCTATCTCGATTTCGACTCCATCGAAGATCTCGCGATGGTGACGCTGGGCGCGTCGGTCGAGTACCAACAGGCGCAAGGCGGCGTCATGAACATGGTGACGAAGGCCGGGACCAACCGCTTCCGCGCGGACGCGATGCAGTACTGGGCGCCAAGCTCACTGACGAGCGCGCCGATAACACTGCCGTGCAATTGCCCGCTCGGGAGCACCGGATTCAAGCTGTACAAGTATCGCGATTTCGGGTATCACGCCGGCGGCCCGATCTGGAAGGACCATGTCTGGTACTACGGCGGCGTGAGCAATGCCGGTCCGAGCTACCGGAATCCCGGTCAGCCCGATATTCCCGAGGACTTCCAGTGGGTCTACGACGAGTACCGGTCGAACCACAAGTTCACCTTCAGGGTCAACGAGAAGATGAACTTCAACCAGGTGGTCTACTACGAATGGTGGCACTGGACGAGCCCGCCGTTCCCGACGGCGACGAATCCTCTCGAAACGCTCCTCTGGTATACGGGAGACATTCGCGCGTTCGCGTCGGAACTGACCGATACGCTCACCAACTCTACGGTGCTTACGGCGCGGTACACGGTCAACAGCATGCCGTACGGGTACATTCCGTTCGGACCCAATCTCGATCACTCGAGCGCCAGCCTCACGTCGGCGGCTCACACGGACCTCCTGACGGGGGTGAACAGCGTCAGTTCCTGGCCCGCGTACGCATACCAGGCGCGTCGCGACGACGTGTCAGTAAAACTGAATCATTACCGAGGCGGCAGCAAGGCGGATCAGAACATCCGCGTCGGCGGACAATTCGCACGGAACAAGCTGTTCTATGAAGCCGTGACACCCGGCGGCGTGGTCTATCAGGATCAGAATGGCGCGCCATTCCAGGCCATGTTCCAGGCGCCACAAACCGAGGGCGTGCGATACGGAGCCTTCGGCCTCTGGGCCGAGGACGAGATCACATTCGGGCAGCGCCTGACGATCACGCCCGGCGTCCGGTGGGACTACATGAAGGCGTCGAGTCCCGAGGCGCCGGTCATCGATCCGACCGTGTCGATTGGCGACGGGGGGCTGTGCAACTGCGTCCAATCGTTCCCGTTCACCGGGGCCAGCGTCCCGGGACTGGGCGACCTCTTCACCTGGAAGGAGATTGCGCCGCGGATTGGCGTCAATTACAAGCTCACCGACGATGGTAAGACGATTCTCCGCGCGACGGCCGGGCGCTACTACCGGCCGATTTTCCTGAGCGAGCTCCAGGGGCTGCATCCCGGATTGGGCACGAGCACGCTTGCGGCGTTCAACCCGGCCACGGGGACCTACTCGACGATCCTTTCAGTGACTGATTCGAAAGCGAATCTGGCGATCGATCCGAACATGAGAGATCCGTATACGGATCAATACTCGATCGGCGTGGATCGAGAGCTGGCGAGGAACGTCGGCGTGAGCACGACGTTCGTGCACAAGGAATCGAAGGATCAAATCGGTTGGACGGATATCGGCGGCACTTACGGAACACAGGTCGTGACGGCACCCGATGGGAGCTCGGTCACCGTGCGTCCGCGCCTCACGCCGGCGACCGCCTCGAAGTTCCTCCGAACGAACGGCATCGGCTACTTCAGCCGGTACAACGGGATCATGTTTGGCCTCTCCCGGCGCAACGCAAACCGATGGCTCGCCAACGTGAGCTACACGTACTCGAGAGTCAAAGGGCTGTACCCCTCAGCGACGGGTACCGTCGGCCGCGATCCGAACAGCCTCATCAATCTGACCGGGCGTCTGGACGCCGATCGGCCGCACCTGTTTACCGCCAGCGGCTCATACGAAGTCCCGAAGGTCGATGTTCAGGTCTCGGCGAGTTACACCGCCACTCAGGGCCGTCCCTACGGCGCGCAGTTCCAGTTCCGGCTGCCCCAGGGCCAGCAGAACATCTACTTCCTGGCACCGGGCGACTATCGCCGCGAGAACGAACAGTGGCTGCACGTGCGCTTCCAAAAGGTCTTGCGGAAGGGTGTGCACCGTCTCGAGCTGGGCGCCGAGCTCCGCAATGCATTGCAGGAAACGAGCATTGGCAGCCTGATTACGTCCGTCTACACGAGCCCGAATTTCGGCAAGCAGAGTTCCTGGGCGATTCCGCGGCAACTGTTGTTCCGCGTCCGCGCGTACTACTGAAACGCGTCGGGACCGTTGAAAGGCTGGAGCTTTCAACGGTCCCGCTTCATCCTGGGTTCAGCGCATGATCCCAACTGCGACAGCGGCGCGGAGAACGCGCGCTGTCCAGGTGACGCCGGACGCTGCGACAAAGCGTCTGGCATTATCGCCTGCGCGCGCGCTAGCCCTCCCACTCGCATTCACCCTGGCCCTGGCTGTGGTCGGCTTGACGCCGGGCGTCCGGAGAAATCCGGCGCTGTTCCTGTCGTTCTCTGGCGCTGTCGGCGCCCTGCTCGTGTGGATCGTCGGCCTGCTCGTCGCCGCACGAGGGCGGACGCTCACGCTCGACGTCGTGCTCCGGAAACAACACTATCTGCAGGCCTGTGCGCAGGGATCGGTGTTGCTGTACTGGGGATGGTACTGGCGGCCGGTCTACGACGCCGTCCCTCTGCTGATCGCTCAGCTGCTCTTTGCGTACGCGTTCGACATGCTGCTGGCCTGGTTGCACCGCGACACCTACACGCTGGGCTTCGGGCAGTTCCCGGTCATCTTCAGCATCAATCTGTTCCTCTGGTTCAAACAGGACTGGTTCTATCTTCAGTTCCTGATGATCGCCGTCGGGTTTGCGGCAAAGGATCTGATTCGCTGGACCAAGGAGGGACGACGCACGCACATCTTCAATCCATCTTCGTTTCCACTGGGCGTGTTTTCGATCGTCCTCCTTCTCACCGGCACAACCCGCATGACATGGGGCGAGGAAATCGCGACGACGCAGTTCTACCCGCCGCACATCTACGCGATGTTGTTCCTCATTGGGTTGCCGGGTCAGCTGCTGTTCGGCGTCACGACGATGACGATGTCTGCCGTTCTGACCACGTACGCCTTCGGGTTGGCGTATTACTGGGCGACCGGTACCTACCTGTTCATCGACTCCTACATTCCGATCGCAGTGTTTCTCGGCATGCACCTGCTGTTCACCGATCCGTCGACCTCTCCGCGGACCGAGCTGGGCCGGATTATTTTCGGCATGTTGTACGGGTTGAGCGTCATCGCGTGTTACGAACTGCTCGGTCGCGTCGGCCTGCCGACGTTCTACGACAAGCTCTTGCCAGTCCCGCTTCTGAACCTGACAATCAGAGCCATCGATCGTGCGGTGCGATCGCCCATGCTGACGCGCCTCGATCCATCGAGGATCGGTACGATGCTGACGCCTCGCCGCCGGCACCTGGCCTACATGTCGATCTGGGCGGCGACCTTCGCCACGTTGAGCGCAGTCGGCGGTGTCGGCGACACGCATCGAGGTCATTGGCTGCCGTTCTGGCAGCAGGCCTGCCAGGAGAATCGGCGAAACGCGTGTGAGAATCTCGGTGTGATCGAATTAGCACATTGCCGCGACGGTTCGGGCTGGGCCTGCAACGAGCTCGGCACGCTGATCGACGAGCGGCGCCTGGGATCCGCGTCGGCGCTGTCGGCCGTGCTCCACCGCGTGAACTCGGATCCGGCGGCCGCCTTCTTCCGGCGGGCGTGCAGCGCCGGCCTGCCTGCGGGGTGTGAAAACCAGAGTATCCACGCTGCCGGGACGGGTGGATTCCGCCACGTTTCTCCGCGTCCGGCCGACTATCCGATCGTGTTGCGCGAGGGCAAGGGACCGCTGCCAGATCGGACGCTGCTCGAGCTGCTGACTCGCGCCTGTAATCAGGGATGGACGAGCGGCTGTGACGATCTCGCCAAGCTGAAGGCGCAGCGTCCGTAGCCGCCTCGAGTGGTGCCGTGACCCAGTCCCCGAAGCCACGATTCCGTGTGATCGCGGCGCTCGCTGTCGCGGCAGTCGTCGTCGCCGCCGCCGTCAGCGCCTGGCGCCTCCCTCGTCGATCGTACGCGACGCCAAGTGGCGCGGCGCTCGGCGCTCTGCCGCGCGGTGAGCGACCGTCGGACCTCAATCTGCTCCTCATTACGCTCGACACGACGCGGGCGGATGCCATCGGCGCCTACGGGTCGGCCGCCAGCCGGACGCCTGTCATCGATCGGCTCGCCAAGAGCGGCGCTTTGTTTGCGCATGCCGTTGCGCCGGCGCCGCTGACACTCCCGGCGCACGCGTCGCTCTTCACGTCGAAGTTTCCCCCGGGCCACGGCGTTCGCGACAACGGCGGCTTCTTCCTGGCCGACTCAGAGGTCACGCTCGCAGAGCGGCTGAAAGCGAACGGCTTTCAGACGGGCGGTTTCGTCGGCGCCTACGTGCTCGATCGGCGCTGGGGCATCGGACAGGGATTCGACACCTACTTCGACGACTTCGACCTCTCGAAAGCCGACGCAGCCGTGGCGGCTGTCGAGCGTCCTGGAAACGAGGTGGCGGATGCCGCGTTGCGATGGCTGGAGAACACCCGGAGCTCACGCTTCTTTGGCTGGGTTCATTTCTACGACGCGCACTCTCCGTATTCGCCGCCGCCGCCCTATCGGGAGCAGTTCGCCGATCGTCCGTATCTCGGAGAGGTGGCGTTCGTCGATGCGCAGATAGGCCGCCTGCTGAACTTCCTCGAATCGCGCGATCTGCTTCGCAAAACCATCGTCGCCGTCGTGGGCGATCATGGCGAAAGCCTTGGCGAGCACGGCGAGAGCACCCACGGCTTCTTCGTCTACCAAGCGGCCGTTCGCGTGCCGTTCGTGATCCTCAGTCCCTACGATGGGCTGTCCGGCCGACGCGTGGAAGATGTCGTCCGGACCGTCGATCTGCTTCCCACCATCCTCGATCTGCTCGGCGTCAGGCTCGAGGGCGAGGTCGACGGGCGGTCGCTCGTCCCGCTGATGTCGGGTGCCGTCAGCCAGCTCAGTCTTGCGGCGTACTCGGAGGCGATGTACCCGAGGCACCACTTCGGCTGGAGCGAGCTGCGAGCGCTGACGTCGACCCGCTTCAAATATATCGAGGCGCCGCGACCCGAGCTCTACGATCTGGATCAGGATCCTGGAGAAACGCGGAACCTCTACGAAGCCCAACGCGCGCTTG
>JBKPDW010000301.1:0-29378 GCA_046728115.1 Acidobacteriota bacterium | reverse complement strand
CGGCGCCATCCTCACGCTCGCGCTCGCGATGGGCGTGGCGAACACGACCTTCATCAGCACGTATGCCGACCTGTGGCGCGACTTTCCGTTCGAGCGCCCGGACCGCATTGCGATCATGAGGACGGTCGATGCGCGCGGCCGAGAGGCCGGCCTCTCCTTTGCCGACTATCAGGATTGGCGCCGCGACGCGCGGGTCTTCGACGGCCCGTCGGCCGCCTTTGCGATCGGCGCCATCAGCCTGGGGCGCGACGGTGCCGCCCCCGAGCAGTTCGAGGGGCTGTATGTGTCGGCCGACACGTTCTCCGTGCTCCGCGTCAAGCCCATGCTCGGTCGCGACTTCTCGACGGCCGACGATCGTCCCGGCGCCGAAGCCGTGGTCATTATTTCAAGCAACATCTGGAAGAGCCGGTACGCGGCCAGCCGCGATGTGCTGGGGCGCAAGATCTCGGTCAACGCCGTTACGCCCGCGACGATCGTCGGCGTCTTGCCCGACGGCATCCGCTTCATCGATTTCACCGATGTCTGGATGCCGCTGGCGCAGATGCCGGGACTGGCGGGGCAACGTCGCGATACGCGCCCGCTGATGATGATCGGTCGCCTCCCCGACGGCGCCGACCTCGACCGCGTTCGAGCCGACCTCTCGCCCATCGCAGTGAACCTCGCCGTGGCGCATCCGGACACGAACAAGGACATCCGGCCGCTCGTGAACACACTGCTCGAGGCCTACAACGGCCTAGTGACGCTCACCACTTCGTCGATCTACATGCCGCTGCTGGCCGCGGCCTTCGTCCTGCTCATCGCCGCCGCCAATCTGGCGAATCTCCTGCTGGCACGCGCGGCCTATCGATCGCGCGAGATTGCGATCCGCCTGGCGATCGGCGCCACACAGTGGCGGATCGTGCGCGGGCTGTTGATCGAGAGCCTGCTGCTGGCGTCGGTGGCGTGGGGGCTGGCCGTCGGATTCTCATGGCTGGCCCTCACGATCTCGGCGTCGCACGCCGCCCCGCACTTGCCGTATTGGCGCATCAAGATGGACGTCCGCCTGCTGGCGACGCTCGCGGCCATCGCGCTGGTTACCACAGGACTCTTCGGCCTGGCGCCGGCAATCTACGCCTCGCGTCGCGCGACCGCCGATGGACTCAAGGACGGTGGTCGTCTGAGCACCCCCCCGAAGGTGCGGCGCTGGACGCACGCACTCCTCGTCGGGCAGTTCGCCGTGACGCTGACGCTCTTGAACGGCGCCGGATTGGCCGCCAGACGGTACCTCAATTTCTATGCGCTTGACCGCAACGTGCAGACGTCGGATGCCGTGACGACACTCATTCGACTGCCGGCCCGGACCTATGCGACGCGTGACCAGCGCGTCGCGTTTCACGAGCAGCTGAAGGCTCGCCTGCTGTCGGTCCCCGGCGTGACGGCGAGTACAGTCGCCAGCACGGCGCCGTTCTCGCCGGCTGGAAGGCGCCAGCTCACGTCAGTCGATGGGCGGCCCACGACCGATCCCCCTCCGGACGTCATGACGGTGCTTGTGGAGCCCGCCTACTTTCACACCGTCGTCCGCGGTCTCATCCTCGGCGAGTCCTTCTCTGAGTTGCACGGGACTCCCGGGCACGAGGCGGCGATCGTGAACCAGCGATTCGCCGAGGTCTATCTCGGCGCCGGGAATCCGATCGGCCGTCACCTCGAGATCCGGCCGCCAACGGCCCAACGGACGTACCTGAGAGAAGCCGACGCCCCTGCGCCGCCGGTCTCGGTGGCGATCGTGGGCGTCGCTCCGGACATTCGACAGGTCCGCGACGCAGTACCCACGGTGTATCTGCCGTTTCGTGCCGAGGCGCCGGCGGCGGTTTCGCTGATCGTGCGCGGCTCCGGCGGCCTGGGTCCCGTCGCCCCGGCCGTGCGTGACGCCGTGAACGCCATCGATCCTGATCTTGCGCTTGGGGTCGTCAGGACGCTCGACGAGCTCCGCGATCGCTCGAGGGCGGGCCCAGCCGATATGGCGTCGCAGTTCGCGACGATCGGCGGCCTGGCGCTCGCCTTCTCCGGCGTGGGCCTCTACTCGGCGATGGCGTACGCCGTGAGACGCCGGACGCAGGAGATTGCGGTCAGAATGGCGCTCGGTGCCCAGGCCACCCAGGTGCGCTGGCTGTTTCTCAAGACGGGCGGCTGGGTGATCAGTGCTGGTCTGGTCCTTGGCGTGCCTGCCGCACTCGTTGTCGGCCGGCTGCTGCAGAACACGTTTGTGGGCACCGAGGCGCAAGACGCCGTGACGCTCATCGTGACCGTCGCCCTGCTCGCCATCGTTGCGCTGGCTGCGTCAATTGTTCCGGCACGGCGCGCCACGCGGATCGAGCCGACCGCCGCATTACGGATCGAGTAGTGAGCGCGCCGAACGTGGAACCGTCTGCACCAATCGACAACAACGCTGCGCCTCGTGCAAATCTTCGAACTTCTTGAAGCCTCCGTTCTTCTCGTTTGGATGTTTCCGGGCGGGCCTCGCAACTGCTTTCGGGTTGTTGGACGCGGACCCACCTGTTCCGGAATGGACAGTCCGCGCGACTGCATTCGAACCATTGACCTTCCGGTCCCGAACCAGATGAGAGGTAGGCGCGTCTTTGTCTGCGCGGCAATTCCGAAGGCGGCCGAGTCAGCAATATCGTTACTGACCCATTGACACCAGAGAACAACGCAGGTATTTTTGAAGTGTCAATCGTGGCGGTCGATCGCCACTCCACCACGCAGGCCTCAGGTCACGTGGAGCCTTGCTTCGGAGCTGCCTTGCCCTTCGGGCATCAGCGAGAAGCGCCCGAGACCGGGACGGTGAAGAGGGTCGTAGCCGATAGGTAGTCGGCATACAACGCGACCCGCGCTCGTTACGACGGCTGACCACAGGTCAACCGCCGCGGACGCGCACCACCGGGGCCGGTGAATCCTACACGCAGGCTTGTGCGGTGAGTTCTCGTCACGAGATCTCGCCCGCACAACATCAGGCGAGGGCCATGCGCGCGCAGCGCATCAACCTCTCCACCAGCGGCTGACGGATCGCGGGCTCAGCTCGGATCCGAACGCGCTGCACCGGGCCGCCCGCGTCAGCGATCGACCGTAGGCCGATCCGCTGATCGCGGGACTCACCGGCCCGGTTCTTCTTCCCAAAACATCAGGCGCCGATTCGATGGTTCGGCGCCACAGCCGCGTGGAGGATGCCATGAGGAAACAGTCGTACTACGATGTCGACGATCACGCTGGCAGCGCGCCGGTGCCGGCCGAGGGTCCGCCCGTGATGACCGGCTTGCCAAATCGGCTGATGACCGCTCTCGAAGTCGCGGAGTTCGTCGGCTGCCACGAGGAGACGGTACGCCGCGCATACCTGCGCGGCCTGCTGACATCGCAGCGGTTCGGCGCCAGAGGAAGGAGATTTCATCCGGCCGATGTGCTCGATTGGATCAAGCGTGGCGCACCAACCCGTGTGTTGTGAACAAAAGGAGGAAGCCGTGGCTGTTCGAAAGATCTGTAAACAGAAAGGCTGTCGTGCGAGCCCACGATGCGACCATCCGTGGTGGTTCGACGTGATGTACGACGGCAGACGGTGGCGCATGCGTGTCGACGAATTCGCCATCGCACGCGGCGCGACCGAACCGATCGCGTCGAAACAAACCGCGGAGAAAGTTTGGGAGGCGAAGTTCGTGGCCGAGATCATGGCGGGCCGCGATCCGCGAATCCCGCCCATCCCGCCCGGCAAACCCAGAGCGGAAGGCGCGCTGACAGTGTCGGCGTTCCTTGACCAGTACTACACGAACTACGTCGAGGCCGAGGGACTCAAGAGCGCGGACACCATCAGCGGGCACATCAAAGCGCTGAAGGCTTCACTCGGTCAGTTGCCGGTGACGATTCTCGAGAAGCCGGCAGAAATCGGGCGGTTCAAAGCCGAGTATCGGCGCGGCCACGAGGTCGCAACGGTGAACCGTGCGCTCGGCGTACTTCGGGCGGCGATCAACTGGGGACGATTCCAGGATCCACCGCTACTGGCAACAACGCCGTTTCACCGTTTCGGCGTCACGATCAAAGCGAAGGACGAAACAAAACGGGATCGGCGCATCCATCGCGACGAGGAGCAAGCGCTCCTGGCCGCGTGTACGGTGATGAACTCGGCCGAGCACAAGTTCGTGGGGCCGGCGATGCACGACCGCATCATCGGGGCGCTCGAAACGTGCTGCCGGCAGGGCGAGATGCTGCGCCTTCAGAACCGGGACATCGACTGGATGCAGCATCAGATCATCGTTCGTGGTGTCAACGCGAAGGACGGGGAGAACCGGCGGATTCCGTTCGATCCGCAAGGCCGGCTCGCTCCAATCCTGAAGCGACGGAAGACGCTCGGCCCGGGGGCATTCGTGTTCGGCTCGACGGAGGGAGAGTTCCAGGACAGCTTCAAAACCGCCTGGGAGTCGCTCCTGCTGGTCGCCTACGGCCACGAAACGAAGCGGGCCAAGGCTGGAGCTCGGGTCGAGCGCGAGAAGCTGCGGCAAATCGATTTGCACTGGCACGACCTGCGTCACGAAGGCGCGTGCCGGCTTCTCGCCGACGGCGTCGACATCCGCATCATCCAGTTGATGCTCGGACACTCCGACATCAAGACCACGCAGCGGTACCTGAACATCACGGACGAAGAGCTGCGAAAGACGCTGACCGGTGTGTGGGAACGTCGTCGCCAACTCCGCGCGGTTGGCGAGTAGAGACGACAGGAGACTGCTGTGAGCCGCTACCGATTGTCAGTCGTTTGTCAGTCAACCGACATCGATGTGTTAGGTCGACTGCACGATGTGCTGATTTTCTTAGGAAAAGTGGCGGGCCCAGCAGGACTCGAACCTGCGACCTCCTGGTTCGTAGCCAGACGCTCTATCCAACTGAGCTATGGGCCCGAGGGGTCAGAACTTTTGATCCTAGCACAGCCGCAATCAACGTTTGCCAGCTCCCGACGACCCGCCCCCAAGGCTTCTCGATTCACCGAGATTCTGTCGCCTGCAGTCTTCGCGAACGCTGCGTCGATCGTCGGCCGCCCTGGAGCGGATCATCGCCCATCGCCTACCGACAGGCGCTCGTGAAAGAGCCGCTCGTCGCGCAGGAGCGGCGCCAGCCGGCGCCGGAGCTCGCGCGCGTCGCGCACGTCGTGGGGATCGAGACGCGTGGCGCTGGATCCGCGATGCGCCAGCCACGAAAACACAATCGGCGCGAGCGCCAGCACTGATCGAGGCGGCCCGAGTCCAGCGCCCAGGCGAAACGGCGGATCATCGCTGTGCGTTCGCGGCAACACCGACCGAAAGAACCGCAGCACACGCTGGGCGTGCACGGGCAGATCGACGCCGCTCCGCGGTGTGCGCTGGATCATCGTGGGCCCGGCGGCGAGCGCTGCGACGATCTCGACGGAGTCCGCGTCAATGGACGGCACGAGTACGATGACGTCGCGTCGGAGCGCGCGCGGAATCTCGCGGGTGTCGATCTGCGGCGCGCCGACATGGATGTTGACCTGCGGCTGCAGCTGGGCGATGAGCGATGCCTCACGCAGCAGCGCCTCGAGCTCGGAACCGACCAGCGTCCACTCGGCATCGGCGATCTGCGACAACTCTGGCTTGATGACGCGCCAGCGTCGCGCCGCGAAGTGCGCGCGCAGCCGCCGTCGCAGGTTGACGGCTTTGCCCACGTACAGCGCGCGGCCATCCGCATTGCGCAGCACGTACACGCCTGGCGTGACGGGCGCGCCAGCGCAAATCCGCTCCCCTGCTCTCAGCCATGCGTCGCGTCGATCCTCCACGACGAGCGCCTGGGCGACCAGGCGACGAGCCAGGTCCGGAGACGCATTGCGGATGCCGAGCACCTCGGCGGCCAGACGCTGATAGTCAGGCGCGCCGTGGGTTTCGTTCAGGCGTGCGCGGAGTTTGTCCCGCAACAGCACAGTTTCAAAAGCCACCACGAAACACGAAACAGATCATTTGTTCGTGGCTTCGTGGGTGCATTTCAACCGTCACGCTACCGGGTCCCCCGGTCCAATCCGTGCCCAAGCGGGAAAAGACCGGGCAGCGAAATCGGCAGCTTGCCGTGTACCGGCGTTTCCCCCGCGAGCGCCCGCACGGCGGCGAGCTCGACGCCGTCGAATGTCTCGTACGTCAGCATCATCGCGGGCAGCTTCGACAGAAACGTCGCAGTGTAGGGATTGCCGAACAGCACGGCGACGTACGGCTTGTTCGACGTCGCGACGTTCTCGAGCAGCGACACCTGCCGATCGGACAAGTCCATCCGACCGCTGTACGACGCAATCCGCACGAACACCGATGCCACAATCGCATCCGCGCGGCGCGCCAGCGAGCGCACGAGGTCGCTTTGATCGGCGCTCATGCGGTCCGACAGTTCCACACCGGTGACGTTCGGCCACCGCTTCTTCAACTCCGGAAAAAATGTCCGGCTGGGCACGCCTTCGCGCCATCCGCTCGCGTAGTCGATGACCGACAAGTAGAGGATGTTCGCGGTCGGAGGCACACCGAGCGGCACCTCACCGCGGTCGTCCTTGATGAGCGTGATGGCGCGAGCGGCGAGTTGGGCCGCGGTCGCCAGATGATCGCGCGTGCCGAGTCTGGCATCAACCGCGGCCAGATCCGATGTTCGATTGACGTGCAGGCCAAGGCGCGCCTTCGTCGTCAGAATGCGCTCAACCGATCGGGTGATCTGCGCTTCCGGAATGTCACCAGCCGCGACGGCCGCTTTGATGCCCGCGAACGCTGCGTCATCGTCCGGGGAATGCAGCACCTGGTCGGCGCCGGCTCTCACCGCGAGCGCGGCGGCTCGATCGGGTTGGACATTCTGTGAGATCGCGAACATCGACATCGAGTCGGTGTAGATGAGGCCGTCGAACTTGAGTTGATCCCGCAGCAGACCCGTCAGGATGGGACGACTGAGCGTGGCGGGCGTCGGCAGCGGCTGCGCCACGCCCGGAATCGTCGATGGATCGAGCGCCGGCAGCGCGATGTGCGAGGACATCACCGCTCCAACGCCGGCATCGATGGCGGCCCGAAAGGGCGGGAGCTCCACCTGATCGAGGCGCGAGCGCGGGTGCTCGATGATCGCCAGCCCCAGATGCGTATCGGTCGCGGTGTCGCCGTGGCCGGGAAAATGCTTCGCCGTCGAAATCATTCCGCCATCTTCGATGCCACGAATGTAGGCACGCGCCATGTCGGAGACGAGGAGCACGTCCTCGCCGAACGATCGAATATTGATGATCGGATTGCGCGCGTTGTTGTTGACGTCGACGATTGGATAGAAGTCGACGCCGACGCCGAGCGCACGGCCTTCTTCCGCAGAGACCCTGCCCGCCCGATACGACAGATCCGTATCGCGCGTCGCCGCGATCGCCATCGCACGCGGCAGCCGGGTCGCGCCGTTCAACATGTAGCCGACGCCACCCTCGAAATCCGCTGTCGTCAACAACGGCACGGCCGCCTCGCGCTGCAGCCTGTTCAACATCGCCGCGGCGACATACGGATCGCCCTTGCGCGATGGGCCTTCGCCCGTGCCGTAGTTTGGATTCAAGAGCAGCGGCGGCATCGGCTCCGAGCCGCCGAACACATGGATGCCGCCCACTCTGATGTCGCGAACGAGATGCCGGAGTTTGTCGAATTCCCCGCTGTCGGCGCTCGTGAACGTCGCGTTGAGCGATGTCACGAGCAGCTGCCCGATCTTCTCGTCCAGCGTCATCGCTTTCAGCGTCTGATCCACCCATCGTGCCGCGGCCGGATCGAGTGGTGGCTTTGCCGGCGCGGCAATGACCGTGGCAACGAGCGGCGCTGCCGTCAGCAGCACGCGAATGCCTGCACCGAGTCTCGCTTTCGTTCGTGTTGTCATGCGGTCGTGGCCGATCGAGCGGCACATGGCGCGATGGTAACATGGCGCTCGATGCCCGAGCGCGTGGACGCGACACACAAGGCTGAAGCGCCACGGTCGGTGGGATGCTTCATCGTGACGGTGAGCGATACGCGTACTGAAGCGACCGACAGCAGCGGCCGTGCAATCGCCGATCTCCTGATCGCAGCAGGCCATTCGGTGGTCGGCCGACTGATCGTCAAGGACGAACCTGACGCCGTCCGTGACGCCGTCGTGCGGCAGTTCGTCAACGTCGACGTCCAGGTGATCATCACGACCGGTGGCACCGGGATCACGTCGCGTGACACCACCTACGAAGCCATCCTGGGCTTGCTGCAGAAGCGACTGGACGGCTTCGGCGAGCTGTTTCGAATGCTCAGCTATCAGGAAATCGGCGCGGCCGCGATGATGAGCCGCACCTGCGCCGGTCTCGCCTCCGGACGCATCGTCGTCTCGCTGCCCGGATCGGAAGGGGCCGTTCGGCTCGCGATGGAACGATTGCTGATTCCCGAGCTCGGGCATCTCGTGCAGCAGGCGAAAAAATAAAAGGTTCAAGGGTTCGAGGGTTCAAGGTTCAAGGGTTCAAAGGTTCAAGGGTTCAAGGGTTCTGATTTGCGACCGTTCGCGTCGACCATCCCGTTGGAAGAAGCGCGGCAACGCTTGCAGGCGAACGTACGCCCGATCGAGCGAACCGAACGCGTCGCTCTCGATCAGGCGCACGGACGAGTCGCCGCGGAGAACCTGCAATCAGCGATCGACGTGCCGCCGTTTGCCAGGTCGGCGATGGATGGTTATGCAGTCATCGCATCCGAGGTGGCGAGCGCGTCCAAGGTCGCTCCCGCCCGACTGCGGATTCTCGATCGCATCTACACGGGCCAGGTGTCGTCGATTACCGTGGCGCGCGGGACGTGCGCGGAAATTGCCACGGGCGCTCCGCTGCCGACCGGCGCCGACGCCGTCGTGATGGTCGAGGACACCTCCAAGGCAGGCAATACGGACATCGACGTGTTCGCCGCCGTGACGAACGGTCAGAACGTCACCCGTCGCGGCTCGGACATCGTCGCGGGCGACGTTGTCGTCGCGGCGGGCGATCTGCTGACGCCGAGTCGAATCGGGGCGATCGCGGCAATCGGCCGCGGCGAGGTCGCCGTCTTCGCACGGCCGCGCGTGGCGATTCTGTCGACCGGCAACGAGGTGGTCGAACCCGGGCGCCCGCTTGCACCTGGACAGATTTACGACGTCAACCGGTTCACCCTTGCATCGATCGTCTCGGCTCACGGCGGAGCGGCGGCGCCGCTTCGACCGGTCCACGATTCGGTCGATGCACTGCTGGATGCCCTCGACCGAGCGGCGACGGCCGATCTGATCGTCTTTTCAGGTGGGAGTTCGGTCGGCGAGCGCGATCTCGTGATCGATGCCGTCACCAGGCGTGGCGAGATGATTTTTCACGGTATTGCGGTCCGCCCGGGTAAGCCGACCGCCTTCGCGCTTATCGGCGGCACACCGTTTTTGGGGATGCCGGGCAATCCCACGTCCTGCCTCTCGAACGCGTACATCCTGCTCGTGCCTTTTCTACGCGCCCTCGCACGACTGCCTCCGCATCAGCCGAAAATCGTCCGCGTCCCGCTGGGCCGCCGCATCGCATCGGCGATGAATCGCCATCAGTTCTACACCGTCCGACTGCAAGACGGTTCAGTATGGCCGGCGTTCAAAGGATCGGGAGATATCACGAGCCTGTCGAAAGCGGATGGATACATCGAGATTCCGGCGGACACGAGCGTCGTTGAAGAGGGGGCGGTGGTGGAGGTCACACTCTTCTAGTCGAAACTGATAGTCTCGCCAGAAGCGTCGCGCCTGCTGCAGGAGTCAACTGAGCTCGCTGCGATTTTTTCGGCTGCAGTCGGCACTGCACGCTACAACGACCGGAACATGAAAGTTGACAGCAAACGGAAACGGTAGCCAAAAAGTAGCCAATCATCAATCCCATTACCAGATGACCCAATTACCAGATTACCCAATTCACCTGCGCCCTATCCGCCGTTGATATTCAACTTCGAGGACATCCGCGGTGTGCAGATCGAAGGCGGCGGCGCGACGTTGGTAGGCGCCGCGAAACTCGGTGTGGCAGCGATAGCAGACGGTGAGGTCCTTCAGTCGTCCGTACACCGCGAGATCGATCAGCACCGCAGACGCGAGAATGCCGTACGCGATCAGGTCGCGGCCGAACCAGTAGAAGATTGCGCTGATCAACGCACCGATGATGACGACGGTCAGGCCCAGTTTGGGATCGAAGTCCTTCCGGATATAGAAGTCCGCACCGTTACAAACCGGACACCGATCGACGCCGCGATCGGCACGGACGTCGTCGGTGAACGTCAGCGGAATTTCGCGGCCGCACGCGCCGCATTTGATCGCGGCCGGCGCGTCAGATGCGCGTACGGGAAGGCCGGCATTGCAGTTGGGACAGCGGGCGAGAAGCTGCATCGGATGTTCTAGTAATTGGATAATCTGGTAATCGGGAAATTTGGAAATCGGGTCATTGAATCTGACAAGGGCAATCGAACAATCCAATTACTCGATTACCCAATTACCAGATTACCCGATCCACAATTCCACTCATTCCTCTCGCAATGCTTCGGTGGGCTCGAGACGCGAAGCCCGCCATGCGGGCAAGTAGCCGGCCAGGCCGGCGGACAGGATCGCGACCGCGGCAAACGATGGATTCAGTCGAAGGAGCCTCGCGCCGTAGCACACATCCCGCCAGGCGCAGCGACAAGGTGAATCGTGTTCATATGGTACATTTCCTCGCGGACCAGGGTTCGATTGCCAAGCTTTCGTTCGGCCGCTCGGCGGGCGTCGACGGGCGTCATGCCGCGGTCGATGTTGGCGTCGGTCTCAATCATCAGATGCGCTTCCAGCTCGCGAGCGCGCTCGTCGTCCCAGGGCGAGCGGCGGAAGAATCGGGCGAGCGACACTGCGTCACTCTTCGCGCAGGGCCTCGGTGGGTTCGAGCCGCGACGCGCGGAACGCAGGGATGTAGCTTGCCAGCGCACCGACGGCTGCCAGCATCGTGATCGCGAGCACCAGCGTCGCCGGATCGTATGGCTGCAGACCGAACAGCAGGGCGCGCGCCGAGCGTGTCGCGGCAAGCGCCGATACGGTGCCGACAACGAGCCCGGCCGTCAGCAGCAGCCCGGCTTCGCGCATCACCATGCGCACGACATCGCGTTGGCTGGCGCCAAGCGCGATGCGAATGCCAATCTCGTTTCGGCGCCGCGCCACCGAGTAGGACATCACGCCATACAGGCTGATCATTGCGATCACCCCCGCAAGGCATCCAAAGAATCCGGACAGCGTCGCCATCAGCCGTTCGCGCAGCAGCGAATCTCTCACCTGCGACTGCATCGTCCGGAAACTGACGACACTCGTCGGATGCACCTCGCGGGCGAGCGCGGTCAGGGCCAACGTCACGCTGGGGAGCGGTGCTGTCGTTCGGACAACGAACCGAGCCGTCGTGGCCGCCAGGTCATCCTGGGCCACCGGGACGTACATCAGCGGTTCGAACGCATCTCGCAGATCGAGGTATTTCGAGTCGCGTGCAAACCCCACGATCTCATACGCCGGCCGCGGCTGTCCTGGCCGCTCGGCGATCTGAAATGTCCGGCCAATCGGATTCTGTCCGTTGAAGAACACGCGGGCAAACGACTCGGTGACGATCGCCACGCGCGACGCCGTCGCCGTGTCCCTTCGGTCGAAGTCACGGCCCGCCAGCAGGGTGCGACCCATCGTCGAAAAATAGCGATCGCTCACCGAGTTGTAGTTGACCTCTTCTTTCCGCGCGACGCCGTCGATGACCACGTTTCGGTTCGAGAACGACCCGCCGATGGGCACGTTGCGGACACGCGCGGCATCCTCGACTCCAGGCACGTGACGCAGACGGTCGAGCAGTTCCGCCTGTGCCGATTTCAGCCCGTCTTCGGAGACGCCCGCGCGCCGGAAATCCATGACTGCGATGAGGAGGTTCTGCTGAGTGAAGCCCGCATCGAGGGTCATCTGATTTCGAAAGCTGCGGACGAACAACAGCGCGCCGACGACCAGAACGAGCGACAGCGCCACCTGTGCGACGACCAGAGTTCGACGCAAGCCGAACCGTTCGCGCGTGTCGGTCGATCCGCGACCCCCTGATTTCATCGCCGCACCCGGGCTCGTCGCGGTGGCACGGATCGCGGGCACGAGGCCGAAGATGACACATGCGATCGCGGCGAGCAGCGCGGTGAACAAGAACACACGCGAATCGCCCGCAATATCGATGAACACGCGCTCGTTCTCCGTGGTAAGCGAGGCAACGAGCGCGGAGGCCATCGATTGGGCCAGGAAGGCACCCATGGCCGCACCAGCCGTTGCAATCAGCACGCTTTCGGCCAGCAACTGGCCGGCAATCCGGATTCGCGAGGCGCCGAGCGCGAGACGCACGGCAATTTCGCGGTCGCGTGCCGTCGCGCGCGCCAGCATCAGATTCGCAAGGTTCGCGCACGCGATCAGCAGGACGAGCGCGGTCGTAGCAAGCAGGAGCCAGAGCGGCGATTCGTACGTCTCGCGCAGGCTCGACACGCCGGTCCCTGCGGGAAACGCACCCAACTTGAAGTCCAGGTACGCCTTTTCGTCCTCGGCCCGATAGCTTGGAAGCGTCTCCTGGAACATCGCCGCCGAGATCGCGGTGAGATGCGCGGTTGCACGCTCGATCGACCAGCCGGGCTTCAGACGGGCCATCGCGCCAAGGAACCACGCATCCTTCCTGTCCAGTGCGGACCGGACGCCACGCGTGTACGGCTCGGCGCAGAGTGGAACGACGACATCGTTGGCACGACCAACTTCGACGCCAAAGAAACTGGGCGGCATCACGCCGACGATCTCATACGCGTGACCATCGAGCGTCAGCGCGCGCCCCACAGCCGACGGACTGGCTCCGTATTCGCGCTGCCAGAAGCCATAGCTGATTACGGCGGCCGGCGCCGCGCAGCCGCGCCGATCATCAGCGGGCGAGAGCAGGCGTCCGATGAGCGGCGGCACGCCCAACGTATTGAAGAAATCGCCGCTGACCCACAGGCCCTGCGCGTCCCTGCTCTCGCCACCCGCGCTGAGCTCGAAATCCACCGATGACTATGCAAAGGCGTCAGAGAACGCCTCCTGCCGATCGCGAAGGCGTTCCCACAACGGGTTCGTCAGAATCGCGTGGCGGCCGCTGAACCAGCCGGAGCGATTGAGATCGTCACCGATGATCCGGATCTCCGCGAGCTGTTCCGCGTGCGACACCGGGAGCGTGCGAATCCTCAGAGCGTTGAGCAATTGAAATATCGCCGTATTCGCTCCGACGCCCAGTGCAAGCGACAGGATCGCGACGATCGCAAATCCGGGATTGAGCCGCAGCAGCCGCACGCCGTAGCGAAGGTCCTGCCAGATCGTGTCGAGAACAGCGATGGTGTTCATGCGATAGATCTCTTCACGAACGAGCGTTGTATTTCCGAGCTTGCGCCGGGCAGAATTGCGCGCGTCGGCAACCGACATCCCGCGTGCGATGTTGATGTCCGTTTCGATCGCGATGTGCGCTTCCAGCTCGCGCGCTCGCTCATCGTCCCAACGTGACCGATGCAGGAATCGCTCGAGCGACATTCCTGCCCCCTATTCGTGACGCAGCGCGACGGCGGGATCGACGCGCGCCGCACGACGGGCCGGCAGGAACGCCGCGGCCATGCCGGCTACGGCGAGCACGATGCTGATGGCGCCGATCACGCGCGGATCGGTGGCTTGTACTCCGAAGAGCTGCGACTGAACCGCACGAGCCGCAGCGAGTGAAGCAGCGGCGCCGGCCGCCGCTCCAACGACCCCCAACAGCGCAGCTTCGGCAAGCACGAGCCCGACGATCGCGGCGGTCGACGAGCCCAGCGCGCGACGGATGCCCAGCTCCCGTGTTCGCGACGCGACCGAGCTCGCCAGCAGACCGTAGAGCCCGATGACGGCGAGCAGGACGCTGACCGCAGCCGTGCCGATCGCGAATGTCGCAGCCAGCCGGCGCGGAGACATCGTGGCATCAACGATGTCATCGAGCGAGTGCACCTCGAACAGGGGCGCTTCGGGATCGAGTTCGCGGACCGCCGCTCGAATGGTGGGCACCAGCGCGTACGGTTCCGCGGATCCACGCACGATCAGGTACACCGTCCGCGACCAGTGCTGCCCGTACAGGTCGTACACGCGTGACGAGGCAGGCTCGGCCAGAGTGTCGTGCCGAACGTCTCCGACGACTCCGACGATCTCGTGCCAATCGGTGGCCGGTTCCGACGCGCCCAGCGCCAGGCGGCGGCTGATCGGGCTAGCGTCGCCAAACAGTCGCCGCGCGAGCGTCTGATTGATCACGGTGACATGCGAGCGGCTCTCCAGGTCAGCAGGCGCAAAATCCCGTCCAGCCAGCACTGGAATGCCGAGCGCCGCGAAGTAATTCGGCGTGATCGTCTGCCAGCCTGCAGCCGGCCGTTCGGCCATCGGCAGCGGCTGCCCTTCCACGGCAACGGAGGTGGCGACTGCAGTCCCGGCCAGCGGCACCGCGGAGGCCGCCGCGGCCGTGCGCACTCCGGGAACCGCCGACAGCTTGGTCACGAGATCGCGGACGAAGCGCGCCACGTCGGCCTGCGTCGGATGGCGCGCTGCGTACGCCGAGACCCGCGCCGACAGAATCGACGCCCGGGCAAATCCTGGATCGACCGTCACGATGTGTCTGAAGCTGACGGCCAGGAGAATCGCCGTCGCCGACAGGACCACCGCAAGCGCCAGCTGCACGGCAACGAGCACCTGTCGAAGAACCGGCGCGCTCGTCGCGTACGACGAGACCGACGGCCGGAGCCCGTCACGTCCATTCCAGAGTCGGACGAGCGGCAGCAGACGGGCCGCAAGGCCGGTCACCATCGCCACCGCGATCACGCTTGCGACGATCGGAAGATCGAACCGGATCGCCTCGATTCTGGGTAACCCGGCCGCACGTTTCAACGAGTCGACAGCTGCGCGCGCGATCACGAGACCGGCGCCCGCGCCCGCCGTCGAGAGCACGATGCTCTCAATCGCGAGTTGACGCACGAGGCGGCCGCGGCTGGCGCCAAGCGCTTCGCGCAATGCGAAGTCGCGACGACGCTCCGGCCACTCGCCCAGCAGAAGGCTCACGACGTTCGCAGAGGCGATGACCAGGATGAGCAACGCGCCCACGAAGCCAATCCTGACTGCCGATGAAGCGCGAGCGACGATATGCTCGCGCAGCGGAACCAGTGTGAAACCGCGATCGCGATTCGTCGATGCAAAGGCTTGTGCCAGATTTCTCGCCGCGATGTCGATGGCCCGCTGGGCGGCCTCCAGCGATTGACCCGTCTCGAGCTTCACGATCGACTGATACGTGCTGACGCCGCGATTCTGCGCCGCCGATACGCGCACATCGAAGGGCACCCACAGATCGACGTCCTTGATCGTGAAACCTGCTCCACCGTCTCCGCCGACGGGCAACTCGAAGTCGAGGCCGGGCGCGGCGACGCCGACTATCGTGTACTGCGTCCCGCTGACAAGGATCGGCTTGCCGACGAGAGCCGGGTCGCCATGGAAGTCGGATTGCCACAACCGGTGGCTGACGACGACCACCGCATGGCCGGCATCGCGCGGCTCCGTCAGGCGGCCGAGCAGCGGCGTGGCGCCGAGCATCTTCAGCAGATCCGGCTCGGCGTCAACGACGTTGACGCGATCGGCATCGCCGCCGGCCGTCAGGGTCGCGCGGCCGCTTCCGAACACGGCGGCGTCTTCGAAAGGCATCGCGGACCGCAGATCGCGGAAGTCGAAGTAGCTGAGCTGACCTCGCACGCCACGGACGTCTTGCCACAGCACCGCGAGACGGTCCGCGTCGGGATACGGCAACGGACGCATCAAGACGCCATACGCGACGCTGTAGGCGGCGGCCGACGCGCAGATCCCGATCGTCAGCAGAAGTCCTGCGAGGATCGTCACGAGCGGACGGCGCCGGAGCTGGCGCAGCGCGTCGCGCACGTCCAATCTGGCCGTCTCGATTGGCGAGACCGAATTCATGTCGTAGATGTCTTCGCAAATTCGCGTGACATTGCCGAGTTTCCGCAGAGCAGCCCGCCGCGCGTCGTCCGGCCTCATGCCACGCGCGATGTTGTCGTCGGTTTCGATCGCGAGATGCGCGTCGATTTCACGGGCACGCTCGCGTCCCCATCGGCCACGAGCGAAGAACCGCCTGATCGACACGCGTTATTCCTCCCGAATCGCAACCGTCGGGACCAGCCGCGACGCGCTGAGGGCCGGGAGAAGGCTGGCTAGTGCCGAGACGAGCACGAAACATGCCGCAGCCATCAAAAGACTGGCCGGATCACCAGGTGTGACGCCGAACAGCAGGGTTCTGACTGCGCTCGAAGCCGCGAACGCGAGCGCTGCGCCGGCTACCAGGCCGATGCCAACGAGATATCCAGCCTCGCCGACGATCATCTTCACGATCTCGCGCCGCCCGGCGCCCAGCGCCATGCGAATGCCGATCTCGCTTCGGCGCCTGGCAACGGTATATGACAGCACGCCGTACAACCCAATCGTGGCCAGCAGCACGGCGAGCCCGCCAAAACATCCCGATAACGCCGCCATCAGCTCTTCGCGGCGAAGCGACTGTCGAATGCGTGTCTGCAGCACGCGGAACGACACGACGATGTCGGGATTGACGGTCGCCAGCATTCGCTCGATCGAAGTCGTGACTTCGGCAGGAGGCAGATCGGACCGCACGAGCACTTGTGCTCGCTGCATTGGCTGCGTCATTTGCCGCGACGACAGGTAGGCGATCGGCGGAGTGTCGGCGCGCAGCTGCCGATATTTCGTGTCCTTCACCACACCCATGACGTCGTAGCGCGTCTGCGGCACCGATGGCGTTCGTTCTACCCAGAAACTCTGGCCCACCGGATTGCCGGCCTTGAGGAACCGCCGCGCAAACGTTTCGTTCACGATGGCCACTGTTGGCGACGCCGGCTGATCGAGCCGAGGATCGAAATCGCGGCCGGCGAGGATCGGAATGCCAAGCGTTGAGAAATAGCCGTCGCTCACGGTGTTGAAGTTGGAGGTCGCATCCGCATCGCGTGCCGCTCCGTCGAGCCAGACGGCATTGGTCCTGGATGCGCCCGAAACCGGCCAGAAGAGCGTGTCGGCTGCGCTCTTCACGCCCGCAACCGCGCGCACGCGATCGAGCACATCGAGGATGAACGGCGCCTGCCGATCGGGAGGGATGCCAAGCCGCCTGAAATCGACCGTGGCTTCGACGATGCCGTCCTGTCGGAATCCGGGATCGAGCGTGGCGAGCGTCCGAAACGTCGCGACGAACTGGAACGCAGAGACCACGAGCGCCAGCGACAGCGCGAGCTGGCACACCACCAGCGCGCGGCGCACCAGGGACCGGTGACGATCCGCGGTCAATCCGCGGCCACCCGGATTGAGTGCCTCGCCTGCGGCGACGCGTGTGGATCGAACCGCGGGCGCGAGGCCGAAGAGGATTGCGCATGCTGCGGCCGTCGCCGCTGTGAATGCAAAGACGCGCCAGTTGAGATTCAACGGAAGGACAACGGTCGAGTCGTCGGTCCCGAGATACGCGATCAGGGCCCGCCCGAGCGATCCGGCGATCGCGGCGCCCAGAAACGCGCCGATAGCCGCCAGGAGCATGCTTTCCACCAGCAACTGCCGGACGACCCGTCCGCGCGATGCCCCGATCGCAAGGCGAATGGCGATCTCGCGCTGGCGGGCGGTGGCCCGCGCGAGCATCAGGTTGGCCAGATTCGCGGACGCGATCAGCAGGACGGCACCGGCAATCGCCAGCAGAATCCACAGCGAATCGGCATACTGGTCGCGAAGCTGCGAGACACCATGTCGCGCCGATTCGGCGATGAGTGAAAATGTCCTGTACTTTGCAACGCTTTCGGGAGGATAGTTCGGCGGCACGATTTCGAAAATGCCCGGGGAGATCGCCGTCAGCTGGGCGGTCGCCGAATCGATCGATGCGCCTGGTTTCAGGCGCGCCATCACCGTCAGCCACCAGATCGTGCCAGCGTCGAGGACGCTCGCTCCCGTCGCTGCCTGCGCGCAGATGGGCAGCGCGATATCGAACGACCGACCGACCTCGAGGCCCGGAAACCCTGATTCCGCGACGCCGAGAATCTCGACCGGCCTGCGATCGATCGATATCGGCCGGCCGACAACCGACGGGTCGCCACCGAACTGCCGCTGCCAGAACGCATAGCTGATGACCGCCCGCGGCGCGCAGCCTCGGCGATCGTCGGTCGCGTCGAACAGGCGGCCGATCGTCGGCCGGACGCCAAGCACTGGGAAATAGGAGCCGCTCACCCATAGTCCGCCGTCGGTCAATCGCGACCGGCCGTTCTCGGACAAGTCGAATCCGGACGATGCCCAGGCAAACAAATCGACCTGGGCCATCCCCGCATCGCGGAGTCGTTCCCAGATCGGATTCGTGAACACTGGATACCAGGAACTGAACGATCCGCGCGCGCCATCGCTGTCCTTGAGCCGGACGAGCGTGATGTCCTGCGGATTCGCAACTGGCAGCGTGCGGAGCCGGACCGCATCGATCAGTTCGAAGATCGCCGTGTTCGCGCCGATGCCGAGCGCGAGAGACAGAATCGCGACCGCGGCAAAGCCGGGATTCAGGCGCAGGCTTCGGAACCCATACTTGAGGTCGTGCCAGATCGCATCGACGATCCCGATCGTGTTCATGCGATATATCTCCTCGCGAATCAGCACGGGGTTCCCGAGCTTGCGCAGCGCCGCCGAGCGTGCGACGTCGGACGTCATGCCACGCGCGATGTTCTCGTCGGTTTCGATCGCCAGGTGCGCCTCGATCTCACGAGCGCGCTCGTCGTCCCAACGACCGCGATTGAAAAAACGTCTGATCGACATCCGGTTCTCGCGGACCTGGAAGGCCGCGCTACACGCGCCTGAAGGCCTGCGCTACGTTGACGCGGGTTGGGTGGCCCGCGGCATCTGCGCCTCAGCGTGCGCCGGCGCCCGCCGCGCGGCTCTTACAGGGCCGCATCCTACGCAGGCCTCAGAATCCTGTTGATTGCCCGCACGATCTCGTCCCAGCGATTGGTCTGTTCGGTCAACTGCTTCCGGCCCGCCGGCGTCAGGCGGTAATACCGCGCCTTGCGATTGTTTTCCGACGTGCCCCAGAACGATGAGATCCACCCGCGATCCTCGAGGCGGTGGAGTGCCGGGTATAGCGAGCCATGCTCCACCTGGAGCACGTCTTCCGATCGGCGCTCGATGGCGTACGCGATGGTGTGGCCGTGTGCCGGCCCAATGGCCAGCGTTTTCAGAATCAGCAGGTCGAGGGTGCCTTGCAGAAGCTCGCCCTGAATGGGTGCGTTGCCGCGTCTTGGCATGGGCTGCCATCTTACTCCACTAGACCATCTTCCTGAAAACGCCGGCTCACCGGTCTCATTGCCTTGTTTGACGGCCCGATCGCTGCGTTGGTTGGTCTAGGGGTCAGGCGACGGTGTCTAATAAGGACGGATGAAACTCATCGGGATTTTTCTGGGGCTGGTCTTCGGCGCCGGCGCGTCCCCGGTTCAGGATAGTGGTCGCGACGTGACGATCACGCTGGAGCGGACCGCTTGCTTCGGCGCGTGCCCTGTGTACACGGTCACGATCACCGGGGACGGGCGTGTCGAATACGAGGGCAAAGAGTTCGTACGTGTGAAGGGGCGGGCCAGCGCGACCATTCCCGCGGCGGACGTGGCTGCCCTTGCGGCCGCGTTCGACAAGGCCGGCTACTTCTCCCTTCAGGACAAATACACGGCAAACATCACAGACCTGCCGACGACCATCACATCCATCCGGATCGACGGCCGATTCAAGCAGATCGTCGACTACTACGGCGCACCCCAGGCGCTCAAGGATCTCGAGCGCCAAATCGATCGCGTGGGGCGAACCTCGCAGTGGGTGACGAGGGAATGAGACAAGCGCTCGCACGCCCTTGGTTTTGGAACGCTTTCCACTTTGGTGTAGCCATTGTCCATGGGCATCATGGTCCGGTCACACGTGCCGGGCTATTCCGGCCTCCCGTCCTGCTCCCGGCCGCTGCGCTGCTTTCGGAGAGGCGGTTGCTCGCACTCCGTCGCGAGCCGAGATCGTCAGGCCGGAAAAACGTCGCGCCGCTCGCCGTCCGGCCGCTGCCGCGGCGGTCCGCGGGTGGGTGCGGCGTCGGGCAATCAACAAGCCAGTCCAGGGAAACTCGAGAGGGCCGGGTGACTGCTCAACAGACCGCCGCGATTGGGTCGCTTCGCGACGTTTTTCGGCCTACCGCTCGGCCTGACTCACGGCTCACGCCGCGAGTGCGAGCAGCCACCTCGCCGCGGGCGTCGGGCGGGCCGTTCGAGCCTCGCCGCGTGGAGCTCGCGTGATCGCCGTCCACGATCAACCGCGAGCTGGAGGCGCGCCCGACCGCGTCGATCGCGGAGGGTCACCCGCCTCTCCCGGGGATCCAGCTCGCGCTGGTTCCTGCGAGAGGCCCCGACCCGGTACATCGACGCGGGCATCGTCAGGCCGGGCCGGAAGCCGCGGTTGACCACGCGAGATCCCCGCGGCGGCGCTCGAATGGCCGGCTCGACGGCCTCTCGTCGACCACGCCCCGCGCTCGAGTGATCGATGGCCGACCGTCGCGAATACAGCGAATTGGAAAAACGCCCTTGGTTCTAGCGGCCAGGGTAAAACGACGGCAACGTCAGATCCCGCATCGTGTGCAGACCCGGCGTCGCCTGCAGCACCTTCGGGATCGAATTGATCACGATCGACGCTGTAGCCACGTCGCCGTGGATGCCGCCGGCGATTTTCTGCTCGATCCGCGGCGAACCATCGATTTCCACGGAGTCGTACGACTCCGGCGCTCCGAGGTAGGCTTCCATGTGCAGCCGAATCACCGGCTCCCCTGCCCGGTACCCCGCCCCGTCCTGGATGATGCCACAGACATAACCGGGATCGACCGCGAGGTACTCGCTCGAGATCGTCACCGACGCAAGCTTCGGCTGAATCTCATCGGTGATTCGATCGAGACGCCAACCCAATGCGTCGGCAATCATGGCAATCGATTCGGTCAGCCCGACATGCCGCACGCTGCCATCATCGACCTTCTTCTGAAATTGCTCGGTCGTCAGGCCGGCGCCGATTTTCTGCTGAAACGGCAGCCGCCGGGTGCGGGCATCCTGCACGCGATGCACGGTGATACGATCCACGCGTTCGCATACCGCGGTCAGCGCGATTGGTAGCGCGTCCATCGCAAAGCCCGGATTGACGCCCGTTGCCAATATGGCAACTTTCGCCTTCTTGGCCAGCGCGTGAATTTGACGGGCCTGGCGGATATGCGTGTATCCAGGATACGAGAGCTCTTCGGTCGTCGACACGATCGGTGTCTTGGACTTCAGGATCAACTCGATCTGCGGCACCACTGTCGTGATCGACGAACTCGTACACAGTACGACAATGTCGGGTTTGGACGACTTGAGGGTTCGCGCCCCGTCGCCGGACACCTTCACGCCGAGCCGCTTCGAGAGACCGACCACCGCGCCGAGATCGCGTCCAATCTTGGCCGGATCGATGTCGATCGCGGCGACCACCTTGAATCCCGGCCGGGCTGCGACCTGCTTCACGACGGCCGCGCCGATCGGACCGAGTCCGAAATGCGCTACACGAATATTTGGCATAGCGGCGAATTATACAATCAGGGACACAGGTTGCGGCGGGGACGGAGGTCGCGGCGGGAACGGAGGTTTTGGGTATAGGATTCGCGCATGCGCGCCGTGGCGTGTGCCTGCACCGTATTGGTAGCATCCGCCGCTTGGGCTCAGCCGGGCGCGACCGGCGCGATCGATCCGCCGCTTTCGGCGCGCAACGCGAACTACACGATCGCCGCCACGCTCGATCCCGCGACTCGTACAATCACCGGCACAGAAACCATCGTCTGGCGCAACATCACCGCGAGACCGGCAACCGATCTCCAATTCCACCTCTATTGGAACGCCTGGCGCGACGATAAATCGACGTTCATGCGCGAGCGCGCGCTCGGCGGATCGACGGAGCGCAGCCGCTCTCCAGACGAATGGGGCCGCATCGACGTGTCGTCGATCAAGGTGCATGCTCCGTTCGACGCGGACGTCACCGCGTCGCAGCGCTTCATCGCTCCGGACGATGGAAATCCACATGATCAGACCGTGTTGATGGTGCCGCTCCGCCAGCCGATCGCGCCGGGCGGCAGCGCGACGGTGGAGGTCGCCTGGACGTCGCATGTACCGCGGACGTTCGCGCGCACCGGCGCCATCGGGAACTTCTTCTTCATCGCTCAGTGGTTTCCGAAGATCGGCGTGCTGCAGGACGAAGGATGGAACTGTCATCAATTTCACGCGGGCACCGAATTCTTCTCCGATTACGGCATCTACGACGTTTCGCTGACCGTGCCGGCCGGCTGGCCGATTGGCGCAACCGGGGTGCAGCGCGAGCGTCGCAACAACACGAATCGGACGACGACGCACCGGTACTACCAGGAGGACGTTCACGATTTTGCCTGGACGACGAGCCCGGATTACCTCGAGCGGATCGCTCGATTCGAGCATCCGACGTTGCCGGCGGTGGACATGCGGCTGCTTCTCCAACCCGAGCACAACGGTCAGGCCGAACGGCACTTCGATGCGACGCGTACGACACTGAAGTACTACGGGGAATGGTATGGCGCCTATCCCTATGATCACATCACGATCATCGATCCCGCGTGGCAGAGCGGCGCCGGCGGAATGGAATATCCCACGATCTTCACAGCCGGCTCGCGGTGGCTGGCTCCTGCGCGCGTGACGACGCCGGAGGGCGTGACGGTGCACGAGGCCGGTCATCAGTTCTGGTACGGTATCGTCGGCACCAACGAGTTCGAGGACGCGTGGATGGACGAGGGGTTCAACACCTTCTCGACGGCGCGGGCGATTGCACAAGTGTACGACCCGAACTACCTCTCGCTGCGGTACTTCGGCGGCTTCATCCCGTGGGTGGCGAAGGATATCGTCATCAGCCGCGAGACCGAGGGCAACCGGCTCGCCGGATATCGACGCGACGCTCGATCCGACGCACAGGCGACGCCGACGTTTCTGTACTTTCCATCGACCGGCGGCAGCATCACCTACAACAAGACGGCGCTGTGGCTGAACACGATGGAGCGATGGCTGGGATGGCCGACGCTGCAGCGGATCATGGCCACGCACTTTTCACGCTGGAGGTTCAAACATCCAAAGCCCGCGGATTTCTTTCAAGCAGCGTCGGACGTGGCCGGCCGCGACCTGAACGGGTTTTTCGATCAGGTGTATCGCAGCTCCAACGTCTTCGACTACGGCGTCCAGGATTTGAAGAGCGTCCGCGAACAGGATCAGTACCACACCACGGTGATCGTCCGCCGGTATGGCGAGGCGATGTTCGCCGTCGATCTTCTCGTCACGTTCAAAAACGGTGAACGCGTGATCGAGCACTGGGACGGCACGGATCGATGGAAGGCGTACACCTACGATCGACCATCGCAGGCGGTCGACGCGATTGTGGATCCAGATCGCGTGCTGCTGCTGGACGTCAACACGACGAACAATTCCAGGACGCTTGCGCCGCAGGGTCCGCGAGCGGCGACGAAGTGGGCATCCAAATGGATGGTGTGGCTCGAGGATTGTCTGCTGTCATGGACGGCGCTCGTATAGCGCCAGGCGCGGCTCAACGACCCGCGGAACACGCGTTGCGCGGCCCGCTGGCAACCGCCATGGACGGTGTTCGGCGCGTTCTATCGGCGCCCGCAATCCTTGCTGGCGTCTGGACGCTGACGGCGCTCGTAAGTCTGCCGCCGGCGATCGCGCTGCGCACTGAGCTGTCGGATCATCTGGGCGCAAGTCTGGCTGCCAATGCGGCTGCCAGCGGCGTGAACTACGACTGGATGCAGGAGTTCGCCGATCAGGCGTCCGGGATGGCAGCCACGTTCAGGCCGACCGTGATCGGATTCGGCGCCGTGCTCGACAACCTCAGCGCCTTCATGGACAACACGCGTCGTCCGGTCGTCATCGTGCTGGCCGCAACCGCGTACATCGGTCTCTGGCTCTTTGTCGCGGGCGGCATCATCGATCGGTACGCTCGTCGGCGCCCGACCCGGGCCCACGGGTTCTTTGCGGTGTCCAGCGTGTTCTTCTTCAGATTTCTCCGACTCGCCATCGTGCAGTGGGCTCTCTACGCGTTTCTGTTCGGATCGGTCCACCTCTGGCTCTTCGATCGCCTCTATCCACGCCTGACACGCGAGGTGAACGTCGAGCGAACCGCGTTCCTTGTACAACTCGCACTGTATGTGGTGTTCGGTCTGCTGATTGCCGCGGCTTCACTCATCTTCGACTACGCCAAGGTCCGAGCCGTCGTCGAAGATCGTCGCAGCATGCTCGGATCGATCAGCGCCGCGCTCGGTTTCATCCGGCGCAATTACAGCGCGGCCGCGGGTCTGTTTGTCGTGAACTTCGTGCTGTTCGGCGGAGCTGTCGGTTTGTACGCGGTTCTGGCGCCCGGGGCCGGCGGAAGCGGGCTGTCGATGTGGATCGCGTTTGCGGTCGGTCAGCTGTACATCCTCGCGCGACTCGGGGTAAAACTGGCTTTCTGGGCATCCGAGACGGCGCTCTTCCAGAGCCGGCTGGCGCATGCCGGCTATGTAGCGCGGCCGGCGGCGGAGTGGCCGGATTCGCCGGTGGTGGAGGCGGTTAAAGTGAGAAGTTAAAAGCTAAAAGTCAAAAATCAAAAGTCAAAAGTCAAAAGTCAAAAGTTGGACGTTAAAAGAAGTGCAAAAGTTTGGTTAGAAGGCCAAGAATTAGGAAGACTAAAGGCGCAATGACAGCCCTCGGCAGTCGCGCACGCCGAACTGTTGCTGTGAAGATTCCGACCAGCTCGCCGGATTCCTGCAGCAACGGATCAACGCGATCCAGCGAGGCGAGATTCGTCGCGAGAATCAGTCGCAGCCAAAATCGTGCTTCGCGGCATTCACGAACCACGATGGAATTCTTTGACGCAAATTCTTTGCGCGAGTACGCACCTCTTGCCTCCTCCGTATTCGCTCCGATTGAAGTTCCTGCCTTTAACAGTTGTTCGGCAATCTGGCGAGGCGCGCCGGGCTCCTTCGCCAACTCGCGGCAAAACCTGACGATATCGGCCGCGAATCGGAAGGTCCGCTCGCAGAGATCCCGCGGTTTGGGTGATGACACGGCGAGGCCTGTTCAAGAACCGCGCCACGTTCGTCGTCGCAGCCGATTAACTTTTGACTTCAAACTTCACACTTTTAACTTTCGTAGGAGATGCCATGGATACATCATCACGCGTCTCGCGCCGGAATTTTCTCGTGACGTCGGGCGTTGGAGCGGCGGCACTCTGCGTCTCGAACAACGCTGGAGGCTACACGGCGGGTGAAATGCGCGCCTTCGCCGCGGACGACAAGCTCACCGGCATTTCCAAGTGGGAGCTCGACACGCCAGCGCTGTGCGTGGATCTCGACAAGTTCGAGCAGAACATCGCCAGCATGCGGACCAGGCTCGCAGGCTTCAAGGTCGTGAGCCGGCCGCACGCGAAAACGCACAAGTGTCCCACGGTCGCGAAGCTGCAACTTGTCGGCGGCTCGATCGGTATCTGCACCGCGAAAATCAGCGAAGCCGAAGTGTTTGCCGCGAACGGCATCGGACCGATTCTGATGACGACGTCCAACGTGACGGCGAACAAGATTCGACGGGCGATGCAGCTTCGGAAGACGAACCCTCAGTTCATCCAGGCCGTCGACTATCCACAGAATGCACGCGACCTGAACGACGCCGCGAAACAGAACGGTGTGGTGGCGGATGTCGTCGTGGACGTGGCCATCGGAACCCGAAGCGGTGTGCCCGCTGGAGATCAGGCGATCGCGCTTGCGCAGCTCGTCGATCGGCTGCCGAACCTCAAGCTGCGAGGCGTGATCAGCTACGACGGCGGCGCGCAGCACATCAAGGGATTCAAGAACAGGCTCGACCAGACGCTCAAGCGCTTCGAGCCGTCGCTCGAGACGTACGAGCGGATGAAGAAGTCGGGATTGAACACGGAGATCTTCAGCGGCGGCGGCACCGGCACGTACAACATCCTGCCCAGGGCGGCGGGCGTGACCGACCTGCAGGTCGGCAGTTACATCTTCATGGACTGCCAGTATCTCGAGATCGGCGGCGAGTCCAGTGACGAGGTCTACGACGACTTCGCCTCGTCGCTCACGGTCGTCACAACCGTGCTGAATACGTACTTTCCGAAATCGATCACGACCGACGCTGGCGCAAAGGCGTTGACGCTGAACAAGCCCGGGCCATGGGTGATTGGCGAAAAGGACTTCAACTACAACGCGGGATCGGATGAGTTCGGAGTGATCAAGTACGAAACGGCAGGCCGATCGTACGCGGTGGGCGACAAGCTCGAGCTGATCGTGCCCCACTGCGATCCGGCCGTGAACGAATACGACCAGATGTATGCCATCCGGGGCGAGAAGGTTGAAGCGGTGTGGCCGATCGCGGCGCGCGGCCGGTCGCAATAGTCACTGAAGCCTCGCGCTTCAGCTGCGATCGATGACGGAGCGCGAACCTTTCAGGCGGGCGGAACCGTCAGGCGACCGTCGTACACTCAGCCATAATCGCCTTGATGCCATCGGCATCGAGCGATTCCACCTCGAGCAGCTCGTCGGCCATCCGCCGCACCGCGGTGCGGTGCGTGGCGATCAGCTGTCGTGCGGTTTCGTACGCGCGCATGACGAGTTCGCGGACCTGCTCGTCGACGCGCTGCGCGGTGGCTTCGCTGATCCCGACGCCGCGGTCGGTTTCCCACGGATTGCCGGGCGTCCGATATGCGAGCGGACCCAGCGTCGACATGCCGAACTCACAAACCATCCGGCGCGCAATCTCGGTGGCTCGTTCGATGTCGTTGCCGGCGCCGCTCGTCATCTGACGCAGGAAGAGCTCCTCGGCCACGCGGCCGCCCATCAGGATGGCGATCTGCGCTTCGAGGTACTCGCGGGAATGCGTATGGCGATCGCCCTCCGGCAGCTGCATCGTGACGCCGAGCGCGCGGCCACGCGGGATGATTGTCACCTTGTGCAGCGGATCTGCATGCGGAAGCAGCGCGGCAACGACCGCATGGCCCGATTCGTGGTACGCGCAGGTCACGCGCTCGTGATCGCTCATCGTCAGCGACTTCCGCTCGGCGCCCATCAACACCTTGTCGCGCGCCGCGTCGAAGTCCCGATCGCCGATGCGCTGGCGCCCGCCGCGTGCGGCAAAAAGCGCCGCTTCGTTCACGAGGTTCGCGAGCTCCGCGCCCGAGAACCCGGGCGTGCCTCGGGCGACCTGTCGCAGATCGACCTGGTCTTCCAGCGCCACCTTCCGGGTGTGAATCCTGAGGATCTGCTCGCGGCCCTTCAGATCGGGCGCGCCGACGACCACCTGCCGATCGAAGCGACCCGGACGCAGCAACGCCGGATCGAGGATATCCGGGCGATTGGTCGCGGCAATGATCACGGTCCCGTGGTTCAGCGCGAAGCCGTCCATCTCGACGAGCAGCTGATTGAGCGTCTGTTCGCGCTCTTCGTGGCTGAGCGAACTGCCGCCGCGGGCGCGGCCCACGGCATCGAGCTCGTCGATGAACACGATGCATGACGCGTGTCGTCGCGCGTCCTTGAACAGCTTGCGGATCCGCGAAGCGCCTACCCCGGCATACATCTCGACGAATTCCGATCCGCTGGCGAACAGAAACGGCACCTTGGCCTCGCCTGCCATCGATCGCGCCAGCAGGGTCTTGCCGGTCCCTGGAGGACCCACGAGCAGCACACCTTTGGGAATTCGTCCGCCGATCGCCACGAACCGCTCGGGCTCGCGCAGAAAATCGACGATCTCCTTGACCTCTTCCTTCGCCTCGTCGACTCCAGCGACATCATCGAACGTCACCGATGAGGATTCGCGGTCGGCCTCGCGCGTCTTGCTTTCGAGCGCTGGTATTCGTCCGCTCGTCACGCGGTACAACGTGAATCCGAGGACACCGATGAACCCCAGGCCCAGCAGGAGCGCGCTGTAGCTGTATGCGTTCTGATCCGGCATCGCGCGCACGTCGATGCGCACGTTTTTCCTGGCGAGATCGGACACGAACGTCGTGCTCGAGGTGACGTAGTTGGCAGGCGCCACGGTTCGAAATGCTTGTCCCGACGTCAGCTTGAAGTCGAGCGTATCGCCGTTGACAACGACTTCGGACACCGCACCGCGATCCAGTTGACGCAGCAAATCGGAAAACGGCACCTGAGCAATCGGAACAGCACGACGTCCAGGCAAAATTGCAAGAAGGGCGATCAGCAGAGCGACGAACACACTACCGGCGATGACAAGCGCACGGCGGGACCATTTTCGAGCAAACACGCAGAGCTCCGTTTGAGCGAGACGAATACAGAGATGTGAGAAGGATCCCCGCGAGAGAACGCGGAAAACGCTTACAAATTCTACCTGAGGGGTTATCGGCTTGTAAACGTCAGCGCTTCAGGAGGATGGCCCAACAATTAGCAAAACAGGAAATACGGGAAGGTCAGGAGCGGCTGGAATACACGAGGCTCGATGCACCAGAGAGCCATCAGACGTCAGCGAATTTGTAACCGACACCCCAAACGGTGAGCAGCAGACGCGGATTGGCGGGATCGGCCTCGATTCGGCGGCGGAGGCGCTTGACCAGGGTGTCGACGCTCCGGACCGTCACGAACGTGTCGCCACGCCAGATTCTCGCCAGCAAAGCTTCGCGGCTGAAGACGATTCCGACGTGCGTGGCGAGCAGATACAGCAACCGGAATTCCTGATCGGTCAAATCCACGTCGCGGCCGGCCACGCGCACACGCCTCCGCGCCGGATCGATGTCGACATCGTGCACCCGGACCGCCGGCGACGCCTGGCCGGTCTCCGGTGTCCGGCCTGAATGCGATACGGATGTCACTCCGGCCTGACCCTCAGGCTGGCGAGGGCGCCGCAGCAGCGCGCGGGCACGTGCGACGAGCTCGCGGACGCCGAAGGGTTTGGTCAGATAGTCGTCCGCTCCGCTCTCGAGGCCGATCACCTTGTCGGATTCCTCTCGACGAGCGGTGAGCACCAGGATGGGCACGTCGTGATTCAGCCGGCCGTTGCGCACGGCGCGGCACAAGGCGAGGCCGTCGAGGCCGGGAAGCATCACGTCGAGCACCAGCAAATCGAATCGCGAGGTCTCAGCGCGCTGGAGCGCGACCTTCCCATCTCCGTTGCCGTCGCATTGTTAGCCCTCGAGACGAAGATGCATACACACGTGCTCCCGGATAGGGGGCTCGTCCT
>JBKPDW010000300.1:0-7260 GCA_046728115.1 Acidobacteriota bacterium | reverse complement strand
CTCCCGGCGCCGCCCCGCGTGCCCCTCCGCGACCCGCTGGAGCCAGCGACGGCGTCGGCAACCCGCTGCCGATCCACACATTGCCTTGCCCATCGATCGCAATCCCTGACGGGTTCGCGGGCCAGTCGTAACCCGAGCCATCCTTGGGATCCCAGTTCGCGATCAGATTGCCGGCGACATCAAACGCCAGAACTTGCGGTGCAGAGAAGCAGCACGAACTCGCCCACGGCGTCAGCGTCGGACCCTTCTCGTTCGCCTGGAGCGATTCGACGCCGCGGTGCACGACCCAGATGTGATCCTGCGCATCGACGGCAACGCCGGTGACCGATCCCAGAATCCAGTGTTTCCCGAGTGGAAACGGCTTCGGCCAGAGCGCCTCCACCTCGAACTTCGGTACCGCTGCAGCGCCCGCGCCTCGCTGCGCGGCAATGCGGCCCGCGCCAGCCGAAACCAACACGGCGAGCGACACGCCCGCAACAACAGTGCGTCTCATTCAGACCTCTCGGGGCAGGAGTATAACGGCAATGATGAGGATTGGTGAAATTGGTGAGTTGGTGAACTGGTGAGCTGAATATCAACCTAACGATTCACCAACTCGCCGATTCGCCCGCTCACCAACTGGTGCGCGTCAGCGCGTGCTGGGCGTCGTCGGCCACACGGTGCCCTGCTGCTTTTTCGTGACGGGCGCGAGACCTTTGTACACAAATTTCTGGACGCGTCGGCCCTGATAGGTCTCGGTCGTGTAGAGGTTCCCCTTCGAATCGACCGCGATGCTGTGCATCGAGTAGAACTGGCCGGGGTAGTGGCCGCCTTCGCCGAAGTTGGTAAGTTCGGTCATCGACTGCCGATCGTAAATGTGCAGCTTCTGGTTTCGGCCGTCGGCGATGTAGAGATATTTTTGCTGGGCGTCCTTCGAGAACGCCACGTCCCACGTGGATCCATCGCCGAGCGAATCCGGCTCGACGAACGCTTCCTTCTGGAACTTGCCATCGCGCGTAAAGATCTGCAGCCGGTCGCTGGTGCGATCGCATACGTAAATCAACCCGTCGACCGACGGCTCCGCGCAGTGCACCGGTCCACGAAACTGCTGCGACGGCGTCGAGCCCGGCGTATATCGCGCCGCGGCCGCCGCCGCTGCATCGTCCGGCTTGTTGCCGTACGCGCCCCAATAGCGCTTGAACTTGCCGGTGTCCATGTCAATCACGGCGACGCGACGGTTACCGTATCCGTCCGCAATGTACGCTTCGTTGTTCTTGTTGTCGAGCGAGACCTTCGCCACCATGTAGAAGCGTTCCTGCGAGTTGCTGTCCGGCCCGAGCCCCGCCTGTTTGATGCCGACCTGCATCAGGAACTTGCCGTCCTGCGTGAACTTCAGGATATGGCCGTCGTTGGTGCCGCCGTTCCCACCGATCCAGATGTTGCCTTTGCCGTCGATCTGCAGCCCGTGGTTGGACGCCGGCCATTGATACCCCTCACCGTCCTTGCCGCCGAACGAACGCAGGAGGTTGCCCGCCTGATCGAACTCGATGATGGGCGGCGCCTTCTTACAGCATGTCGCCGTCTGCGCGTCGGCGGCGGCTTCCACGGCGTCGAGGGAGTCGGAACGATGGATGATCCAGACGTGATCCTGTGCGTCGATGCCGACGCCGATCGTCTGGCCCAGATACCACCCGTTGGGCAGCGGCTTCGGCCACATCGGATCGACCTCGAAGCGCGGCGCCATCACAGCGCCTTTGGTCTGGGCGTCAGCCGTTTTCTGGAGCACACCGGCAGCGACGCCGAAAACCACAAGCAACACAGCCAGCGTTGAACCGATGTAGAAGTTGCGGTTCATTTCCGTACCTCTTCTCAATGCGTCGCGTCACCGTCCCGCCGGAACCCATTTCTGCACGCGCTTGCCGTGATGCTGCTCGCCCGTGTACACGTCGCCGCGCGAATCGGTGGCGATGCTGCCGACAGCCAGGAACTGACCGGGCAGCCGGCCGCCGGATCCAAAACCCCCAACCTCGGCGAGCGAATCGCGCTGTAACGTGATCACCTTCTTGTCGTGACCGTCAGCCACGAAGATGTAGCGCTGCTGTGGATCGTTCGAGAACGCAATGTCCCACACCGATCCCCACGACGACACGACGCCGAACTGGCCAGTGACCGTCGCGCCCATCGTGTTCTTCGACACGATGCCTTCCTTGGCGAACTTGCCGTCTTTCTGAAACGCCTGGATGCGGTTGCTGGTGCGATCGCACACGTATACGGTCCCGTCTTTCGCGATCTCGATGCAGGCAACGTCGCGGAACTGCCGCGACGGCGGCGCGTTCGGGTCGTATGCGCCGCCGCCGGCCGCGGTCGGTTTTTCGCCGTACGCGCCCCAGTGCCGCTTGTACGCGCCGGTCTCCGAGTCGAAGACGACGACGCGATGGTTACCGCTGTCGGCGACATACACTTCGTTGGCGGTGGTGTCGACCGCCACTGCCGCCGGCCGATTCAGCGTCGTCTGGCTGTCAGGGCCCTCGATCTTTCCGGGCGTTCCGATCTGCAGCAGGAACTTGCCGTCGTGCGCGAACTTCAGCACGTGGGCGTCGGCGGGGGCAGGCGGTCCGGCCGGGGCTCCGCGTCCACGTCCACCGCGCGCCGCGGCGTCGCCGCCTCGTCCGGCGTCAGGGGCATCACCGCCGCGACCACGCGCGGCCGGCACGGCGTCTGGATCGGCATTCGCCCCCGTGGCGCGTCCTCGTCCGCCTGGCGGCGCAGGGTCGAGTCCGGCCGCGGCAATCCACACGTTCCCCTTCGCATCGACGGTGATGCCGCCCGGAGACTGTGGCCATTGGTACCCCTGCCCCGGTCCGCCAAAATTCGATAACAGCTTGCCGCTAGCGTCGAACTCCAGGATGAATGGAGCGGCGGTGCAACACAGCACGGATGTCGGCGGCGTCGCCATCATGCCTTTCTCGTTGCCTTCGAGCGAGTCGGCGCCGCGATGCGTCACCCAGATGTGATCCTGCGCGTCCACCGCGACACCCGTCACAGATCCGAGTACCCAGTGGTTAGGTAGCGGCTGCGGCCAGAGCGCGACGACGCGATAAGTCGGCGGGGATTGGGCGGTACCAGATGCGGTCAAGAGCGCCGCGACGGCGCATGCTGCAATGAAGGCACGCTTCATACGAGCTCCTCGGTTCGCGGCTCTTAGATCAAAATGCAACCTCGAAGGCACGAAGCAAGATTTTCGTGGTTGCCTGTTCAGAGCACTCCAAGCTCAGTGTGTGGTTGTCCTGACTGGCCACACTGTTCCTTGATTCTGCTTCGTTACTGGCGCCAGGCCCTTGTACACGAATTTCTGCAGCCGCTGACCGCGATACGTTTCCGTCGTGTACATGTTGCCCTTGGAATCGGTCGCGATGCTGTGCACCGCGTAGAACTGTCCCGGCTGCCGGCCGCCGTCGCCGAAACTCGTCAACTCGGTGAGCGACTGCCGATCGAACACGCGTATCTTTTCGTTGGCGCCGTCGGCGAGATACAGGTATTTCTGCTGCGGGTCCTTCGAGAAGGCGATGTCCCACACCGAACCGTCGCCGAGCGTGGTCTTCGCGACGATTTGTTCCTTCACGAACTTGCCGTCCTTCGTGAAGACCTGGATGCGATCGTTCGGCCGATCGCAGACGTAGACGTTGCCGTCCTGCGCGGGTTCCGCACAGTGCACCGGATTGCGGAACTGTTGCGCGGGCGGCGCGGCCGGATTGTAGCGGCCCAGGTTCGTGTCGTCCGGCTTGTTCCCGAAGGCGCCCCAGTAGCGTTTGATCTTGCCGGTCGTCATGTCGATGACGGCAACGCGGTGATTTCCGTAGCCGTCGGCGACGTAAGCTTCGTTTGCCGCCTCGTCGAGCGAGATCTTGGCGACGCGGTTGAATGCCCACATGTCGTTGCTGCCGGCGCTCGCGTAGGCGAAGCCGAACTGCTTGACGAATTTTCCGTCGCGCGTAAATACGAGAATGTGGCCGTCATCCCCGCCGTTTCCGCCAATCCACAGGTTGCCTTTGCTGTCCGGCGTGATGCCGTGATTCGATCCCGGCCACTCGTAGCCTTGTCCGGGGCCTCCCCAGGCCTTCACCAGATTGCCGTCGGCGTCGAATTCGAGGACCGGCGGCGCCGGCTGACAGCATTCGGACGCGGGAGGATTCGCCGTCGCGTACACTTCTTTTTCCTCGAGCGTCGCGCCGCGGTGAATGATGAAGATGTGGTCGCGACTGTCGACTCCGACGCCGATGGTGTTGCCGAGCAGCCAATGATTCGGCATCGGCTTGGGCCACATCGGATCGACCTCGAATCTCGGCGCCTGCACAGCGTTCTTGGCCTGTGCCTGGGCGACGCGATCGAGCATCAGCTGAGCGACCCCGAGCGCCGCGAGAAGGACTACCAATGACGATCCGACAAACACGGTACGTGTCCGGCTCATAGCCCAACCCTCCCTCGAGTGGCGGTAAGTATACTACCGGGAATGCATGCAGGGACCCATGGCTTATGGCTGATGGCTAAGGGCTTATCGCCGTTTTGGCGGTGCCGGGCATTTGCCATGAGCCATCTGTCATCAGCCATTCGCGCAATGTCCGTGGCGCTACTGGTTCTTGGGGCGGGCGCCGCGCTCGATGCGCATGACATTCCCAGCGACGTCACCGTCCGGACCTTCGTGAAGCCGGAGGGCCGCACGCTCCGGCTTCTCGTCCGTGTGCCGCTCCTCGCCATGCGTGACATGGACTATCCCAAGCGTGCCGGCGCGACCAGCGCCGATCTCGTCGATCTGGCCCGCGCCGACGCGACGCTGCGCGACGCGTCGACGCTGTGGGTCGCGGACGACATCAATGTTTACGAGGACGACGTTAAGCTCGCGTATCCTCGCGTCGTCGCGGTGAAAGCGTCCCTCCCGTCGGACCGCTCGTTCGGCGTGTACGAAGACGCGCTGGCGCACGTGATGGGCGCGCCGCTCCCCCCGGACACGGATTTTTTCTGGAGCCAGGGGATGCTCGACGTGTTGTTCGAGTACCCGATTCAATCGGAACAGTCGAGCTTCGCGATTGAGCCCAAGCTCGAGCGCCTTGGGCTCCGCACGGTCACAATCCTGCGTTTCATTGCACCTCGCGGCGCCGTGCGGGCGTTCGAGCTGGTGGGCAATCCGGGCGTTGTGCGCCTCGATCCGCGCTGGTATCAGGCGGCGCGGCAGTTCGTGGCTCTGGGGTTTCTGCACGTCGTGGACGGCGTCGACCTGCTGCTGTTCCTGCTGAGCCTGATGATGCCGTTCCGGCGCCTTGGTTCGGTCATCGCTGCCGTCGGTGCGTTTGCAGTCGCGCATTCGATTACGCTCATCGCGTCGGCGTACAGCCTGGCAGCTGATGCGCTCTGGTTCCCGCCGCTCGTACAGACACTGATGGCGGTGTCGATTCTGTACATGGCGCTCGAAAACATCGTCTCACCCCAACTCAACCGGCGCTGGATGGTCGCGTTCGGATTCGGATTGGCGTACGGGTTTGCGTTCTCGTTTGCGCTGCGGCCCGACATGCAGTTCGCAGGCTCGCACGCGTTGGCGTCGCTCCTGTCCTTCACTCTTGGCGTGGAGCTGGGTCACGTGATCGTGCTGCTCGTCCTGGTGCCCGCGCTCTACTTTCTGTTTCGATTCGTCGTGGCAGACCGGCTCGGTACGATCATCCTCTCGGCGCTCGTGGGACACACCGCATGGCACTGGCTGATGACTCGCTACGGGGTGCTCCGGCAATTTCGTTTCGCCTGGCCCGTGATCGATGCGGCGTTCCTCGCCACGGCGATGCGGTGGGGAATGCTGGCAGTGATTGCCGCGGCGGCGTACTGGATGCTGGCAAATTTGATGGCTAATCAAAAGTACGAAGTCGGAAGTCAGAAGTCAGAAGTACGAAATGGCGCGGCCCTTTGAGGGCCGTGTTCTGGATATGAAAGCACCGGCTCGATGACACTGACGCAGGGCGCTCGCCTTGGCCCGTACGAAATCCTGGGCTCGCTCGGTGCGGGTGGCATGGGCGAGGTCTATCGCGCGCGCGATGCGAAGCTTGGCCGCGATGTCGCACTGAAGGTCTTGCCCGACGCATTCGCGTCCGACCCCGAGCGCGTGGGCCGGTTCGAGCGCGAAGCCCGCGTGCTGGCTGGGCTCAACCACACGCATATCGCGGCCATTTACGGATTTCTCGAATCCGATGGCATCAATGCGCTCGTGATGGAGTTGGTCGAGGGGCCGACGCTCGCCGATCGGATCGCGCGAGGGGCCATTCCATTGGACGAGGCGTTGCCTGTCGCGCGGCAAATCGCAGACGCGCTCGATGCCGCGCATGAAAAAGGCATCGTCCACCGCGATCTGAAGCCTGCCAACGTCAAGGTTCGTGACGACGGAGTCGTCAAGGTCCTCGATTTCGGTCTCGCGAAGGCCCTGGATGCTCCCGACGCAGACCAGACGTCGAGCGCGGCACGGATGTCGATGTCCCCCACGCTCACCGCTGCAACACGACTCGGTGTCATCCTCGGCACTGCGGCCTACATGTCGCCGGAGCAGGCACGCGGAAAGTCAGTCGACAAACGTTCGGACATCTGGGCCTTTGGGTGCGTCCTTTACGAAATGCTCACCGGCCGTCGCGCATTCCTGGCCGACGAGATATCGGACACGCTCGCGTTTGTGATCACCAGGGAGCCGGACTGGACGGTCCTGCCAGCCGACACTCCGGAGCCGATTCACAAGCTGTTGCGTCGATGCCTCGAGAAGGATCGAAAGCGCCGCATTGGGGACATCGCAGACGCCCGGTTCGAACTGGACGAGGCGCAACTGTCTGGCGCCGGTCTCGCGGGCGGCGTGCATCCCGCCACGAGTCTCCACGACACGAAGGCTCGCAGTGCAAGGCGCCTGTTGCCATGGACCGTAGCTGCCGTCGCCACGCTCGTCGCCATCGGAGCGATTCTTCAGGTGGCGCGGCTGAAGCCAGTCGGGCCGCACGAACCGGTGCGGCTGGCGGCGGATTTCGGCGCGAACATTTCTCTCGCCAGCAATGGAGGAACGGCTCTCGCCATTTCGCCGGATGGTGGCACGTTCGCGTTTGTAGGACAGACATCAAACAGCGAGCCCCAGCTGTACGTGCGCCGGTTGAATCAGCTGACTGCCACACCGCTGGAACGAACCGACGGCGCGGTGTCACCGTTCTTCTCGCCAGACGGCCAATGGGTCGGGTACTTCGCTGCAGGCAAGCTGAAAAAGATACC
>JBKPDW010000299.1:0-4889 GCA_046728115.1 Acidobacteriota bacterium | reverse complement strand
GCGTAGATCGTCCTGAATACCGGCACCTTGAGCAGCCAGCCCTCGGTCCGCTGCAGGACGCGGCGCCCCATCACGTTTCGAGCGAACACGCCCACGAGGACGATTGCCAGCGCCGTCGAGGCAATCCCCAACCCCGGAATCCGGCGTCCCAGCAGGCGGTCGAAGAACGGCGTCGTCAGACCATCGACGATGTTGAAGATCCAGACGATGGCGGCAACGCTGATGAACAGCGGCACCGTCACGAAAAAGCCGGCGACGAAGCTACGGCGTAGCCACTGCATGACATCAGTCCGCCACCACGGAGGACACGGCGGACGCAGAGGCAGGTCGTTCCGGTTTGGACCCGCGTGTTCCCGCTGTCCACCGTGATGGAGATGTTGGTCCAGGCACCGGTCGCACTTTCATCGCACGAGCCATACAAATGTCAGCAGAGCAAGCGCGAGCCGATACCACGCGAACACGTCGAGGGAATGCATCGAGAGATAACGAATCAGGTATTTGACCGCGGCATAGCCGACGATCCCGGACGTCACGACCCCGATCGCAAAGAGCATGGCATTGTCGCCGTCCATGCCCGCCTTGATCAAGCGCGGTGCCTCGCTCCCGGCCGCGCCGAGAATCGCTGGAATGGCCAGGAGAAAGATGAATCGCGCCGCATCGCGTCTGCGGAGGCCGAGCAGCAGCGCCAACGCAATGGTCACGCCCGATCTCGACACGCCGGGGACCAGAGCGACAGCCTGGGCGCAGCCAATCCACAACGCCTCGCTCATCGTCAACGTCGCTTCGCCGCGCGAGCGCGATCCGCGCCGTTCGGCTATGAAGAACAACAGCGATCCGAGCGTCAACATGGTCGCTGCGACCAGCGGCGTGCGGAGCGAGTCCTCGATTTCGTGCTTGAAGAGCAGCCCCGCTGCGATCGCCGGGATGGTGCCGACGACCAACAGCCAGATCAGTCTGGCATCCGGATCGCGGCCGGCATTCGCCAATCGCGGGATGGCCGCAATCATCTCCGCCAGCTCGCGACGGAAATAGACCAGAACGGCCACGAGCGTTCCCACGTGGCAGGCGACGTCGAACGCCATGCCGAACCGTTCCCCATCGAAGCCGAAGAACGCCCGGGCGAGGATGAGATGCGCGGAGCTCGACACCGGCAGGAATTCGGTCAGCCCCTGGACGATGCCCAGGAGGGCGGCTTGGAGGGCCAAGGACATTCGAAAAGTTAAAAGTTAAAAGTTCAAGTTGAAAGCCAAGAAGTTGGAAGTGGAACCTTGGAATGCCCAGAGGGCAGTCCCCGGAATTACCACTCAACTTCCAACTCTTAGCTTTTGACTTTCAACGTTATGAGGCCCTTGCCTTCTTCTGAGGCTTCGTCCGTCGCTGCGCGGACGGAGGCGCCGCTGTCGCGGGTGCGGGCGCGTGCGCGGCCGCACGTGTCGGGGCGTTACCGCGCCAGAAGCTGACGATGGCCGCAGCGATGAACACGCTCGAATACGTGCCGGTGATGATGCCGACCACCATCGTGAAGGCGAACCCGTGCAGCACTTCGCCGCCAAAGAAGAACAGTGCGAGCGCCGTCAGCAGCGCCGTGCCGGACGTGATGACCGTGCGGCCGAGCGTCTGGTTCACCGAGGCGTTGATGACATCGCGCAGCGCGTCGCGCCGCATCGACCGCATGTTCTCGCGAATTCGATCGAAGATCACGATGGTGTCGTTGGTCGAGTATCCGGTCATCGTCAGGATCGCGGCAATCACGTTCAGCGTCAGGTCGTAGCGGAAGAATGCGAGAAACGCCATCGTGATGAGCAGGTCGTGGATCGTGGCCACGACCGCGCCGACGCCGAAGCTGAATTGGAATCGGAACGCCAGGTATAACAGGATGCCGACGAGCGAGAGCCCGGTCGCCCACAGTCCCTTGCTCGTCAGTTCGGCCCCGACGGCCGGGCCGACGATCTCCGTGCCCTGCCGCGTGAAGGTCCCGATAGAGGCCTTCTTCAGCGCGTCCTCGACCTGATCCGCGGTGCTCATGAGCGAGGTTCCGGCTTCGGCGCCGACGTGCGGCACGCGAATCATCAGCATGTGCTGGGAGGCCTCGCCGTAGGACTGCACCACGGTGTTCTGGCCGCCGCCCGGGAAGTTGCGATCGAGCGCCTGCCGGACCTGCTGAACGGTTACGGGCTGATCGAACTTCTCGATCACGACCGTGCCGCCGGCGAACTCGACTCCGCGCGGAATGCCCTTGGTCACGACCGTGACGATGCCGGCGATGATGATCGCCCAGGACAGCACGAGCGCGTGCACACGCCACCGGAGGAAGTCGTACTTCGTGTGTTTGAAGATATGCATAGGACTCAGATGCTCAGCGACGCAACCTGCTGCTGCCGGTTGGCCAGGGCCATTTCAAACAATGTCTTCGACACGAAGATCGAAGTGAACAGATTCGAGATGAGCCCGATGAAGAGCGTCACCGCGAATCCGCGGATCGGACCTGTGCCGAACTGGAACAGGAACGCGCACGAGATGCCCGCGGCGATGTGCGTATCGACCAGCGTCCAGAAAACCCGACTGAAGCCTGCGTTGATCGACGCGCGGACGCCTCGCTGCGCTTCGAGTTCCTCCTTGATGCGCTCGAAAATCAGCACGTTCGAATCGACGCCGATGCCCATCGTCAGGACGAAGCCGGCGATGCCGGGCAGCGTCATCACGGCGCCGATGTACGCCATCAGCCCGAGCAGGATCACGAGGTTGAAGACCAGCGCGATCACCGCGTTGACGCCCGACAGCTTGTAGTACACGAGCATGAACGAGACAACGAGCAGGAGGCCGACGATGGAGGAGATGACGCCGGAGCGAATGGAATCGGCGCCCAGGGTCGGGCCGACGGTGCGCTCCGAGAGATAGGTGAGCGGCGCCGGCAACGATCCGGAGCGCAGGATCAGCGACAGGTTCTGCACTTCTTCCTGCGTGAAACTGCCGTAGATCTGACCGTCGGTTGTGATGCGCCCTTCGAGCCGCGGCGCGGACTGGACCCGGCCGTCGAGGATGATCGCGAGCTGACGCCCCAAATTTTCCGAGCTGATCTTGCCGAATCGGCGACCGCCCTCGCTGTTGAGCGTGAACGACACGGCAGGAAGGTTGTTCTGGTCGAGTGAAGGTCGTGCGCTGCGAAGGTCGCGACCCGTCACCGCGGCTGCGCGGCGCACCAGGTAATACATCGTGCTGGAGTCTCCAGGCGTACCGCTGGTGCCGGCCACGATCTCCATGCCATCGGGCACTTGTCCGTTGACCATCAGCGCTTCTTTGGTCGGCGATGGTCCTTGCTCCACGATTTTCAGCTCGAGCTTTCCCGGCGACCCGATGATGCTCTTGGCCTTCTCGACGTCGGTGACGCCAGGCAGCTGCACGACAATCTGCTTGTTCGCATCGTCCTGCGAGATGCTGGGCTCGGTGACGCCCAGTTCGTTGACGCGCCGCTCGATCGTCTGCCGGGCCTGGATCACCGCCTCATCGCGAAGGTTGATCGCAACATTCGGCTTCATGGTGAACGTGTACGACCCGCTCACGTTCGACCCGCGGTCGAAGTTGGTCTGCACTTCGTTCGCTGCCGTGCGGAACGCCGCGTCCTGCGCCGGCGGAACCCCGTCGACGCGGAACTGTGTCGGACCGACGGCCGTGATGCTGGCGACCGCGATTTTCTGATTCTGCAGCTCCTCGCGGAGCCGCTCCATTTCGATCTCGGTCTCGCCTCGCAGCGCCTCTTCGGTTTCGACGCGCAGCACGAGATGCACGCCGCCCTTGAGATCGAGTCCGAGCTTCAGCTGTTTGTCCATCAGCCAGCTCGGCGAGTGGACGTTGTAGCGCGCCGCGATGAGCGGATAAACCCCGACCGCGCTGAACACCACGAACACGACGAGAATCGTGATCACCTTCCAGCGGATGTTCGCCATGTGATTGTCCTACTGAGTCGCGGGCTCGACGACCGGCGGCTGCCCCTGGTACCCGCCAATCGCGGCGCGCGCGACTTCGATTCGTACTTTGTCCGCAATCTGCAGCTGAACCGACTGATCGCCGAGCCGTGTGATCTGTCCGTAAATGCCGCTCGTCGTGATGATCCGATCGTTCACCTTCAGGTTGCCGAGGAACTCCTGCACCTTCTGCTGCTTGCGCTTCGACGGCAGCAGGATGATGAAATAGAAGATCCCCAGAATCAGGACGAACGGGACGATCTGGATCAGGGGGCTCGACCCATCGGGGGCACCCATGGCGAACACGGACCCGACAGCAATTATCGTCATGAATCGTGCGGCTGGCGGGACAGGCTCTCGCGGAACGCTAGCCTGAAACTTTCGAGCCGCCCAAACTCTACACTTTCTCTAATCCTGCGCAGGGTGTCAAGGTAAAAGTGCAGGTTGTGCAACGTGTTAAGGGTCGACGCGTTGATCTCTCCGGCCATGAACAAATGCCGTAAGTACGCGCGGGAGCAGGTGCGACAGGTGTAGCACGAGCAGGCCGGATCCGGCGGCCGATCGTCCTCTGCGTATCGCGCGTTCTTGATGTTCAGACGGCCCTCGCTGGTGAACAGCTGCCCGTTCCTGGCGTTGCGAGTGGGCAGCACGCAATCGAAGAGATCGATGCCTTGTGCGACAGACTCGACGAGATCCTGCGGTGTGCCCGTACCCATCAGATAGCGGGGCCGCCGCGCGGGCAACCGACTGGTCGTGGACGAGACGATCTCGTACATCACATCGATGGGCTCGCCGACGCTCAACCCACCCACCGCGTAGCCATCGAATCCGATGTCCAGGGTGCGCTGCGCGCTCTCGTCGCGAAGCGCCGTGAACACGCTGCCCTGCACGATCCCGAACTGCGCCTGATCGGGATTCGTGATCAGC
>JBKPDW010000298.1:0-5330 GCA_046728115.1 Acidobacteriota bacterium | reverse complement strand
TCAGAGAGCTGCTCACGGTGTTCGAGGGCGCGCGCGGTCAGATTCTCAATCGCTGAGCCCACGTCCTTCGCGTTGGCATCCGTCAACAACGGAGAAAAAACAATGCCTCTACTGACACCCGATCCGACGTTTTACCCCTCGCCATCGATGGCCATGCAATCACCGCCGGAGAAGCTCGCGTATCTGGCACTCATCAACCCGAAGAAGAACGGATCGCCCGACGCGATTGGTGTGGTCGACGTCGATCCACAGTCCAAGAGCTACGGCCACCTCGTGGGTCAGACGAACATGACGCAGCCGGGCGATGAGTTGCACCACTTCGGCTGGAACGCCTGCAGCTCGTGCCTCTGCCCGTACGCGCCGCATCCGCACATGGAGCGTCGGTATCTGGTCGTGCCCGGGATCAACTCATCCAGAATTCACGTTCTCGACACGAAGCCTGATCCGCGACGCCCGACGGTCGTGAAGGTCATCGAAGCGGAGACTCTGGCCAAGCGCGCGGGGTATTCGGGGCCGAACACGGTGCATTGCGGACCGGACGGCATCTACGCGAGCGCGTTGGGCGCGCCCGACGGCAACGGTCCCGGGGGCACGTTCGTGATGGACCCCGAAACATTCGACGTGCGCGGTCGTTGGGAAATCGACCGCGGACCGCAAAAGCTGGCGTACGACGTCTGGTGGCACCTGGGACTGGACACCATGGTCACGAGCACGTGGGGCACGCCCAACATGGTCAAGGACGGTGTGAACCCCGAACTGCTGCTCGGCGGAAAGTACGGCAGCAAGTTGCACGTGTGGGACTTGCGTCGCCGGCGCCACCTACAGGAGCTGGACCTCGGCCCCGAGCAACAGATGACTCTCGAATTACGGCCGGCGCACGACCCGACGCGGGCTTACGGGTTTGCCTGCGTGGTGGTTTCCCTCAAGGACCTCTCATCGTCGATCTGGCTCTGGTACCGTGAAACAGGCCAGAACGGCTCAAACGGATCGAATGGGAAATGGGCGATCAAGAAGGTCATCGAGATTCCCGCAGAGCCCGCTGGTCCTGAGAAGCTGCCGCCGATCCTGCAAGGCTTCAAGGCCGTCGCGCCGCTCGTGACCGATATCAATCTTTCAATCGATGACCGGTTCCTGTACGTCTCGTGCTGGGGCACGGGCGAGTTCATCCAGTACGACGTCAGCGATCCGTTCAAACCGAAGAAGGTCAGCTCGTTTCGACTGGGCGGGATCGTCGGCCGTGCCGCGCATCCGAGCAACCCGGCGCAGCCGCTGAACGGCGGCCCGCAGATGGTCGAAATCAGCCGGGACGGGAAACGCATCTACTTCACGAACGCTCTCTACACGCCTTGGGATGATCAGTTCTATCCGGACGGTATCCGCGGGTGGATGGCCAGAGTCAACGTGCGGCCTGGAGGCGGCATGGAGCTGGATCCCGGGTTCTTCCTGCAGTCCGACGGCATGCGCATGCACCAGGTTCGCCTCGAGGGCGGCGACGCATCGTCCGACTCGTACTGCTACGCCTGAACGGGAGAACGAGCGTCATGGCATGGAATGCGATGTTCGTGCTCGGTGCTTACCACGGGATCAACCTGGGGATGGGATGGCTGTTTGCCGTGGCGCTGGGGATGCAGCAGGGGAGCGCGCGGGGGGTGTGGCGCGCGCTGCCGCCCATCGCGCTCGGCCACGCGGTGGCCGTCGCCACGGTTCTGGCGGCGGCAACGATGGCGGGCGTAGTGGTCCCGGTGCACGTGTTGAAGGCCGTCATCGCGACAATGCTGATCGCGCTCGGGGGTTATCGGCTGTGGCGCCATCGACATCCGCGGTTTGGCGGGATGCAGGTGGGCTTCCGCGACCTGACGGTCTGGTCGTTCCTCATGGCGTCGGCACACGGAGCGGGCTTCATGTTGCTGCCGTGGATGATGACCATGCCGGCCGATGTGTCGGCGGCCGCCGGTGATCACGCGGCCCACGCAATGTCAATGAGCGCCGGAACGCCGCTGGGCGGCCTGCTGGCAGTCGGCGTCCACACCGCAGCCTATCTCCTCGTGATGACGCTAGCCGCGTGGGTCGTGTATCGAAAGCTGGGGCTCGCATTCCTGCGCACTGCATGGTTCAACCTGGACTGGTTGTGGGCCGGCGCGCTGGTGATTACCGGCATTGCCGTGCTGCTGCGATAGCAAAATGGCCTGATCTCGACACGAACCTACTGGCTCTCTCCACTTGACGGTAAAGTGGAGATCGATCATCATTCCACTATGCCGTCTGGTGGAGAGGCGCGCGTCGAGTTCCTGCCCGGCACGCTCGACCTGATCGTCCTGCGCACGCTCAGAACGATGGGTCCGCAACACGCGTATGGGATCGCTGCGCGCATCGAGCAGCTGTCGACCGGGCCCGTCAGGCTCAATCAGGGCAGCCTCTATCCCGCGCTGGTGCGCCTGGAACAGAAAGGGCTGATCAAGGGCGCCTGGCGCACCACCGAGAACAATCGCGAGGCGCGCTACTACTCGATCACCGCCGCGGGATCGAAGGAGCTCGCGGCGCAGGTCGAGCGCTGGCAACGGTCCACCGCTCTCGTCAACCGGCTGCTGACGAGCGAAGGCGAATGAAGGCGCTCAGGCGAATCCTGTGGCGCATTGCGAACCTTTTTCGCAGCGAGCGCGCCGACGCCGACCTGACTCGCGAAATTGCTGCGCACCTGTTGCTCCTCGAGGAGGACTTTTGCAGGCGCGGCATGGCGCCGGCTGATGCCCGGCGCTCCGCGCGACTTGCGCTGGGGGGTGTCGATCAGACGAAGGAGCGTCATCGCGATGCGCGCACCTTCGCGTGGATCGACGACATCGCTCGCGACGCCGCGTATGCCGTGCGCGTTCTGCGGCGTACGCCGCTGCCGACGTTGGCGGCGGTGCTGTCGCTCGCGCTCGGCATCGGCTTGAACACCGCTACCTATTCAGTCGTGGATTGGGTGCTGCTCCGGCCGCTTCCCTATCCGTTTCCCGATCGGCTCGTGCGTGTCTCCACGGCTGGAACCGCGCCGGTGACCGGCCCGCGCGCGCTGACGCCTGGGGAAGTGGATCGGTTCGGCCGCCTGGATGCGTTCACGTCGGCCGCCGCTTACACCACGGCGACTCGCGTCCTGAGCGGTCCGGGTGCGCGTCCCTCGCACGTGCTGGTCGCACGCGTGCACGGCGATGTGTTCAGCACGCTCGGCATCGGACCGTCGGTCGGCCGCGGGTTCGCAGCCACGGAGATTTCCGGCGGCGACCCGGTCGTCGTTCTCGGCCGTACGTTGTGGGAGGGTGAATTTGGAAGCGACGCGTCGATCGTGGGTCGTGTCGTCAGAATCGACGGCGTCGCACACACGGTTGTGGGGATTGGGCCGACGGTTGGACAGCTGCCGTCTGACGCTGATGTGTGGCGACCTCTGACGGCGCAGGAGCGCGACGGCGACGACCGCGAGCTCACGATGATTGCGCGGCTTCGCGCGGACAGAACGATCGATCAGGCCAGCGCGCAGCTCGGCGCCGCTGCTCGCGCCATCTCATCGGGCGCACGAACGGCGTGGGCCGACGATGTCCATCGGGGCGAAGTGGCGGATGTCCGCATGGCGCTGGCCGTGCTATTGGCGTCGACGCTCGTGATTCTGCTTATCGTGTCGGCAAATGTTGCAGCGCTGATCGGCGCCCTCGCTACGGAACGCGCGCGGGAGATCGCGGTGCGCCGCATTCTCGGCGCCACACACCGTCGCCTGCTCTCGCAGCTCATCACCGAAACGTTCGTACTCGTCGTCGTCGGTGGCGCGCTCGGCTTGACGACCGCGCAGTGGACGCTGCACGCGCTCGTAGCGATGGCACCGGCCGGGATCCCTCGCGTCGCGGAGATCGCGATCGACAGCCGAATACTCGTCGTTGGATTCCTCGCGACGGCGTGCGTCGGATTCGCTGTGGCGATCGTCCCGGCGCTGCGACTCGCTGGCTCGTACGATTCGGGAGTCTTGCAACCACTCGACATGCGGTCGACGCGTCACGTTCGCAGAGGACTGGTGCTCGCGCAAGTATCGATGGCCGTCGCCTCGAGCATCGCTGCCGGCCTTCTCGCTCGAAGCCTGACGAATCTCGTGACCGTCGACAACGGCTTCACCGCCGAACGCCTGGTTGCCACGGATCTGTACCTTCGCGGGACCGGCGTCGACGCACGACAGCTGTTTCGACAGCTGATCGAAAGCGCGCGCGCGCTTCCGGGCGTCGAGGACGCGGCGGTGTCGCTGCAGCTGCCGACGCAGGTGACGGGCCTGCGCAGCTCGGTGCGGATTACGGGGCCGGCGGTGCCACCGGCCGTTGCGGTGCTTCGTCCCGTCAGCGCCCACTACTTCCGCACGATTGGCGCGCCTGTCACGGCGGGCCGACCATTCGCGGACAGCGACCTCCAAACGAGCCCCGCCGTCGCCATCGTGAACGCGACGTTCGTCCGCGACGTGCTCGGCGGCGCGAACCCGGTCGGCGCGCGCCTCGAAGCCTCGCTCGTGGAGGTGCCCGTGTCAGTCGTCGGCGTCGTCGCCGACGTGACACCGGCCGGGCAGCCAGACAGGGCCGCGATGTACGTGCCCGTAGAGCAGGTGCGATCGGAGCCGGCGTTCTTTTGGTCCGTGCGAGCGGCGATCCGCGGTCCATGCTCGGGCCGCTGACCAGCCAGATTCAGCGCGTCGCTCCGATGCTGGCAGCGGATCGCATCCGCCGTCTCGAGGATCTCCTCGAGGAACGCCGATCGGTTGCGCGCTTCAGCGCGGAGCTCTCGATGACGTTTGCCGGCCTCGCAGTGCTGCTTTCGGTGATTGGGATCTACGGGCTCACCACGGGCGAAGTTGCGGCGCGATGGCGCGAGATCGGCGTGCGCCTGGCGCTCGGCGCGTCGCATCGAGCGGTGTTGTGGACCGTGCTGGGTCCCTGCCTCTTCATCTGCACCGCTGGCGCGGCAGTCGGAGTCGCAGGCGCGGTTGCCGCGGGACCATCGCTGTCATCGTTGCTTCATGGAGTGGGTCCGCGCGACGCGACGACGTTGGTCGCCGTTCCGACAATTCTGTTGGCGACCGGTGCGTGCGCCGCGCTTCTCGCGTCGGCGCGACTGTTCAAGACTGCGCCGGCGGCGATCCTCAGAGCGGAGTGATCCGTGAGGAGGTCAACGCTCGCGAGCGCTGGTCGCTCTTCTAAAAGATGTCATCAATGTCTTGACACCGGTCTTCCTCCTGGCGATCGTCACATGAAGGATTTGGCGGGCCAGTCGTTCGGGACCGCACCGGCCTCGTGCTCGGATAGTGCTCTCGATTTACTTTGAGC
>JBKPDW010000297.1:0-31023 GCA_046728115.1 Acidobacteriota bacterium | reverse complement strand
TCTGCCAACTCGACATGTCGGTTCTCAAGGGAGAGGTGCGCCGCCTGACCTGGTCTACAGAGGGTACCCGCCTGCACCTGCAGACGCTCGACCGCGCCGAGAGCCGCGACTACATCGTCACGCTGCCGGACGGCGCGATCAGTCGGGCCTTCGGCGAACCCGAATGGGCGGCTGAATACTGGACGCACAAATCGCAACTGGCTGCGCCCGGTCAACCCGATCTCAAAATCGAAGTGATCGAGGATCATCAACGCACGCGGCCGGTGCCGTTCAGCGGCGGCTTCATGGCCAACGGCGCACAGACGGTCGATCAACGGAATCCCGTCGACACGTTTGCGGTTGAAACCAAGCTGAAATTGCTCGGCCAGGAGGTTGGATATTTCCTCAACGACGTCGCGCTGGCCGGCATGAGCTACGGGTGGGGACCGTCGGGCAGCGGCGCGATCGTGTTCGTCGACGACAAAGGTCGCGTGGTGCTCTTCGATCGGAACAAGCACAAACAGATCGTCCCGGGGACGAAAGACGCGCTGCTGCCGGCCTGGTCGAACGACGGCGCGCGCGTCGCGTTCCTCGAGAAGGACGGCCGCCGTTCGTACCACTTGATGGTGTCCACGGTGACGCGTTGAGCCTTCGGTCTCACGTGTTACAGTGTGATTTCTGATGGACTTCCGTCCCACGGACGAGCAGCAGCTGCTGCGCCGCACCGTCCGCGAATTTGCCGAAACCGAAATCCGCCCGCACGTCCGTGAATGGGACGAGCAGCAGCACTTTTCGAGCGACCTCGTGCCGAAGCTGGCTGCCCTTGGGCTCATGGGCATCCAGTTTCCCGAGCGATACGGCGGCGCCGCCTTGTCGGCGATCGACTACTGCATCTGCATCGAGGAACTCGCCCGCGTGGATCCGGCCGTGGCGCTCTCGGTTGCCGGGCACAACGGCCTGTGCTGCGGGCACATCGCGCTGGTCGGCAGTGAAGAACAGAAGCAGCGATTCCTGACGCCGCTCGCGCGTGGCGAGAAGCTCGGGGCCTGGGGACTGACCGAATCGTCTTCGGGCAGCGATGCCGCAGGCATGCGCACCACGGCGACGCGCGCCGGCAACTGCTGGGTGCTCAACGGATCGAAGACGTTCATCACGCACGGCCGCATCGGCGATGTGATTGTGGTGATGGCGATCACGAATCGTGCCGCCGGCACCAAAGGCATCACGGCTTTTATTGTCGAACGCGGCACGCCGGGGATGTCGCCGGGAAAGAAGGAAGACAAGCTCGGCATGCGCGCCAGCGATACCAGCGAAGTGATCTTCGACAATTGCCGCGTGCCAGCCGATCAGCAGCTAGGCGAAGAAGGCCAGGGATTCGTCGACACGATGCAGGTGCTCGACGCGGGCCGGATTGCGATTGCGGCGCTGTCGGTCGGTCTGGCTCAGGGCGCGTACGAAGCGGCGCTGGCCTATGCGAAGGAACGACGGGCATTCGGCAAAACGATCAGCCGGTTCCAGGCGATTCAGTTCAAGCTCGCTGACGCCGCGACCCGCATCGAAGGGGCGCGACTGCTCACCTACCGCGCTGCATCGATGAGGGATCACGGACAGAAGACGACGCTGGAGTCGGCGATGGCCAAGCTGTACGCGAGCGAACACGCGGTCCGCGTCGCCGAGGACTGCGTGCAAATCCATGGCGGCTATGGATTCATCAAGGATTATCCTGCCGAGAAGTACTACCGCGACGTCAAGCTGCTGACCATCGGTGAAGGCACCAGCGAAATTCAGCGGCTGGTGATCGCGCGGCGGCTCCTGTCACGATGACGCTGGCGGAACGCGTCGTGGCGGGCGATCCGCGAGCGATGGCGCGCGCGATTTCATTGATCGAGGACGAAGACCCGGGGAGCGCGGAGATCGTGCGCGGGATTTTTCCGCGGACCGGGCGCGCATACCTGATCGGCGTGACCGGTCCGCCCGGCGCCGGGAAGAGTACGCTCGTCGATCGGTTGATCACCGCGTTTCACACCAGCGTTGGCGTGATTGCCGTCGATCCCACGAGTCCATTCACCGGCGGCGCCGTGCTGGGCGACCGGCTGCGCATGCAGGCACATGCCGGCGACGCCGGCGTGTTCATTCGCAGCATGGCGACGCGAGGCCACCTCGGCGGCCTGGCCCGCGCGACCGGCGATGCCGCTCTCGTGCTGGATGCCGCCGGGAAGGAAATCATCATCATCGAGACCGTGGGCGTCGGCCAGGACGAGGTCGACATCGTGCGCACGGCGGACATCTCGATTGTGACGCTCGTGCCGGGGACGGGCGACGAAGTGCAGGCGTTGAAGGCGGGCATCATGGAGATTGCCGACATCTTCGTGGTGAACAAAGCCGATCGCGAAGGTGCGGATCGCCTGGTGTCGGCGGTCGAGGCCAGTCAGTCGCTGCAAACCGCGGACGTCGGCACCTGGCGTCCGCCCGTGTTGAAGACTGTGGCGACGACCGGCGGAGGCGTTCCGGAATTGCTCCGGGCGATCGATGCGTTCCGGGCTCACTCAGCCGCGTCCGGGGCGGCGCGGCGGCGCGCCCGAAGCGAATATCGTCTCCGCGAGCTCGTGGCCCGGCGATTCATGGATCATCTCGAGCAGCACGTCCTCGGCCCGGGCGAGCTCGACGTGATCGTGGATCGCATCGCCACGCGTGGAATCGATCCGTATTCGGCGGCAAACGACTTGCTGGGACGTGCGCTTCGCACCGTTGCATCATGAAAGCAGTTCTGGATCACATCGGCATCGCGGTGAAGGATATCGCGGCGGCGATCGCGTTCTACCGCGACACCCTCGGTCTCGACATCGGGGCGCCCGAGGACGTGGTGACTCAGCATGTCCGGGCGCACATGATCCCGGTGGGCGAGCCGAGACTGGAGCTGCTGGAGGCGACATCGCCGGATTCCCCGATTGCGAAGTACATCGAGAAGCGGGGTCCCGGCATCCATCACATCACGCTGCGCGTGGAGGACGTGGCGACCGCGCTCGCACATCTGAGGGCGCGAGGCGCACGGCTGATCGACGAGACGCCGAAACTAGGCGCCGAAGGATCGATCATCGCGTTCATTCACCCGTCGGCGAGCCAGGGTGTCCTGATTGAACTCAAACAATCACGCCTCGACGCTGCTCGCCCCTCGACTGAGCTCGGAGCGATCGCTGTCGATCGCCGGTCTTCCATCGAGCGGTTCGTGCTTGGCGACCTGGAGCTCATCTCGATGTCCGACGGGTTCTTCCGGCTCGATGGCGGCGCGATGTTCGGAGTGGTCCCGCGAGTGCTGTGGGAGAAGAAAGCGCCGGCCGACGATCGCAACCGGATCAGGCTGGCCATGCGTCCGCTCGTCGTGCGAGGAACGCGCACGATGATCATCGACGCCGGAATTGGGGACAAGGAAAACGACAAGTTCCTGGACACGTACGGCGTCGATCGGCGCCGGCATCTCGACCACGCGCTCGCCGAGGCCAGCCTGTCCGCCGAAGACGTCGATATCGTTCTCGCCACCCACCTGCACTTCGACCATGCCGGCGGATTTACAATGCGCCATTCGAGCGGGCGCATCGTGCCGCGATTTCCCCGTGCGCAATACGTTGTGCGGCGTGGCGAGTGGGAGGATGCGACCCACACGCACGCGCGAAACAGGGCCAGCTATCTGGTGGATAATTACGTGCCGCTCGCGGATGCAGGCGTGTTGCAGCTCGTGGATGACGACCAGACAATCATGCCCGGCGTCAAAGTACGGCGCACCGGCGGGCATACGATGCATCACCAGATGGTCGTCCTCGAGTCTGGCGGGAAGACGGCCGCCTTTGTCGCCGATTTGATGCCGACCACTGCGCACGCGCCGGATGCATGGCTCATGGGGTTCGATCTCTATCCGATGGACACGCTCGCCGCGAAGCAACGGTTCGCGCGGGAGGCGATCGAAAAAAACATACTGGTGTTCTTCGAGCACGATCCTGTGATCGCGGCCGGATATCTTCGCGATCACGAAGGCAAACGCACCATCACGGCAGCGCACTGAACGGACGCGATGAGCATTCAAATCGGGATCATCGGGGGCAGCGGCCTGTACGACATGGCCGAACTGACGAACTGTGAGGAGCGGCGCCTCACGACGCCCTTCGGCGATCCATCAGGGCCGTATGTCGTCGGCACGCTGCGGGGGAAGCAGGTGGCGTTTCTCGCCAGGCACGGCGTCGGCCATCGCATCCTGCCTTCCGAGCTGAACTTTCGGGCCAACATCTACGGGTTCAAGACACTCGGCGTCGAGCGGATCCTGTCCGCGAGTGCGGTCGGCAGTCTTCGGGAAGAGTACCGTCCTCTCGACATCGTCGTCCCTGATCAATTTTTCGATCGTACCCGGGGACGCATCAGCACGTTCTTCGGACGCGGTCTCGTGGTGCACATCGCATTTGCGCACCCGGTGTGTCCCGATCTGTCGGCGATCGCCGCGACCTGCGCCGAGGCGGTCGGCGCGACCGTGCATCGCGGCGGCACCTACCTGAACATGGAAGGGCCGCAGTTTTCAACGCTGTCCGAATCGAAGCTCTATCGTTCGTGGGGCATGGACGTCATCGGTATGACCAACCTGCAGGAGGCAAAACTCGCGCGCGAAGCCGAGATCTGTTATGCGACGCTCGCGCTGGTTACCGACTACGACTCCTGGCATCCGGATCACGATTCGGTGACCGTCGATCTGATCGTCGCCAATCTGCTCAAGAACGCGGACACGGCGAAGAAGAGCATTGCCGAGGCGGTCGGCCGAATCGAGGGGGCACGGACCTGCGCCTGCAAGGACGCGCTGGCGACGGCTATCATCACGCGACCGGAGCATGTGCCGGAACAGACGAAGGCCGACCTGGCCCCAATCATCGGGAGATACATGAAATAGGGTTCGAAGACCCGCGAACCTTGCGAACCTGCGACATTCTCTTTTATGAAGATCGTCGTCACTGGATCGATTGCCTTCGACTACCTCATGTCGTTTCCGGGGAAGTTCACGGAGCACTTCCTGCCGGAGCACATGGATCGTGTCAGCCTGAGCTTTCTGGTGGACTCGATGGACAAGCGGCGCGGCGGATGTGCGCCGAATATTGCCTATACGCTTGCGTTGCTGGGCGAGCGGCCCCTGCTGATGGCGACCGCCGGCGAGGATTTCGGCGAGTACCGGCAGTGGCTCGAGGCGGCCGGGGTCGATACGACGCTGACGAAGCAGATCGGCGGAAAGTTCTGCGCGTCGTTTTTCTGCAGCACCGACGTGAACAACAACCAGATCGCGTCCTTCTACACCGGCGCGATGGCGGACGCCGGGCAGCTGTCGTTTCGTAACGTTCGCGATTGTGGATTGGCCATCGTGGCGCCAAACGATCCGCGTGCCATGGTGCAGTACGCGGAGGAATGCCGGACGCTTGGCATTCGATACATCTTCGATCCAGGTCAGCAGTGCACACGCATGTCCGGGGACGAACTCCGTGACGGCGTGATTGGAGCGACGTTCGTGATTGTCAACGACTACGAGCTCGAACTCCTGCGGCAAAAGACCGGCTTGAACGAACACGATATCCTCGCCCGGTCGGAAGCGCTCATCGTGACGCGCGGGGAACACGGATCCGCCGTCTGGACGACGAACGGGCGCGTGGACGTGTCGGCGGTCGCGCCTCATCGAATCGTGGATCCGACCGGAGTGGGCGACGCGTATCGCGGCGGCCTGATGAAGGGTCTTGCGCTGGGCCTACCCGTGTCTGTTTCCGCGCAGCTTGGCAGCGTGGCGGCGACCTACGCCCTGGAGCATCTTGGAGGGCAGAGCCACGCGTACACCTGGGACGAATTCCGGACGCGGTACGAACATCATTTCGGATCGTTGACGGCGCCGCGGTGACGCCCGGCTGACGCTTTCGCTACGTGCTTTTCCGTTCGAGCACGGTTGCAGATCCCCTTCTCCACACAGAGGACATCGCGGGACGCGGGGAAAGGCTGTTTTCGAGGAGTTCCCCCGTGTCTTCCGTGTCTGCCGCGGTGGCGAGCCGCGATGCATCTTCGCGACCGTTCAGGTCCCCTCCCCGGGATAATCCGCAGGCGTCATTTGTCCGCGAAACCTGTTGTACAAATACGACGTGGCCAGCAGCAACACGCCGAGCACGATAATGCTCGAGACGCGGTAGATGCGATCGAGCTCGGCCATGTCGAAGCCGAAAACCTTGACGATGGTGACGGCGAAGAGCGAAATGCCGAAGTAGCGGATTGCCGCGTAGTGCTTGCGCATGCCGGCCACGATCAGCACCGTCGCATACATCGCCCAAGTGATCGACAGCGTCAGCTCGCGGGCGAAATGACTATCGCGGCTGGCCGATCTCACTGCGACGGCTGCAAGATCGCGCACGTGCCAGAACGCCGTGATCTCGCTCGTCAGTAGCGTCAGGCTGAGTGCGTTGGCGGCGAAGATCAGAACTGTTCGGGGACGTAATTGTGCGTCGAGCGGTTCTTCGGTCGATCGGTACAGGCGGGCGAGGCCGTAGAGAGCGGCGACAACGATCACCGACGCGATCAGTCGCGCGTTGACGAGCACCGTGTAGCCCGCAGGTGCGTCGGCGAACTGGAGCCGGACGAGGCGCGACACGGCAACGACGAGCACACCCGCTCCTATCGCTCGAATCCAGCCGCGCCGGCGCTGGGCGCCGATCCAGACGAGCAGGCTGCCGACAGCCGACCAGACGATCGCCTGCAGTCCTTCCCGCGCGATCGACCAGACATCCGTTGCGCCGCGAGCCGTCCAATACGCGTCGATTTCCGACGTCAGCAGCGACAGCGTAAACACGCTGGCGCTCGTCACGAGGATGGCGACCTCTGCGTCTCTCGCCCTGAGATGGTCGCCGAGCCGTTGCTGGAGGCGGGCGAGCCCATAGAACACACCGACAGCGAGAATGCCCGCAGCCATGCGCGCATTCAGGATCACCACGTAGTCCTGCGGCGCCGGCACGAACTGAATGGCCAGGAGCAAGGCTGCAGCACAGAAGGTCAGCAATCCGCCGATTGCCCGCACCCATTCCCGCCGGCGCAGGAGGCCGAGCCACACGATCGTCGAGCCGATGATGAGACCAGCCATGACAAATTGTGCGACCGGCTCGAAAATTCCATGCAAGTGCTGGGACCAGTAGTCGCTGATTTCTGCTGCGACGGCAGTCAGAATCAGCAGCTTGGCCGTGACGAGCCCGGCGCTCACTTCCGTGGTGCGCCTGGGCCGGTCAATCTGCCGCTGATGCAACCAGGTGGCGAGATATGTCAGCGCGATGACGAACATCCCAATCCCGGTTTTTGAGTTGAAGAGAACCAGGCGAGCGAGCGGGGCGGGCGCCCCCTGCAGCTCCAGAAGCCGCTCGACGGCAAATAAAAATAGCGCCACGCCCCCGAGACGGAACCACTCGCGCCGCTCGCGAAGTCCCAGCCAGATGATCGCGACGCCTTCCGCCGCCCATCCGGCGATGACGGCCGCGCCGTGATACTCGAGCGTGACGGCGATGGCCAGTAACGCTCCCGCGACCGCTGCGAAATGCATCGCGATATCGCGCCGGCGTCTGGCCACTGCGCCGGCGACGGCCGCATGCCATAGCGCAAAACCGGCGGCGAAGGGCGCGCCCGCGCCGGCGTTCACGGCATCGATCAGCACGTACGCGCACCAGTACGCGGCAAGGGCGTTCAAGTGAAGCAGCAGGATCCCCGAGGGCTCGACAAGCGTGTCGTTGCGGAGCGCGCGTTCGAGATCGGCCAGCAGGTTAATCGTGTAGATGCCTGCGACCGCTGTCAGCCCGGCGACGAGCCAGGCGCGACCGGCATGGCCGTCTATCCACACCGCCAGCGGGGCGATGACGGCGATCCAGCAGACGAGCCGCGCCGCCGCACCGATTCGTTTCCCGGCGACGGCGCCAACGAGCGACAGCGCGAGGAGATAGACGAGCAGCGCGATCGCGTGCGGCGACAGGATCGCAATCGATGCAATGTAATACCCTGCTGGAGCGCTCACCAGGATGGCTCGCGCCATGCGGGCCCGTGGATGCGAGGCCCGGCGCATCTCGTGCAGAACGTACAGGAACATTCCGCAGAAGAGCGTGAGAAAGATTTCCGTCGCGAGGTATTTCGAGGGCTCATAGAACTGCGCCAACCATCCGAGGACCGTGAGGACCGTGAATCCGTAGCTGACGACGTTCAGCAGCGGCCAGATTCGGCGGTGCGCGAGGAACATCGTGCCGGCGATGAGAATCGCGTCGTACGTGAAAAGCGCGATCTCTGCGTCCGTGTTGCCGGGCAGTAGAAACGGTGTCGCAAACCCGCCGCCGACGGCCATCAGCGCGAGCCCTTGCGATCTTTGGCTGTCGGCAAGCATCGCCGCCAGCGCCGTAATTGCCGACATCAGGACGAATGCACTCGGCCGGCTGATCAGGTGATACAGGTTGAACGCCGCATAGGTCGACACATAGAGGATCGCGACGCCGCCGCCTGAAAGGATCTGGCCGTAGAACGTGTAGCCCGCGCGAACAAATCTGATCCCCACGTAGACGAGCAGCGCGCCGAGGATCCCGCCCTGGATCGTGCGTGCGGTTTCATTGATCCAATGGTTGTCGATCGCCAGCTTTTCGAAGTAGCTGACGCCGATAACGATGGCCACTACGCCGATGTACAGAAGCCATCGTGCCCCGATGCGAGCCTCCAGCGAATCGTTGACTGTGCGAGCCGCGACCCGCGGGGACCCAACGGGTTGGGGTCCAACCCCGATTTGTTCACGTTTCTCAGACTTGGCCTCTGACGCCAACGGCGCTGGTTTTGTGCCAATCGGAAGTGCCGGCGGTGTCGGTCGTGCGGAGCGCCCGGGCTGAATCGGTTGACGCGCGGGTATCGGCACCGCTGGTTTGGCCTCCGACACGGCGGCGTTAATGTCCGATACAGCGGGTGCAGCAGTTGACACCGTCGGTGGCACCGCGCTCGCGCCACTGCGGTCAGACTCCAATGTCACGACCGATCGGGCCCTTGGGTCTGACCTCACGGCCGCAGCGTGTTGCTCGAGCGACCTGACGCGTTGCCTCAACTCCTCGATCGCTGCGGCTTGCGCTTTCGTTCGCCACCACGCCAACACCGCCATGACAGCGGCACACAGGTACAGGATCGCCATGATCGTGCCTCCGTTGAACTCGGCGGACTAGCTGGCGGCTTCGGCGACCGACTCGATGGCCAACTGTTTGACGGCGCGAAGATCCACTTTGCCGGTGCCGAGCGTTGGGATCGCGGCAATGCGCCGCAAGTCTTCGCGTTTGGGGATCCAGAGCCGCGGCAGTTCGGTGCGACACAGCCTTTCCCAGAGATCCTGCGCCGTTATAGCGGGGTCGGTATAGAAAGCGATCAGACGTTCGCCTTTCATGGAATCCGGAACACCAGCGACGACGCAGGTTTCATCCGGATCGAGCAGATTCTGGATTTCCTGCTCGACCTTCATGTGCGGCACCATTTCGCCGGCAATCTTGCTGAAGCGCGACAGCCGATCGGTAATCCGAATGAACCCACCATCGTCGATGGTCGCGATGTCGCCCGTGACATACCAGCCGTCGTGCAAGACCTCGTGAGTCTTCTCCGGATCGCCGATGTAGCCCTTCATCAAGTTCGGGCCTTTGACCAGCAACAGGCCTTCCCGTTCGAACAGCGGGCCATCGCCGGTCGCCGGATCGACAACCTTCGCCGCGACTCCAGGGAGTGGTTGACCTACCGAGCCGACACGCGTGGCGCGCTGTCGTTGGCCGCGGTCCGCCACGTCGGGCGCGTTCACCGCGACGATCGGCGACATTTCGGTGCAGCCGTATCCTTCGAGCAGATCGATCCCGAATTTTTGCCTGAAGGCGCTTGCAACCGGTTCGCGCAGCTTTTCCGCACCGACGATGGCATACCGGAGGCGGCCGAACTGCTCGGGCGTGATCTTCCGGATGTACGAGCCGCAGAACGTGGGCGTACTGATCAGGACGGTCGCACGATATCGTCCTGCAAGCTCGCCGATCGTCTTCGCGTCGGTTGGATTGGGGTGATACGCGACGCCGAAGCCTCCGACGAGCGGCAGCCAGATCGTACCGGTGAACCCGAACGAGTGGAAGAACGGCAGCACACCGACCATCACGTCGTCGTGTTGAAGCTGGAACACCTGCAGAACGGCGTCGAGGTTCGCGAGGATGTTTCGATGCGTGAGCATCACGCCCTTGGGAATGCCCGTGCTGCCGCTCGAGAAGATGACGGTCGCGACCGTTTCCGCATCTCCGTCAGCCGCGTAGATTCGTCCGAGCAGACGGGCTGGTAACATGCGGGCCGTGACGAGCATGCGAGCCTTCTCGACTGCACTGAACGCCTTCAGGATGTCTTCGACGAATACCATCCCGTTGACCTGCTCCAACCCGGCTTTCGACAGGAACGTCCGTGACGTGACGATCGTCTTGATGCCGCAGCGTTCTACAGCCGCCGCCATCGCCTCCTTGCCGGCCGTGAAATTGAGATTCACCGGGATCTTGCCCGCAAGCGACGTCGCGACGTTGGTCAGTGCGCCGCCCACCGACGCCGGCAGCAACACACCCACGTGCGATTCGCTCGACCCATGTCGGCGAATCCATCGCGACAGCAGCAGACTGCCGACCAGCGTCCGGCCGAAGGTCAGGTTCTGGCCGGTGGAGTCGGCCATGCAGAACGACGACCAACGATCTTTCGCGGTTCGGATGAACTGGCGGCCGAGGATTTCGTTTGCGGGCCGCCGGCGCAGCGTCACCTCAGACCCTAATGTCATCAGCGCAAGTCGCGCTTCCGGCGCGGTCGTGCTCGACGGCAGCGGTTCGCCGAAAGCGACCGTGACCGGATACGGCACCTGGAGCGGCCGCTTCCAGAAAAACCGGCCGCCCTTGAAGCTGAAGATGCTGCCCCAGACGCGATCGAGGTACACGGGGATAACCGGAACATCGAGACCAGTGACGATGCGCTCGAATCCGCGTTTGAACGGCAACATGTTGCCGGTGCGGCTGATCGATCCTTCCGCGAAAATGCACACCACGTGGCCGTTCACCAATTCCTGGCGCGCCTTGTCGAGCGAGGCGAGCGCGTCTCGACCCGGGGCGATCGGGATCGCCTTCATCAGCTTCAGCAGCGGATGGAATGCCCAATGCTCGTAATAGGGTTTGTAGACGAGGAATCTGATGAATCGCTGAACGCAGGCACCGACGAGCAGGCCATCGACGTGCGAAAGGTGATTGCAAACGAGCAGCGCCGGACCGCGGAACGGCACATGCCGCTGCCCTTCGATTCGAATGCGATACACCGTGTGCGTCAGGAGCCAGAGGCAGAAGCGAATCAGGAAATCCGGAACGATGGAGAGGATGTAGGCACTGCAGATCAGCGTCAGAATGCCGAAGGTCAGGATCACGTGATCCGGTGACATACCGAAGATGCGGGGCGACGAACATACCCACAGCGCGCCCGAGGCCAGCAGGATGCCCACCATGTTGAACACGTTGTTGGTCGCCATCAGACGACCTTTCTCCTGTTCGCCGCTCCGTTGTTGGAGAAGTGCGTTGAGCGGGACGGCGAAGAGGCCGCCGAAGAATCCGACCAGTGCCAGATCGGCGGCCGCGAGGATGAAGGAGTGGCCCGCCCGTGAGAGGAGAATGGCGAAGAGGCCCATCCCAATCGAACCGAGCGGCGCGAGGCCCAGTTCCACCTTGTCGCCCGACAAACGCCCGGCCGCCATGCTGCCCGCCGCGATGCCGACTGCCGCAAACGTCAGCAGGAGACCGACCCAGCGGTCGTCCAGCCCCATGACCTCTTTGCCGAACAGCACCATGACGAGCTGCAGCAGCGCGCCGAGGAACCAGAAGTACGAAAGGCCGATCACGGTGAGCCACAGTACGCGGTCGCCGAACAGACGCTTCGTTCCGGCGACGATCTCGCTCCAGGGATTGATGCTTACGCGGCTGCCGGCCGACGCAGCGCGGACCTGCGGGATGCCGAAGCTCAGCGCAGTGCCGGCCACGGCAATGACCACGACGATGATGCCGATCAGCCAGAGCTGTGAGTACCACGCATCGAACATGAAGCTGCCGACCGCGGTACCCAGGACGATCGCCGCGAACGTGCTCATTTCAAGGATGCCGTTCGCGCGCGACAGCTCCGAATCGGGCAGCAGCTCGGGCAGGATGCCGTACTTGGCCGGGCTGAAGAACGTCGCCTGCAGCGCGAACAGGAACAGCACGACGTATGTGATCTCGAGGTGTCCGAGCATGAACGCGATCAGGCCGAGCAGGGTTGCGACGATTTCGAGCGACTTCGTGACGACGAGCACAGTGCGCTTGCTGTAGACGTCGGCCAGCTGCCCCGCGTAGCCCGAGAACAGCACGAATGGCAGGATGAAGATTGCGCCCACGAGGGAGAGCTGAAAGCTGGCGTCGGCCGGATTGGCCGCCAGCCGGACGGCGAGCAGCGAAACGACAATCTTGAACAAGTTGTCGTTGAAGGCGCCGAGAAACTGCGTCCACAGAAACGGCTGGATGCCGCGGCGGGCCAGCGTTTCGCGATAGGTGCCTGATGTCATGGACACACCTTACGACGCGCTCTCCGGGGATGTCCTGAGCCCGCGGTGAAAAACGCTGAAAAACCCTGTGTTGTGATGAATCGCGCCGGCGCGCCGTTACCGGGCGCGCTCGGCGAGCCGCGTCAGGATATCCGCAAAACCTTGCGTCTGCTGAAGTTCTTTCAGCATCGGCTCGACCGGGACGGTCCAACCGGCGAATCCCGGCGGTGCGCCGTCGAGCATCTCGGCCAGGGTACCAACAGCGGCCGATTCGTTGCCCTGAGCGGTCAAGATCTGAGCACGAACCAGGGCGGCCTCGACCGGGCGCGTGCGCGAGAGTACGGCTTGATTCCGTTCGCAGAAACGTGGATCGAAACGAGTCGCGCGCTGTTCGGACATCGCCAGACCGATATGCGTGGGGACGTGGTCCGGATACAGGTCGAGAGCGCGACGGAAGCTGCTCGCGGCATCTGCCCGACGACCTGCGTACAACAATGCCGCGCCGCGCCCGTGCAAGGCAGACATCGCGTACTCGCGTCCGTACAAGCGGTGCGCCTCGGCCAGCGCGTACTCCCGGTCGAATTCGGCCAGCGCTTCATCCCCATCGTCCTGCGCCAGGCGCACCAGGCCGAGAAGCCAGTGCAGACCCAACGCGGGATAACGACCGCCCCGGCCGATCTGACGGTCCTGAACGGCGGCGCCCTGCCGAAGCAGCAGCTCGGCATCCCGTACGCGGCCGCGCGCCACATGCACCATGGCTATCTGAAAATGGGCGAACGCGAAATCCGGGTACAGCGCAAGCGTGCGTGTCGCCGCGCGCACGCGTTCTTCGCCCCAGGACGCGTGGCCCAGACGAAAGAGATGCCGCCAGTTGGAGGGCTCGATCGCGACTGCTCGCCGCGCTGCGGCGGTCGCTTCCGTGGTCTGCCACGAGCTGACGAGCACGAGCGCGAGCGTGGCATGCGCTTCGGCTAACGTGTCATCCAGGTGCACGGCATGGCGGGCATGCTGAACGGCGCGAGTCAACACACCGTGATCAGGCTCGTTGTCGGATCGGGTGGTTTCGTACAGAGCGAGCTCTGCGCTGGCGAGCCCGGTGTACGCCAGTGCGTATCGCGGGTCGGCGGCAACGGCACGCTCGAAATCGCCGATTGCCTGCGGGATCTCCCAAACGTCGAGCGACTCGAGATGCATCCAGCCTTCGCTGAACGCCCGATGTGCATCCAGGCTCGATGTGTCGCGAACGACGCCGTTCCGACCGTCTGCGCCTGATGCGACGCCCAACTCGCTCGAAAACTGTCCGACCACCTGATCCTGCAGCGCGAAGATCGACTCGAACGGACCATCCACTTTCGCATCGGCAACGGCTTCTCCGCTCACTACATCCACGACTCGTGCGGTGATGCGGATCCGCGATCGATTGCGCTGGAAACTGCCGACCACGATCAGCCGGGCGTGCAAATGACCTGCAATCCGATGCAGCGATCCATCGGTCCGCCTCGCGGCGTCCATCACCTGCCATCGGTCGATCACGCGGAAGTGTCCCAGAGCGCGGAGGTCGCCTGTCACCGTTTCAGCGATGCCCGCCGAGAGCCACGCCGACTCGGGATCCTGGGTGACGTTGACGAAGTCCAGGACCGCAATCGTCCGAGCGTGCGCATCGTTCCCGTCATGTGGCCGTGCGGCCTCGAGCATCGCGTGAGCCGGGGTTGTGCCCGCCGCCGCGGCAACTGTCTCCACCGGCGCGACGAAGCGATACCCGCGTCTGGCAATCGTCTTGATGAACCGGGGCGCACCAGCGGAATCGCCCAGCGCCTCGCGCAGCTCCGACATCGCCTGGGCCAGCGCGTTGTCGGTCACATTGGCGCTCGGCCACAGCGCGCTCAGCAACTCTTCTTTCGTGACCAGTGTTCCCGGATGCTCGACGAGATACAGCAGCAGATCGAGGAGTTTCGGCGTGAGGTCAAGGGGTGTCTCACCCTTGAGCGCGCGGTAACTGGAACGATCGACGAGAAAGGGTCCAAATCGGTACTGCAAGCGGTCAGTTTAGAACAGGCGCCGGGAGGCAGCGCAGCTAGTCGCATTCGGCATCGATGTGATTACCATCGACTGCCCGTCGATCGAACTGACCGCCGCACGAGAGCGAGGCTCCGGCTGCCTACCAGTGCGTGCTCCATCCGACGCGCTGGAGGTCGCGTAATTTTCCGGCCGCATCGTCGATGGCGAGCTCGCGCGACGGGAATTCCCGCGAGAAGATGCAGCTGCCCTCAAAGAAGAAGTCGACGCGCACACGACCGGGCCGGCCGATGCCACAGATTTGCGCGTCGATCCAGGCATGGTCCCTCCGCACGCGCCACAGACGTTCGGGCCGGTTCATTGCCCCTGCGGCACGCCAGGCACACCAGTGGCCGGACGCGGAATCGACGCCGCCGGCACGGCGGCCGATGGCGCTGCGGCCGCTGGCGCGGCAGCGCTACCCGATCCACCAGCCCCACTTGACCCACCGGACCCGCCGGAACCGGCAGGCCCGGCCTGCTGGAGCGCATCGAAATCCACGAGGGAAAGATCGTATGCGAGCACCGCACTCAGCTCGTTGGTGCGCGCCTGCGCGAGGTCGCGTTGCGCCTGGATGACAAGAAAGCTCGTAGACATGCCAACGTCGAAGCGCTTGCGCTCGGTGTCGAGACGCTGCTCGGCGAGGTCGCGTGCGACCTGCGTCGTTTCGATCCGCTTCGCGTTCATCTCGATCTTCCAGGCGGCATCCCTGACCTGCTGGATCGCTTTGGCTTCGCTGCTCTTCAACCGTTCGGCCGCTTGCGAGCGTTCGAGTCGCGCGCGTGCGTAGTTCGCCTGATCCGTGCTGTCACCGATCGGGTACGAGACGCTGAGACCGACCGCCCACGTCGGGTAATCGTGACTGAACAGCTGATTAACGACCGAGCCGAAATCGGTGTTGGCTCCGGGACCCACGATGGTGCCGGGAAAGCCACCGGCGCGGAGCACCTGCGTCCCGCCGAGACCGCTCGCCTGATAGCTCGCGTTCAGGCGCACGTCCGGCATGCGCTGATTGCCCGCGTACTTCACCGCAGTGTCCGAGTTGTCGATCTCACGCTGGGCGCGGATGAGATCCGCCCGCTGCTGGAGCGCGGTCGTCACGGCAGCGTCGACATCGACGGCCGTCGTCGCTTGCGGGGGCGAGTCGATTGGCTCGATCGGGATGTTCCAGTTGTCGCGCTGGTTCATGTCGAAGATGAGCAGCCGCAATCTGTCTGCAGCCTGCTTGATCGCCGTTTCAGCAATGATCAGCTGCTCCTGGTTGGACGCGACCTCGGCCTGTGCCGACAACAGATCGAGCGGTGGCAGCGTCCCGACGTCGACTTTCGCCTTGTTCACGCGAGTCAGCTCTTCGGACAGCTCGAGCGCCGATCGCCTCGCGTCCACGTTGGCGCGCGCGGCGACCAGGTTCCAGTACGCCACCTTCACGGCGGCCGTCGTGTGTACGAGGCTTTCCCGCAACCGGGTGTCAGCGATGTCGCGGTTCGTACGGCTCGTGGTCAGTTGCTGGCGCGCGAAGTCGATCTTGAAGTCGCGAAGGAGCGGCTGCGACACGTTGACACCGAGCCCTGACTGGAGCAGCGGGTTGTAGCTGGTCAAAAAGCTGTTCGTGTTGGTGTGCGACGTCGACCACGAGACGTTGTACGAGGTGCCGAACCACCGCAGCCGCTGCGCGAAACCGGCGTTGGATGTCACGACATCGGTGCGCGTGGCCGTCGGCGTCAGGAAACTCGAGGGCGCTGCAAGCTGGTTATTCGACAGCACGCTCGTGTTGAGCGTCGGCTTGAACGCCCCTGCAGCGGCGGCGACGCGCGTGTCGCTGATTTGCGGATCCAGCCGGTCGACCTTCAAATCGACGTTCTGGTCGAGCGCCATCCTCACGGCATCGTCGACCGTGAGTCGGAGCGGCGCCGGCGAGGTCTGGCCGGACGCAACCGCGGCGGTGCCGAGAATGCCGACGAGCAGCAGCAGCGTCGTGCTCACATTCGAGGGAACCGGGATGGCTCGACGCACCGCCCACCGCCGGAAGATCCGGATGTTCGAGGCATCGTCGAACAGCGAGTACGCAACGGGGGTGACGATCAGCGTCAGCAAGAGCGCAAGAGACTGGCCGCCGAAGATGACGAATCCGATCGCGTGATTCGTCCCGGCGCCGATGCCGCGTGAGACGATCAGCGGCAGCATGCCCGCCACGAACGCGCAGGTCGTCATGAGAATCGGGCGCAGCCGGTCGCGACTGGCCTGAATGACGGCGTCGTGCGCCGACATGCCGGTTTCCTTCAGCTGGTTCGCATGATCGATCTGCAGGATCGAATTCTTCTTCACGACGCCGAACAGGACGAGGAGTCCCAGCGCGGAGAAGATGTTCAGCGACTGCCTGAACAGAATGATCGACAGGAGCGCGAAGGGCAGCGTCAAAGGCAGCGAGAGCAGAATCGTGATCGGGTGGAGCCACGATTCGAACTGCGCCGCCAGAATCAGATACATGAAGACGAGCGAGAGCAGGAATGCCAGCAGGAAGTTCTGCGCCGCGCGGCCGAGCTCGCGCGACCGGCCGGAGAACACGCCGCGGTATTCGCCGCCCACATTGAGCTTTTCGAATTCGCTCACGATCGCGTTCTGGATATTCGCCTGCGAGGCGGTCGGCAGCAGATTGCAGTAGACGGTCACCTGGCGCTGACGAGCCTGCCGGTTGATGTCGGTCGGCGAGCTGCCAGGCTCGAAGTCGGCGACGTTGTCCAGCGAGACGCTGCCCAGCCGCGATGACGGGACGGTCAGCGCCGCGATGGCGGCCTGCGTCGTGCGGTCCTCCGCGCGAGCGCGCAAATGCACTTCGTACTGCTCGCTGGCCTCGTTGTACGTCGTCACCTGATCGCCCCCGACCAGCAGGCGAAGGGCTTCGGCCGCGTCGCCGATCTGCACGCCGAGGTCGGCCGCCTTGGGCCGATCGACGCGCACCGACAGTTCAGGTTTTCCAGTGTTGAACGATGTGTCGATGTCCACCACACCCGGCAGCGGCTTCACTTTTTCGACCAGCCGATTGCCGATGACTTCCAGCTTCTGCAGATCCGGTCCGTTGATCAGGAACTGGATCGTGGCCGACTGTGCGCCGCTGCCGCCAATCACGGCTACTTCCTGCACGGAGGTGCGCAGGTTGGAAGACACCGCCGGCAGGATCTGCCGGCGGATGACGTCCATGATCGTGAACTGATCGCGCGTGCGTTCCTCGATCGGCTTCAGGCGAATGTAAATATTTCCGAGGTTGCGCGTCTTGGCCGGATCGCCGCCCACGGTGACCAGCGTGTAGTCCACCTCCGGTATCTGTGCGCGCACCGCGTTCGCAGCACGGTTGGTAATCACCTCGGTCGATTCCAGGCTGGTGCCCTCGGGCGCGCGTAGGTTGATTTCGAACTCCGCCTGGTCGTCCTGAGGCATGAAGTTCTTGTTCGCCTTCATGAAGAGCGGCACGCTCGACAACAGGACGAGCGCCGCCACGCCGGCCACGATGGCACGATGGCGCATCGACCACTCGAGCAGTCGCGTGTAGAAGACGTCGATGGCGTGGAAGATCCTGGAGTCCTTGGACGAGTGTCGGTCCTTGCCATGCCGCTGCACCTTGAGGAACCGGGCCGACAACATCGGCGTCAGCGTGAAGCTGACGAGCAGCGACACCATGATCGCGAACGCCATCGTCAGCCCGAAGCTCTTCATGAACCGGCCGACGATGCCGCCCATGAAGCCGACCGGGACGAAAATTGCGACGAGCGACAGCGTCGTCGCCAGCACCGCCAGCCCGATTTCTTTCGTGGCATCGACTGCGGCCGAGAACTGGTCGTCGTGTTTCTCTTCGATGAAGCGATAGATGTTCTCCAGCACCACGATGGCATCGTCGATGACGATCCCGACCGAGAGCGTGAGCGCCAGCATGGTCATCAGGTTGAGCGTGAAGCCCATGTACCAGATCAACCCGAACGTCGCGACGATCGACGTCGGGATGGCAATCGCGGCAATGATCGTCGACCGTATGTTCGTCAGAAACAGCAGCACGACCAGTGCGGCCAGAATCGATCCGACGACGAGGTGTTCTTCGACATTGTGGATAGATGCCTCGATGAAGTCCGACGTGTCGCGAACGATCCGCACGGTGTAGCCGGGCGGCAACGCCGCCTTCAGACTGGTGAGGCGATTCTTCACCTCCCGCACCACTTCAACGGTGTTGGTGCCCGACTGGCGGCGGACCTGCAGCAGAACGGTGCTGGTCCCGTTGACGTTCGCGAGCGTCTCGGCTTCGGCCTCGCCGTCCTCGACCGTTGCGACGTCGGCGATCCGGACGGGATGCACCTCTTTCTGCCGGATCACGATGTCGTTGAACTCCTCGACCGTCTGGATCCGGCCACGGGTGCGCAACGTGACCGACTGCGGTCCCTGATCGACGCGGCCGCCCGGGATCTCGATGTTCTGGGCCTGCAGCGCCCGCGCCACGTCGGTGACCGTGAGGTTATAGGCCCGCAGGCGATCGCCGTCGAGCCAGATGTTGACCTGACGCTGGCGTCCGCCGAGCACGATGACCTGCCCGACGCCGTTGACGCTTTCGAGCTGACGGCGCAGAACCTTGTCCGCATATTCGGTGATGTCGCGGACCGGCTGCTTCGCGGTCAGCGCGAGGCTCAACACGGGCGCCGCATCGGGATCCATCTTGTCAACGCGCGGCTGCTGGATCGTTTTTGGCAACCGCGGCAGGACGCCGTTGACCTTGTCGCGCACCTCCTGTGCGGCGACGTCCGTTTCCTTTTCGAGAACGAACGAAATGATGACCTGCGAGATCCCTTCCGAGGAGATCGACCGCAGATCGTCGATGCCGCTAATCGTGTTGACAGCCTCTTCGATCTTGTCGGTGATCTCGGTTTCGATCTGCTCCGGCGCCGCCCCAGGCTGCACCGTGGTGACGGTGATTGTGGGGAAGTCGATCTTCGGGAATCGATCAACGCCGAGGCGTGTGAACGAGAAGATACCGATGACCGTCAGCGACAGAATGAGCACGCTGGCGAAGACCGGCCGCTTGACGCAAAGAGCTGCAAGCCATTGCATGTCGGAACCTCGAACTTCTCGTGGGTTTTAACTTTTAACTTCTCAGTTCTAACTTTTAACTTTGGTACCGTCGGCCAGCTTCGCGACGTTCGTTGTCGCCACGCGCTCACCCGCCTTGAGGCCATTCGTGATCTCGACGAGTTCGCCGACCGTCTGCCCCATCGTGACGATGCGCTCATCGACGTGATCACCGTTGAGCACGAAGACGCGGCTCGTTCCAGACGACGTTTGAACGGCGGGCGTGGGCACGAGGATGCCTGGACTCCGCGCGGGTTGCTCGAGACGCGCGGTGGCAAAGAGGCCCGGTTTCAACTCGGCGTTGGGGTTCGGCACGACCGCTTCCACCGCGAGCGCGCGCCGATCGGCCTGCAGCGCCGGCGAAACGTACTTCACCTTCCCCTGGAATCGACGACCGGGATAAGCGTCGACGTCGAAGTCCACTGGCTGGCCGACGGCCACCGCGGACACGAACTGCTCGGGGATCGTGAGCAGCACGCGCAACGGGTTCACCCGAACGACGACAGCGACCTTTGTGCCTTTGGTCACGTAGTCGCCCACCGACACGAGCCGCTCGGCGACCACACCGCTGAAGGGCGCTCGCACCACTGTATCGGACAGGGCCTTGCGCGCGAGCGTCACCCGCGCGCGCGCCGCCTGCAGCGACTGGAACTGCTGCGCGGCGCCATTTTTGGCCGCTTCGTATTGCTGTCGCGTCGCCTCGAGCTGCGTGCGGCGCTGATCGTACTCGGACTCGGAGACGACGCGCTGATCGAGCAGTGCCTTGATGCGGTTGAACTCGCCCTGCGCGAGATCGTACGACGCCTTTGCCGTCTGGACCTCGGGAACCGCGTTGACATCGAAGGGGCCGTCGGGCGCCAGCCCCAGGCGCGCCGCGATCTGCGCGGCGTTGGCTTCGGCTTCCTTCAGCTGCGCGTCGGTTTCGGTCGCCACGACGCGGACGAGCTCGGCGCCTTCGCTGATCCGCGAACCGCGCTCGATCGGCGTCGAGACGACGCGTCCGGCCGTTTCTGCCGCGACGTCAGCCTGATCTTCCGCGGTCAGTGTGCCGGTCGCGCGAATGAAACGCGCGATCGGTTGCTCCACAGCGGCCGCGGCCTCCACTGCGACAGGCGCCGGCGGCGGCTGTTCCTTGGATTTGGCATTTCCTGCGCTGCAGCCGACGAGCGGCATCACGGTCGCCGCCAGGAGGGGCAGCATGGCCGATCTGATCATTCGACGATTCATTACGACTCCTCGACCTGACATCCACGCGCCCGATCAGGACGCGGCCTTCTCGCCTTCAACCTGTTCATCCAGTGGCCAGTCGATCACGCCGATCGATTGCAGAGGCGTTCCACTTTGTAAGCCGGCGAACGTCGTATTCAGCACGTCGGCCGCCAGCAGGTCTGCGTCCTCGCCCGGTGGCAGCCGCTCCGACAGCTGCATGACCGCGACGCCAATCACGCCTGCTGTCAGCACGCGCAGCGCCACAGCGGGTTTCACCGATCGCGGCAACTCCCCAGCGTCCACGCAGGCGGCGATCGCGCCGATGATGCTGTGCTTCATTTGCCGCGCAAACGCGAAGCGCTCGTACTCGCGGCTGATACGCGGGACGCTTCGATCCACGAACATCAGCGCGAAGTACTCGGGGTGGTCGCGGCTGAACTCGTAGAGGCGGCCAAAGACGCCGCGGACGCGCTCGAGCGGCGTGCGCGTGTCGCCTGCCAGGGGCGGATGCACCGCGCCTCGATCGCACAGCAGCCGGAAACCTTCTTCGGCCAAGGCAAAAAAGATGTCGTCCTTGCTGGGGAAGTATCCGTAAATGGCGGCGGGGCTATACTCGATTCGCTCGGCGATCTTGCGAATCGAGACGTTGTGAAAACCCTCGGCCACGAACAGATCGCGTGCGGCGTCGAGAATGGCGCGACGAACGGTTTCGCGATCGCGCTCCTGTCGCTCTTTGATGCCCATGGTGCCTTGTTTCGCTGGATGTTCGTCAGGTGGCTGAACGGTGTTCAACAGTTTAACATTGTTAGACGCCTGAACGGTACGCGCCGTTGCAGCTGCCTCTAACTCATTGCTCCACGATGCGTTGTGCCATCGTGCCTGTTTCAATGCTGCGTCGGGCGTTCATCGCCGCCTCCCTGACTTGGGCGGCGCTGCTGCCGTTTGCGGCGGTCGCGATCAGAGAATCGCTGGGATCCGCGGCTCTGTACGGGGCCGCCCTGGTGTACGCCGTGGCGGGCATCGTCTGCCACCAGATTCCGCAGCGCTCCTTTCAGGTGTGGGCACAACAGCTGCCGGTTTGTGCGCGATGTACGGGCATATACACCGGAGCCGCGCTCGCGGCGATCTTTACCCTCGCGATTCGCGTAAACACAACCGGAACCACGGCGCGCGGTGTGCGGACCATGCTGGTCGTGGCCGCACTGCCAACGCTGGCGACTATCGGATACGAGTGGTCAGTCGGCGAAATGCCGTCGAACATCATTCGTGCCGTGGCTGCATTGCCGCTTGGTGCCGCGGCATCTCTCATCGTCCTGTCGGCTGCAAGCGATCAGGTAAACTAAAGCCCCGTGCGCGCCACTGCCGCCGAACAATCGCAGTCGGGCGGCCGCGTGCTGCTGTGTCTGGCATCCTGGGCCATCCCTGGTGCCGGTCATCTGTGGCTGGGCCGGCGAGCGAAGGGCGTGATATTTCTCCTCGCGCTGCCGCTGATGTTCGCGATCGGTCTCGCGATCCACGGTCGTCTGTTCCCGTTCGAGCTGTCGGACCCACTGGTCTGCCTGGCTGGGTTCGCCAATGCCGGGATGGGTGTGCCGTATCTGCTGGCGTGGACGTTCGGACAGGGCCTCGGTGATGTCCGTGCCGTCACGTACGAATACGGCAACGCGTTTCTCATCGTCGCCGGATTGCTGAATCTGCTGGTCGTGATCGACGCGTACGATGTCGCGATGGGACGGAAGTGATGCGCGATCACTTCGTCCTGCTGGCGTTGTTCGCGTTTTTCGTCTCCCTCATCTTTGCCGTCATCGCGAAGGACGATACGCGTGAACAGATGCGGCTGGGCGCGATGATGTTCGCGGGTTTCTTGCTCTCGGCGTTCGTGCTGGGTTGGCTGATCTATCCGCTCCCGCTCTGACACCGTTGGATTCGTCATGGCCTTTGACAACCTGCTCGTCGATCGCGACGGGGCCGTCGCCATCCTCACGGTCAACCGGCCGACCGTTCTCAACGCGCTGAATGCGCCGACGCTCGACGAACTGCGCAGGGCCTTCCTCGATTTCAAGAAGGACGACAGCACGCGTGTGGTCATTGTGACGGGCGCCGGCGAAAAGTCGTTCGTAGCCGGTGCCGACATCAACGAGCTGGCAGTGCAGTCGCCGACCAGCGGACGGGAGCATGCGCTCACGGGCCAGCACGTGTTCGACCTGATCGAGAACCTGGGCAAGCCGGTCATCGCGGCGATCAACGGGTACGCCCTCGGCGGCGGCTGCGAACTGGCCATGGCCTGTACGCTGAGGCTGGCCGTGAGCACGGCCCGCATCGGCCAACCGGAGATCAATCTCGGATTGCTTCCGGGCTATGCAGGTACGCAACGGCTGTCACGCCTGGTGGGTGCCGGCCGCGCCCTCGAGATCATGCTGACTGGGGCTCCGATCGCCGCCGACGACGCGTTGCGGATCGGCCTCGTCAATCGCGTCGTGGCGCCTGCCGAGTTGATGTCCGAGGCGCGACAACTGGCGGCGCAGCTTGCGAAAAACGCTCCCATCGCGATGCGATACATCATCAGCGCGGTACACAAGGGTCTCCAGATGCCCTTTGCCGAGGCCTGTCAGTACGAAGCCACATTGTTCGGTCTGGTGGCTTCGACCGACGACATGCGGGAGGGAACGTCTGCCTTCCTGGAAAAACGAAAGCCCGCGTTCAAGGGCAGGTGAGGCCGGTGGGGCGGGAAGGAAAGACTTTTGCAGCGCGAAGGCCTTCGACGAGCGATGCACACGATTGAGGGATCGCGCAAAGCGAGCGGGCTGCGGTTTGCGATCGTGGTGTCGAAGTACAACGACTTCGTGACCGATCGGCTGCAAGCGGGCGCGCTGGCTGCGTTGGTGGCGGCCGGCGTCGAGGCGAACGACGTGACCGTTGTTCGCGTGCCCGGCGCGTTCGAGATCCCGTTGGCAGCGCTGCACGCGGCCGAATCCGGGCGATTCGACGCGATCGTCTGCCTGGGCTGCCTCATTCGCGGCGAGACGCCGCATTTCGAGTACATCTCCTCGGCGGTGTCGCACGGGTTGACCGAGGCAGCTGCGGCAACGGGCGTACCGATGGGCTTCGGCGTGCTGACGACCAATTCGGCGGAAGAAGCGCTCGCGCGGGCCGTTGAGGGCTCTGGCAACAAAGGTCAGGAGGCGGCGATCGCCGCCATCGAGATGGCACAGGTGGTCGCGCAACTCACGCGGCACGGCGCGCCGCGATCGTAGGAGATGCCGCGCTCGCGCAAAGACCCGCGGCACCGGGCGCGTGAGTCCGCCCTCCAGATTCTGTATCAGGTTGAAGTCGGTGGCCGCGGCGTCGAAGATGCGGCCGAAACGTTTTTCGCCCACCAATGGCCGAACGCCGATCCACCCGACAGCGGACTCCAGACGTTTGCCACGGCGCTGGCGCGCGACACGGCCCTCCGTTTGCCGACGATCGATCCGCTCATTGCCGAGACGGCCGAGCGATGGCGTCCCGAGCGCATGGCCGTGGTGGATCGGTTGATCCTTCGCATGGCGATCTGCGAGCTGCTTCGCGATCCCGGCACGCCGCCGGCCGTCGTGATCAACGAGGCGCTCGAGCTCGCGCGGACATTCAGCAGCGAGGAATCGGTGAAATTCATCAACGGGATGCTGGATGCAATCCGAAAGAAGGTAGCAAACCTCTCCACCACGAAGGACCCGGAGGACAAATCATCGTGATGTTGTACGATTCTGCCTCTGTGTCCACCGTCTCCCGCGTCGTGGAGAGCCTCGGCCCACATACGCTATGTCCTCCGAAGATGAACTGATTCAGCAACGCCGGTCGAACCTTGCGGAGCTGTCGAAGCTCGGGGTCGAGGCCTACCCGCGCACGTTCGAGCGGCGCCACACCATTTCCGAACTGGTGACGGCGTACGGCGGGCGTACGCACGACCAGCTCGAAACCGAACGGGTCGAGACGGTGACCAGCGGCCGCATTCTGGCGATGCGTGCTTTCGGCAAGGCGAACTTTCTGGTGTTGTCGGACGGGCACGCGAAGGTCCAGGTGTACGTCCGGCAGGATTCGGTGCCGGAGCTCGATTTCAGGATTTACAAGCTGCTCGACTTCGGCGACTGGATCGGCGTCGAGGGCCGGTTGTTCCGGACCAAGACGGACGAGTTCACGATCTGGGCCTCGCGGGTGCACTTTCTGGCGAAGTGCCTCCTGCCGCTGCCCGAAAAATGGCATGGCCTGACCGACGTCGAGGTCCGGTATCGGCAACGTTACCTGGACTTGATCGTGAATCCAGAGTCGCGGCGGGTGTTCGAAACGCGCAGCAAGGTAATCTCGGCGATTCGCGCCTTCATGATCGCTCGCGGCTACCTGGAGGTCGAAACGCCGATGATGCAGCCGATCGCCGGCGGCGCGCTCGCCAGGCCGTTCGTCACGCATCACAACGCGCTCGACATGCAGCTGTACCTCCGCGTCGCGCCGGAGCTCTACCTGAAGCGGCTCACCGTGGGTGGCCTCGAGAAGGTGTTCGAGATCAACCGGAACTTCCGAAACGAGGGGATTTCCACGCAGCACAACCCCGAGTTCACCATGATGGAGTTCTACGAGGCCTACGCCGACTACCACGCGTTGATGCGCCTTACCGAGGAATTGATCGCGGAGGTTGCACGCCAGACCGTTGGAACCGATCAGATTACGTTTGGCGACCATCGGATTTCGCTGAAGCCGCCGTTTGCGCGCGTGACCCTGCGGGAGGCCGCGCGAGAGGCCGCATCGAGACGGCTCGGGCGCGACGTGTCCGACGCGCAACTCCGTGATCGGGAAGCAGCGGCCGCCATCGCGCGGGAGCTGCACATCGACGTCGATCCGGGTCACGGCGCCGGCGCAATCGCCACGAAGATTTTCGAGGCATTGTGTGAGACGTCGCTCATTCACCCGACGTTCATCCACGATCATCCGACCGAAACTTCTCCGTTGTCGAAGCAGAAGCCCGACGATGCCGACACGGTGGAGCGTTTCGAGCTCTACATCGGCGGATTCGAGGTGGCGAACGCCTTCAGCGAGCTGAACGATCCGGCGGAACAGCGCCGTCGCTTCGAGGCCCAGCTGGCCAGCCGAGCCCGAGGCAACCTCGAGGCGCACGCGATGGACGACGACTACATCCGCGCGCTCGAATACGGGTTGCCGCCGACGGGCGGTGAGGGCGTGGGTATCGATCGGCTGGTGATGCTTCTGACCAACAGCCCGTCGATTCGGGATGTGATTCTGTTTCCGTTGATGCGGAAAAAGGAGTAGCCGCGAAAGCACGAAAACACGAAAAAGATTAATGTTGTCTCGTGCGTACGTGTTTTCGTGGCTGATCATGCCTCGGATGTAACCGGGTTCACATGGATCTTCCGTTCGAACTTCACATCGCTCTCCGCTACCTGCTCGCCAAGCGCAAACAGGCGTTCATCTCGGTCATTTCGTCCATCTCGACGCTCGGCGTGACGGTTGGCGTCATGGCGGTCATCATCGCCCTGGCGGTCATGACCGGTCTGCAGCAGGAACTGCGCGATCGAATCCTCGGATCCCAGCCACATATCTACGTGTCCAAGGCAGGGGGCATCACCGACTATCAGGCTGAGGCCGATCGCGCGCGCCGGATTCCACACGTCGTGGGGGCGGCGCCTGCAGTGCTCGGGCGGGCTCTCATTACGGCCTCGGCGAAGCAGGAATTCATCTCGGTCAAGGGTATCGACCCGCACCTCGAACCTTCCGTCAGCGATATCGCGCGCTCGATGCAGAGCGGCAGCCTCGAGGGACTCGTGCTGAAAGGCCATGGCACAGCGCGTGACGGCATCCTGCTCGGCAAGGATCTCGCGGCCAATCTTGGCGTGGCGGTCGGCGACACGGTGGTCGTTCTCACTCCCGAGGGCACGCTTTCGCCGATGGGGATGATGCCGGGCCGGCATACGCTCCGGGTCGCCGGAACGTTCACGCTGGGATTGATCGAATTCGATTCCACCTACGGATTTGTCTCGCTCGATGTGGCGAAGCGGATGTTCGACAAGGATCAGGTGGACTTCCTGCAGCTCCGCGTTGACGACATCTACCAGGCGCCGGCGATCGCGCAGCAGGTGTCGGCGCATCTCGGCGACCAGTACTTCACGCAGGACTGGGCCGAAATGAACCGGTCCCTGTTTTCGGCCCTGTGGCTCGAAAAAATCGCGGTGTCGCTCGCTATCGGGCTCATCGTGATGGTTGCCGCCCTGAACATCGTCGCGTCTCTCATCCTCCTGGTAATGGAGAAACACCGCGACATCGCGATCCTGAAGACCATGGGCGCCAGCGCGAAGAGCGTGACGATGATCTTCATGATGCAGGGATTGATCATTGGAGTCCTCGGAACAGCGGTCGGGGCAACATGCGGCTGGGTGGTGTCGTGGCTGTTCGATCGGTACAAGCTGATTCGGGTACCGATCGATATCTATCAGGTCTCGCACCTGCCGTTCACCGTCCTCACGACCGACTTCGTCATCGTGGTGGCGGTCGCCATCCTGATATGTTTCGTCGCAACGATCTATCCGTCCCGCCAGGCGGCGAGGCTCGATCCTGCGCAGGCCCTGAGATATGAATAACCCGCCAACTCACCTTTTCGCGGAGTCCGGATCGCACCTGGCACGTTTCGCGGTTGCGTGTTTTCGCTGATTCATGTCATTCATCGTTGCCGAGCAAATCGTAAAGAGCTACGTGGTCGGCGAGTCGCGGCTGACCGTGCTGCGCGATCTCGACCTGCAGGTCGAGGCCGGCGAGATGGTGGCGATCGTCGGTGCGTCCGGAGTGGGGAAGAGCACGCTGCTGCACCTCCTTGGCGGGTTGGACCACGTGGACCGCGGTCAGATCAGGATTGGCCAGACCGCCGTGACCGAGCTGGCGGACGGCGAGGTCGTGGCCTTTCGAAACCGGCACGTCGGCTTCGTCTTTCAGTTCCATCATCTGCTGCCGGAGTTCAGCGCGATCGAGAACGCCGAGATGCCGATGCGGATCGCCCGTGCGTCGATGGCCGAGGCCCGGCCGCGTGCGACGGAGCTGCTGACGCGCGTTGGCCTCGCCGAGCGCCTGACGCATCGCCCAGGCATGCTGTCGGGTGGCGAACAGCAGCGGGTCGCCGTCGCGCGAGCCCTCGTGATGCGTCCGTCCCTGCTCCTGGCCGACGAACCGACCGGCGATCTCGACGAGGCGACCGCTGATAGCCTGCACGCGCTGCTGCGCGAAATGCACGCCGCCTATGGGCTGACCTCGATCATCGCCACTCACAACCCGCGGCTCGCGGCGGCCTGCGATCGGATGCTTCGACTAGAAGGTGGTCGCCTGACCGCCGCTTGAACGATATCCTTCGGTGCCGGCACGTGATCGGGCATTCGCCCGGATGCTCAGAGCCTCGGACCTCGAATCTTGGAACCACCACGAATAGTGAACGAGCCACGAACAGACAACGAACGCGAACAACGAGCGAAGCAAGAACGACAAACGAACGGCGAATCACGACCGGCGAACCGCGAACTGCGAACCACGGAACCACGAACCGCTTGCTGGGTCGTGAACCCTAATGCTGGCAGCGAGTTATGACGAAACCGTTATCAATTGGGCCGACGTAACTCCTGTATAATGTGACGAAGCGATGCGTCACCCTATGGCATCTACTTTTACTTAGGTAACCATGTTCGAACGGTACACGGAACGAGCCCGACGGGTCCTTTTCTTCGCACGCTACGAAGCCAGCCAGCTCGGGAGCATATCGATCGAAACCGAGCACCTCCTGTTGGGTCTCATCCGCGAAGGGAAGGGGCTTACCAGTCGAATTTTCGCCCGCTCCCACCTCTCCCTCGAGAACATCCGCAAAGAAATCGAAGGCCGGACGGTCTTCCGGGAGAAGGTTTCCACGTCGGTCGAGATTCCGTTCAGCGCAGAGACCAAGCGGGTCCTCCAGTTCGCCGCCGAAGAGGCCGATCGCCTGCTGCACAACTACATCGGAACCGAGCATCTGCTCCTCGGGATTCTTCGGGAGGAACGGTCGGTCGCCGCGTCGATCCTGATGGAGAAGGGGATGCGGCTGAACACCGTCCGCGAGGACATCGTTCAGCTGCTCAACGAGAAGACGACGCTGACCCGGGTGAAAGAGACGCCGCTTCTCGCCGAATTCAGCCGCGATCTCACCGAGTCGGCCATGAAGAACCAGCTCGATCCGCTCGTGGGACGCGAACACGAGCTCGAGCGCGTGCAGCAGGTGTTGTGCCGGCGGACGAAAAACAACGCCGTGCTCATCGGGGAACCGGGCGTCGGCAAGACGGCGATCGTCGAAGGGCTGGCGCAGAAGATCGTCTACGGCGACGTCCCGCACTTCCTGGCCGACAAGCGCATTTTCGCGCTCGACATCTCGCTCATTGTCGCCGGCACGAAGTACCGCGGCCAGTTCGAGGAACGCCTCAAGGCGATCATGAAGGAGCTGACCGACAACCCGAACATCATCGTGTTCATCGACGAGCTGCACACGCTGGTCGGCGCGGGTTCGGCGGAAGGCTCGCTCGACGCCGCCAATATCCTGAAGCCGGCGCTGAGCCGCGGCGAAATCCGCTGCATCGGCGCGACGACGCCGGCCGAGTACCGCAAGTACATCGAGAAGGATCGTTCCCTCGAACGACGATTCCAGGCGATCAAGGTCGATCCGCCGGGCGAACGCGAAACGATCGACATCCTCGTGGGAGTCAAGGATCGGTACGAGAGCTTCCATCACGTGGAGTACACGCGCGAGGCCATCGAGGCCGCCGTGTACCAATCGAATCGGTACATCACCGATCGATTCCTGCCCGACAAGGCGATCGATCTGGTGGATGAAGCCGGCGCGCGCGCCAAGTTGCGCGAAGCCGGCTTCAGCGAAGAGTTCGGCGAAATCAACAAGAGCATCCGCGTCGCCGTCGAGCAGTGGGAGAGCGCGTCGTCGCAGAAGGATTTCGAGAAAGCGCAGTTCTACCGCGAGCAGGAGATTGCCGCGCGGGAGAACCTGCAGTACGTGCGCGAGAGCTTCGCCGTCAAATCCAACACGCGCAAGGTCATCGTCGGCAAGGCCGAGATCGACGAGGTCGTGTCGAAGTGGACCGGGGTGCCGATGGCGTCGATCAATCAGGACGAGGGCGACAAGCTGCTGCGGATGGAGTCGGAGCTCCATCGCCGCGTCATCAGTCAGGAAAAAGCGATCTCGGCGATCTCGCGCGCGATTCGCCGCTCGCGCGCCGGCCTCAAGAATCCCGCGCGCCCGGTCGGCAGTTTCGTGTTCCTCGGACCGACGGGCGTCGGCAAGACCGAGCTCGCGCGCGCGCTCGCGAATTTCCTGTTCGGCAGCGATCATGCGCTCATCCGTTTCGACATGTCCGAGTACATGGAGAAGCACTCGGTCTCGAAGTTGATTGGATCGCCGCCCGGATACGTCGGGCATGAAGAAGGCGGCCAGCTCACCGAGAAGGTGAAGCGGAATCCCTACTCGGTGGTGCTGCTCGACGAGATCGAGAAGGCCCACCCCGACATCTTCAACATCCTGCTGCAGGTGTTCGAAGACGGCCATCTGACCGACGGCCTCGGAAACAGGGTGAACTTCAAGAACACGATCGTCATCATGACGTCCAACATCGGGGCGCGCTTCATCCAGAAGAAGAGCTCGCTCGGGTTCCAGTCGTCCGATCTCAACGAGATCAGCAAGAGCGTCTCGGAGATGGTGCTGGGCGAGGTCAAGCGGACGTTCAATCCGGAGTTCATCAACCGGATCGACGAGATCATCGTGTTCGAGGCGTTGACCGACGAGGATCTGCGCCGGATCATGATGCTGCTGGTCCAGCAGCTGAACGACAATCTGGTGGATCGCAAGCTCCGGATCGTCCTCATGCCGGACGTCGTCGACTGGATTATCGAGATCACGTGCAAGGACCGGTCGTACGGCGCCAGACCGCTGCGGCGCGCAATTCAACGTTATGTCGAGGATCCGCTCTCGGAAGAGCTCATCCGAGGCCACCTGAGAGGTGGCG
>JBKPDW010000296.1:0-4456 GCA_046728115.1 Acidobacteriota bacterium | reverse complement strand
AGAAATCGACGACGGCATCTGGCGGGTGAGCTTCGCGTCGATCGCCCTCGCTCGCTTCGACGAACGCACGCGTACCTTGACCGCGGTGGCTCATGCGACGCGCTAGAACCCGGCGTGTGGAAGCTGCCGGACCTGTGGACCCACAGAACGCGTCCACAAGGTCCTTGGAAAACGCACACCACGCGTTTTCCACAGCTCCCACACGCATCAACAATGTGTTACCTATGTCTTCGGACAAATCTGTTACCTATCTCTCCGACTGTCCGGACTTCTAACTTTTGACTTTCTTCACCGTCCCCGCCCGCCCGGTCCGCCGAATCCGCCGCCCGGTCCGCGCCCGCCGGGCATCAGCGGATTGCCCTGATTCCCTTGGCCCGGCAGCGTTCTCGTCGTGCCGAGACCCGTCACGCCGGTCACGACCTCCATTCCCTGCTGCAACTCGGTGCCCAACACCTCGGTGTTCGTGCCATCGGAGATGCCGAGCCGCAGATTGACGGGTTTGAGCTCGTGGTTCATGAACAGCCACGCCCGCCCGCGCGTTTCCACGTTCGGCAGCGGCGCGAACAGCGCGTCGATCGTCTGTGCCGCCGCCGGCGCGCCGTACTTCTGGCGCGTCGCCGCGGAGGGCGACGCCGGTTTGGCGGCCATCATCGCCTGCTCGAATGCCGCAGTGTCCTGACCGCGATTCTTCATCCGTTCGATGAACTGTTGCTGCTCGTCGGGTGACATCGACTTGAAGCGCTCCATCATGCGCGCCGGATCGAACCCGCGGCCGCCTTCGCCGCCTTGCCCACGTCCACCCCCGACACCTTGTTCGTCCGCGCCCTGGGCACCGCCACCGCCGCGACCGGATCGATTTCCGCCGCTCTGTCCAGGCTGCCGGTTCCCTCGGAATTCAACCGGCGCCTGGGCGGATGCCGACGGTGGCTGCGGGGCGGTCGAACTGCCTCGACCAGGCGCCGAAGGCGCTGGTGATGCCGATGTATCGCTGCCGCCGGGGCCGCCGCGGCCTCCACCGCCGCCGCGACCGCCACGATTGCCGCTGTTTTGCGCTTCGGGCGGCACGGGCTGATTGAGCGCCGCGAACAGATCGTTGGTCGGACGGAACCGCAGCGCGGAGTTGGGAATCCGCAGCGCGTCACTACGCCTTGCGATTTCGACCTTCACGTTGGCCGTCATGCCCGGCTTGAGCTTGAGCTGCTGGTTCGGCACGTCGATCACCGTTCCGTACGTCGTCACGTTCTGAACGACTTGCGGCTGGAGCCGGATCTGCGAAACCGTGCCGGTGAAGTTGTCCGTCGGGTACGCGTCCACGTGGAACGTGACGTGCTGACCGGGACGTATGCGGCCGACGTCGGCCTCGTCGACGTTGGCGTTGACCTGCATCTTGGTCAGGTCGGCCGCGATGATGAACAGCGTCGGTGCCTGCAGACTCGCCGCGACCGTCTGACCCACGTCGACGCTGCGCTGCGTGACGATGCCGTCGATTGGCGCGGTGATGACCGTGTGCTCCAGATTGACCTTGTTTTGATTCACCGATGCATCCGCCTGCGTCACCGCGGCCTGTGCTTGGGTCACGGTCGCCTGCTGCGACGCGAGCTGGGCCTGAGCGGTATCCACGGCGATCTTCGCCGCGTCGAGATCGCTTTGCGGCAGCAGACTGCGTGCGGCCAGTTCCTTCGCGCGCGTGTACTTCTGCTGGGCGTCGGTCAGCTGAACTCTGGTCCGCTCCAGATCGCTCTGGGCCTTCGTCAGGTTCGCCCGCGCCTGATTCAAGTTGGCGTTCACCTGCTGGAGCTGCGCTTCGAACAGCGACGGATCGAGTCGTGCGATGACCTGTCCCTTCTTGACGATGGAGTTGAAGTCCGCGCCGAGCCATTGAATGTTGCCCGATACCTGGCTGCCGACCTGGACCGTGGTGACCGCCTGGAGTGTGCCGGTGGCCCCGACGGTGTCGACGATTTCGCCGCGCGTGAGCGGCGAGGTCTGAACCCCCACCTCCGGCGCATTCCGCAGCTTGTAGTACGCACCAGCCCCGGCGCCAATCGCAGCGACGATCAACAGGCCGATCAGTGCTCGCTTCATGATGCTCCGTCGTTGTGGAGGGCGACGTGCCCTACTGGCCGCCGCCCGTCGTCGTGCCGACGCCTGCGGCCACCGCGCTCAGCACCGTGATGTTCAGGTTCTGCAGCGTCGTTTGCTGCAACCGTTCGAGCTCGACGAGCGACTTGCGATAGTTGAGGATGGCGCGCAGCTCGCTATTTTGCGCGTCGTTCAAATCGCGCTGTGCCTGCACGACGAAGTAGTTCGTCGACATGCCGACCTCGAACTTGCTCTGCTCGGCCTCGAGCTTCTTCCCCGCAAGTTCGCGCGCGGCCTGCGCTGCCTGCACCGATTCGGCCGTGCTCCGCGCCTGGATGGCGGCGTTGGTCACGTCGGTCGCCACCTGCAGCTCGATCTGCTTCATCTGGGCCGTCACCTGATTGAGCTGAACCCGTGCGCGGGCCATCGAGGCCTCCTGCGCGCTCTGGCCGAGCGGGTAGCTGAAATTCAGCTGCACCGTCCAGCGCGGGAAGGCCGATCGCGACAGCGTCCGGAGCGCGTCGAGATAGCCGCCCGGAATGCTGCCGGTCACGGTCCGGTTGACGCCCGTCCCGGTCGTGATGAGCTGCGACCCGCCCAGGCCAACCAAGCCGTACGTCGTCACGAGATCGGCCTGCGGTTTCAGCTGATCCTGCAGAAACGCCAGTGTCACGTCGTTGGCGTCGATGTTCTTCTTCGCGATCTCCAGATCGGTGCGCTGGCTGAGCGCGCGCCGGATCGCTGCCTCGATGTCGATCGGCTCGACCTGAAAATCGGGACGATCTACCGGGTCGAGCTGCGCGGCCCAGTTCGGATCCTCGGTTCCGGCGACGATGAGACGTTTCAGGGCGAGTTCGGCGGTGCGCCGCGCCGATTGTGCAATGACCAGTGCCTGACGGCGGGTCGCTTGCTCGGACTGCGCCTGCACGACGTCGATTGGCGCCATCGTTCCCACTTCGACGCGGGTCTGATTGTCCCGCACCAGGTTGGTCGCAAGATCGAGCGACTGTTGGGCTACGTCCACGGCCTGGGCCGCGAATACGTAATCCCAATAGGCGTTTCGCACGTTCGAGACCGTGTTGGTGATGGTGGCGCGCAATTGGACGTCCGAGATGTCCCGGTTCAGTTGTGTCACCTGCAGCTGACGCCGGGTCGTGTCTATCCCGAAGCCTCGGAGAATCGGCTGCGTATAAATACCCGCCCAGTTCGTGTTGAACGTCGGGTTGTACAACGTGTTCAAGCTGGTCGTCGTCGTCCGATTGTTGTTGATGGCGACGGCGAGATTCCCCCCGCCCCATGGCACGCTCTGCGTGATGCCGCCATTGAACGTGCTCAATCCATTGACGATCGGTTCGCCCGCTGCATTGGTTCCCGAAATCGTGGAGGTTGATGGCGTCGTTGTCGACTGTTTGTTCAGCGTCGAGGTCAGGACCGGGTGATAGATGGAGCGAATACTCGCAATCGAGATGTCGTTGATCTGCGGATTCAGGCGCTGCACCGCGATGTCCAGGTTGCGGTCGAGTGCCAACTTGACTGCCTCGTCGAGCGTGAGCCTGACGACAGGACCGCTCGATTCGTCGGCGGGCTGCGTCGTAGACGCACTTGTCGACTGACCCGAGCCCAGGCGCTCCGCAGCCGTGCGAATCAGCTCCTGAATGCGGGCTTCGCTCGTTTGCGCCAAAAGCGAACTCCCGCTGCCCGCGATGATGAGCGCTCCAACCACGGTTCCAACCACTATGTTCCGTTCCATTGCCTATCTCCTCGTTCGGCCTGAAAGAAGCTCGCTCACTGATTCCCGCGAGGCATCTTGTTCCGGTCCTTCACTCGCTCTTCGTACAACTTGTTCAGTTTTGCGCGTTGATCCGGTGTCAGCACCTGGCGGATGTGCAACAACAGGAGCGTTCGCATCTTGTTCAGGTGGGACCGGCTGGCTTCGACTTTGTCGACCTGCCGGGTCACGGCCTGCTCGTCGGCGTTGGCCGCGATGAGTCGGGACAGCTCCGCTTCAAGTTGATCCAGCTCTTCCTTCTTGTGCCTCAGTACCGGAATGGTGGATTGGAATATGTCGTCAATCCGCTTCGACTGCTCAGCGGACAGACTAAGTTCCTTCTGGAACTGGGAATCCCTCCACCACGGGAATCCGAATGATTGTGCGCGAAGAGGAGCCACCAGCGCCAGAAGCAGTGCGGGCGCGGCGAACGCGGCGCGACACTTGAGCCTCATGCGTAACCCTTTGAAAAACCTATCACTTACCGGATACGACACCCGGTCGGGTTGTATTTCGTAGGAGACAACTTTTTACGGAATTGAGATGCTGATACAGAAGGCTTCGAGCTTGACGATCGCCTCTTCGACCAGGTTGTCGGGCGTCGAC
>JBKPDW010000295.1:0-17960 GCA_046728115.1 Acidobacteriota bacterium | reverse complement strand
GGGGCGATCCGAACCGAGGAACTGCTCAGGGCGGACCAGTACTACGGAGTGGACCAGCAGTACTTCACGAGCGTCATCGACTATGGGTTCTCGAAGCGTCTCGAGGAAGCGCTCGTCAAATGGGGGCGCGAGGACGTGCTACGCGACGTCGTTCGGACGATTCGCATGGAGCGGCCGCTCGTGCTGGTTGCGCGCTTCCAGGGCAGTGATCGCGACGGCCACGGCAACCATCAGGCTGCGGGCCTCATCACCCAGGATGCGTATCGCGTCGCCGGGGACCCGAGCGTATTTCCCGATCAGATCCGCGAAGGGCTCCGTCCGTGGCAGCCGCTCAAATTGTACATGGGCGGTGTGCGCCCGAACGAGGACTGGACCATCCGCGTCGATCCGTCGGTATACAGCCCGTGGCTCGGCGATACCTACGCAAACGTCGCGCGGACGGGATTGAGCTTCCAGCGGTCGCAGAACGGCGGCCGCAACGATCCGCAGGCTGGTCCCGCCTCCGCCTACTACATGCGCCTGGCATCGCGGGTTGCGGCGCCGTCGAAGGAGACGAGCTTCTTCGATGGGATCGATACGCGGCTCACAAGCCTGTTTGGCACGCTTGGACGGCCCGCGCCTCCGGTTGCCTCAGCGTTGCTCGAAGCCATCCAGCATCACGTCGATACCGCGGTCCAGGCTTTCCAGATGACGAACCCGTCCGCAGTAGTGCCTGCGCTGACACAAGGCCTCGCCGCCACCCGTGACGCCACCCAACGCCTGTCAGCCGATGCGGACGCCGTCTACATGCTTGGACTCAAGGAACGACAGTTCGAAGAGGCAATCAACACCGCGCTCGGGATCGAGTTCACCGCAACGGCGCAGCCACCTGCGGCAGCGAAGCCGTCGGTGCCCGCCGCGGCCCCAGGCACGCCAGCGACGATGGATCCCGTCGTGCGTGGACAATCGTTCGAAACGATCCTGCGTTTCACCAATAACGGTTCGATTCCCGTTGAAGGCCTTCATTTCGACCTGTCGGTGAACGACGCGCCATCGATCGAAATGGGAATCGCGCCGTCACAGCCGAACACCGGGCCCGGCGAGACTCGCAGCGTTTCGCTGACTGTCACCGTGCCGTCGATGATGCCGTTCACCCGACCGTACTTTGCACGCGCATCGATCACGGAGAGCCGATACTCGATTAGCGAGCGCGACAAGCGGCTGTCGGGGCATCCCTGGGGTCCGCCGCCGTTCATAGCCCGCGCGATGTATACGGTCAACGGCGTTGCTCTCGAGATGCGCGCTGCCGTCACGCGCCGCGAGTCGCAGCTTCCGTACGGATACACAAACCGCGAGCTGACTGTTGTTCCAGCCGTTGGCGTCACAATTCGACCTCGGCAGATCGTGGTGCCGCAGGCAAACGTAAAACGTGGCGTGCCGATCCAGGTGGAGTTGATCAACAACGCGCCGACCGGAACCACGGGAGTGGCGACGTTGCATCTGCCAGAAGGTTGGCGCGCCGAACCCGCATCAATTCCATTCACGTTTACGCGGGCCGGAGAAAGGGCGCAATACGATTTCGTCGTCGTGCCGTCGGCCGTCGAGAGCCGCGAGTACTCTGTGCAAGCCGTCGCGATCGGCAACGGCAACGAGTTCACGGAAGGCTACGACGTCATCGAACATCGGGACCTGGAAACGCGATATCTCTATCAGGCCGCCATCAGCCGCGTGCACGGAGTCGACGTGCAGATCGCGCCAGGTCTACAGGTGGGCTATGTGATGGGTGTCGGCGACGATGTGCCTGCCGGCATTGCGCAGCTCGGCGCGCGAGTGACGCTGCTCGGCCCCCGCGATCTTGCGACAGGAGATCTGAGCCAGTATCACGCGATCGTGACCGGGACACGCGCCTACGGCGTCCGGACCGACCTTCGCGTGAACAACCGGCGCCTCCTCGAGTACGTCCGGAACGGCGGCAATCTCATCGTCTTCTACAACACGCCGGCGGAATACGATCCCAACACATGGGCGCCGTACCCGGCGCAGCTGCCCGCCAATGCCGAGGAAGTGTCTGAAGAAGATTCGCCAATCGAGATCCTGGCGCCCACGCGTCCGGAGTTCACGACGCCGAATGTGATTACGAAAGCTGATTTCGACGGCTGGGTCGAGCAGCGCGGCTCGAAGTTCTTCAGCCAGTGGGATCCGGCGTACACCCCGATGATTGAAACCCACGACCAGGGACAACGGCCTCAAAAGGGCGGCTGGTTGACGGCCAGGTACGGCAAGGGGCACTTCACGTACTTCGCCTACGCGTTCCATCGTCAGCTGCCGTATGGGGTCCCCGGTGCCTTCCGACTCCTGGCGAATCTGCTGTCGATGAGCAAATCGTGAGCGGCGCAGCGCCTGTACGCAGCCCTCCCGTACGATGCGCTGTGTCGCGTCAGCGCTGTGCCTGACGCGCCTCGTACGAGAACATCAGTCGATCCGAATCGACGCCGATGGTGACCGTCCCTCCGTGTTCGAGGGCGCCGAACAGGATCTGGTCGGTGAGTGGGTCGCGCACTTCCTTCTGCACGACGCGCGCCAGCGGTCGCGCACCAAACACCGGGTCGTACCCTCGTACTGCGAGCCACGATCGCGCTTCGGGCCTGAGCGTGATGGCGACGTGACGCTCCGCGAGCTGCTGCTCGAGCTGCAGCACGAATTTTTCTACGATCTCTTCCATCACCGCTGGGGAAAGCGGACGGAATGTCACGATCGCATCCAGGCGATTGCGGAATTCCGGGTTGAACACACGCTCGATTGCGGCTTTCGACCGGGCGGCAGCGGCCTTTCGCACGCGTTCGTCGTGCGCAGCGCCGTGGGCGCCGGCAAAGCCGATAGCCTGAGCGCTCATCTCGCGCGAACCGGCGTTCGACGTCAGGATCAGCACGACGTTCCGAAAGTCGGCCTTCCGGCCCGTGTTGTCGGTGAGCGCTGCGTGATCCATGACCTGCAGCAGGATGTTGTAAACGTCGGGATGCGCTTTCTCGATTTCGTCGAGGAGTACGACGCTGTAGGGATGCGTGCGCACCGCGTCGACGAGGAGGCCTCCCTGCTCGAAGCCGACATAACCGGGAGGCGCTCCGATCAGGCGCGCGACCGCGTGCTTCTCCATGTACTCGCTCATATCGAAGCGCGTGAACTCGTTGCCGAGCTGAATCGCGAGCTGTTTGGCGAGCTCCGTCTTGCCGACGCCTGTCGGACCGGTAAAGAGGAAACATGCCGTCGGCCGATCGGGCTGGCCAAGGCCGGCCCGGGATCGCTTGATCGCCTGCGCCACGAGTTGCACCGCTTCGGGCTGACCGAACACGACGCGCTGCAGCGATTCTTCGAGCGTGCGCAGCCGCTCGCGGTCCGATGCCGAGGCCTGGCGCTCGGGAATGCGAGCCATTCGTGCGACGACGCGTTCGATGTCGCCCGCGTCGACGATTGGAACGTGGAGGGGTGGTGGCGCGGACAGGGCGGGAGGAGGAGCAGCCGCAGGGGCAGCAAGGGCAGGAGCTGCATGGACCAGAGAGACCGACGCGTTGAGTCGTGCGACGGCGCCCGCTTCGTCCAGCAGATCGATCGCGCTGTCCGGCAGGCGGTAATCACGCAGGTGCCGTGCCGCCAGCTTCACGGCGGCTTCGAGCGCCGCGTCGGTGTAGGTGACACGGTGGTGTTCTTCATAGCGGCTGCGGAGTCCCTTCAGGATCCTGACCGCTTCTTCGATTGGCGGCTCGTCAATCGCGATCTTCTGCAGCCTCCTGGCGAGCGCACGGTCCTTCTCGATATGTTTGAAGTCTTCGAATGTCGTCGACCCGATGATGCGCAGTTCGCCGGAGGTGAGGATCGGCTTGATGAGCGTCGCCAGGTCCATTGTGCCGCCGGTCGTCGCCCCTGCGCCGACCGTGGCGTGAATCTCGTCGATGAACAGGATCGCCTTCGGCCGGGCGGTCAGCGCCGCGATCACCGCTTTGAAGCGTTCCTCGAAATCGCCGCGGAATCTCGTTCCGGCCAGCAAGCCGCCGGTGTCGAGCGCGAAGATCTCCGCTCCTTTCAACGTATCCTGAACGTCGTCGGCGAGCAGCCGCGTGGCGAGGCCTTCAGCCATGGCGGTCTTGCCCACGCCGGCCTCGCCGACGAACACTGGGTTGTTCTTCCGGCGCCTGCACAGCACTTCGATGGTCCGCTGAAGTTCTTCGGTGCGACCGATCAACGGATCCAGCTGTCCCTGCCGTGCGCGCTCCGTCAGATTGGAGCAGTAGGCGGCCAGTGGATCGCGAGGCGTCGCCGAGCCTTCCTCGCCTCCTCCTGCCGGGGCGCCGCGGGTCGGTTCCGGGGCCGGCGCGCGTGGCGCCTTCGAGATTCCGTGCGAGATGTACTCGAGGATGGCGAGGCGCGTAACGCCTTGATCGGTGAGCAGTTGCGCTGCGTGGGTCTGAGGCTGCTGGAGAATGGCGGCGCAGATATCGCCAGCCTGTACTTCGGCCCGCTGCGAGCTTTGCACGTGCAGCACCGCAGTTTGCAGGACGCGTCGGAACGCCGCCGTCTGCTCGGGCTCGCGCTGGTCCCCGCGCTTCGCCTTCTCGATGGCATCGTTCAGGTAGGCATCGAGCTGGCGTCGAAGCATCGCGAGATCCACGCCACATGCGGCCAGGATGCGTTCGGCTTCCACGTCGTGCGCGAGCGCGTACAACAGGTGTTCGAGCGTAACGTACGCGTGCCGCCGCGACACCGCCTCGCGGTACGCGATGGTGAGAACGGCTTCGACAGATGCGGAGAACATTCGTCAGGCCTCCTCAATCGTCGCGCGCAACGGAAACTCCGCATGGCGCGCCATCGACGTGACCGTCTCAACCTTGGTTTCTGCAACCTCCCACGGATACACGCCGGCGATGCCGCTGCCGTTCAGGTGGACGTGCATCATGATGCGATACGCCTCAGCCGGAGATTTGTGAAAGACTGTCTCCAGCACCCGCATGACGAATTCCATCGTCGTGTAATCGTCGTTGAGCAAGATCACCCGGTAGAGTGTCGGTTCCTGTTTCCGTGTCTCGATGCGCTCTTTGACGGCTTCGCCGGCTTGATCGCGGCTCCCGCTCATGGCGTTACTCTGGAGCGTACGATCTCCGGTTATTTCTGTCCATTGGTGTCGCCAAACGCGTCGAGCAGGATCGGCACCAGCGCATGCATCCGGGCGAGAGCGCGGCCGGGCGGTGCAAGGCCTCGCCGAAAGCCCGACGTCGACAATCGCTCGAGAATGTGTGGCCGGCTGGCGATGATGTGGATGGGCACGTTCCACGAAACGCCTTCACCGGTGACTGCCGCTGGCGGCTGATGATCACCAAGCACGATCATCACGAGGTCGCGGTCCGGATGCCGCCGCAGATAGCCGCCGATGCAGGCGAAGTCGTACGCCATCGCCTCGGCGTAGCCGGGCGCGAAGTGTGTCCAGTCCGGTTCGCGCGCATAGGCGCGAACGATGTCGGGTCCGTCGTACGGCTGCTCGCTGGACATCCGCCGCCAGTCGGGCTGATATGGCGGAGTCGGTCTGAACGGAAAATGTGTGCTGATGGTCGGAAAGAACACGAACAGCGGCGGCCGGGCAGGTCGACTCATTTCGAGCGCATCGAGGGCGAAGAGCGAGAACTGATCGGGCAGCGCAAACCATCCGAACTCCGGCCCGCGGTACGCCAGTCGATCCGCGCCGTAAATTTCATCGAAGCCGTAGAAAACCCCTTCGGGCCAGCGCTGACGCATGCCGGGCATCAGTCCGACGGTACGGAAACCACCCCGACCAAAGGCGCGGACGAGCGTATCGCGTCGCTCTGTCAGCAAGCGTGCGTTCGTCTCCGGATCGCGAACCTCGACGCCGGACAACAGGCTCACGTGCGCGAGCCAGGAGGATCCGCCGAACGTCGGCGATTCGACCAGGGCTGAAACGACATCCCGATTCGTCTCGTGGATCGCCGACGCCAGCGCGGCCCGGCTGGGTTCGAGCGCACTGGCGATATTCGGCCGCTCGTAACTCACCGCCCCATAGGATTCGATGAACACCACGAACACGTCGGCGCCTTTCACCTGTGAGAAGTCGGTCTCCATCGAGGGTGTGGGCGGAAGAACGCTGGAGCGCGACAGCGCATCGAAGACAAACCTGATTTGGCGGACGTACGTGGCGGTCACCGGCGCGGGGAAGATCGGCGGCGCCGGCTCGATGTATTGGTCGATTGCGATGACCAGCTTTTTGGCGCCGAAGAGGCGTCCCTCTTTTTTTTCCCATGCAAACAACGCGAGCATGAGAAGCGCCACGCAGGTGAGGGCCAACCGCTGCTCGCGAACGGCCATCGCAAGGCCGATCTGCCGCCAGGCCCACCAGACGATGCCGAACAGTGCAGCCAGGACGAGCGCTGCGGTTACCACCGACACCGCGATGAGCCAGACGGGAGCGACGCGCGTGATCATGGCGGCGACATCCGGGATGAATCGCAGATCCCAGTAGAGATTCACGTCGCGGCCGTACAGCGCCGGCGCCGTCACGTCGGCGTATCGACCCAGGACGAGCACGCACCACACGGCGCTCAGCGCGCCAATGACGCCCGACGGGACGGACGATTTCCGAAGTGTCGTGGCGAGAGCGATAGCCAGCAGACACACGACCAGCTCGATCGACAGCTGACCGAACCACCGAACGGCCAGCGTCGGCCAGACGTTGTCGAACGTCAGCGAGACGTCGAGCAGGACGACCGCCCCGCCAACCATGAGCCAACGCCGGCTCATCGAGCGTGCCACAGCCTCATGGTGTCTACTGCGAACGAATACGTCAACGCGACGAGACCCGCGGCGGCGATGCCGCTGCTGGCGGGTTGATCGACGAACGGCAGCAGGCAGACCAGCAGCGTGACGAACTGGACTGCGCAGATGACCCTTGCTCTCAGCGTCGGGCTCAACGGGCCACGCATCCAGGGGATAACCCACGTCGCGCCGATGAACAGATAGCGGAGCAGACCCGACACGAGAATCCACACACCAGCTTTGCCGTACTGCCATGCAACGATGGCCAGTACGAGAACGAGCAGCGCATCGACTTCCATGTCGTAGCGCGCGCCAAAAGCGCCGCTCATTCGTGTGCGACGCGCGATCCATCCGTCGACGCCATCGAGCACGGTCGCCAGAGTGCCGGCGGCGATCGCGATGCCGACGTGCGATGAGGGTTCGCCGACGAGGCCGGCGATAGCCGCGACGAGGGCGGCCCGGAGCGTCGTGATCTGATTGGCGGGTCCAAACCGCGGCAATGCGTGATGAGCGCGCCAGCGCAACGCCACAACTGTCAGAATGAGCGCCAGCAATCCTGCGGCCTTCACGAAATACGATGCGCTCAACTGGGCCGACACGCGCGCGGGATTGTAACGCGCATGCCAAAGCACCAGAATGACCGAATGTCCGTTGAAGGCGCGCGTGCGTTCTGGGTTGTCCAACCCGGACGCGGCGAGATCCGCGATGAACAGCTGATCGCCCCCTCGTCGAGCGAGGTGGTGATACGGACGTTGTACAGCGGAATCAGCCGCGGCACCGAGGCGCTCGTGTTCCAGGGACGCGTGCCGCCCAGCGAGTACGAACGGATGCGCGCCCCGTTCCAGTCGGGTGCGTTTCCGGCGCCCGTGAAGTATGGCTACGCGAGCGTCGGCCTCGTCGAGACCGGCCCAAGCGACCTGCGGAATCGGCATGTCTTCGTACTGCACCCGCACCAGACCCGCTATGTCGTTCCTGCCTCTGCCGTGTACCCATTGCCGGACGCGATGCCGGCAGAACGCGCGGTGCTGACGGCGAATCTCGAGACTGCCGTGAACGCGCTCTGGGACGGCCGTCCACATCTAGGCGACCGGATTTCGGTGATCGGCGCGGGCGCCGTAGGCTGCCTGGTCGCATGGCTCGCGGGACGTGTACCAGGCTGCGATGTCGAGCTTGTCGATACGAACCCTGGCAGGTCGGCAATCGCCACGGCGCTCGGCCTGCGATTTGCGACGCCCGAGAACGCAGCTGGCGATGCGGATCTCGTGTTTCACGCCAGCGGATCGGCGTCGGGTCTCGCGCTTGCGTTGCACGTTGCGGGATTCGAGTCGACCATCGTCGAGCTGAGCTGGTACGGCAATCACGCCGTTACGGCAACTCTTGGCGGGTCGTTTCACGCGCGGCGGCTGACGCTCAGATCGTCGCAGGTCGGAAGCGTTGCGACGTCGCAGCGCGCGCGATGGGACACACGGCGTCGAATGAGGTTGGCCCTGACACTGCTTGCCGATCCGGTTCTGGACGCGGTGATTACCGGTGAGAGCGCGTTCGACGAGTTGCCGGCAGTGATGGCGCGCCTGGCGGCAGATCCTGGTGACACCTTGTGCCATAGGATTCGATATTCCTGATGCGTCTTTCGGTTCCGGCCTGCAGGCGAACATCAACCGCGACGCCGAGGTAATCGATGTACACCGTCTCCGTCCGCGGCCACATGATGATTGCCCACAGCTTTCGCGGCGCCGCGTTTGGACCCGCGCAACGGCTTCACGGCGCCACGTACGTCGTCGACGTGGAATTTCGCCGGCAGGACCTTGACGCCGACGGCATCGTCGTCGACATCGGCCGTGCCATCGAAGTCCTCAACCGAGTGCTTTCGGAATTGAGCTATCGCAATCTGGACGAGGATCCGGCTTTTGCCGGGCGCAACACCACGACGGAATTCCTGGCGCGTGTCGTCTTCGATCGAATCGAGGCGGCGATCAGCCGTGGCGATCTGGGCAAGGGTGCCCGCGCGGTCGACAGCCTTCGCGTGATGCTTCGCGAGTCCCACATTGCTTCTGCGTCCTTCGACGGCCCCATTGCGGCCGCCAGGCCGTAATCGCACCCGCGATGCCGGTTCGCCGCTCGTGCGTCGTGGTCGTGCCTGGACCACTCGGCACGCGAAGCGGCGGGTACGAGTACGACCGGCAGATGGTTCGTGTCCTTCGCAATCGTGGATGGACGATCGAAGTCGTTGAACTCGACGGAAGTTTTCCACGGCCCACCAGCGCCTCGCTCGAGTCGGCTTCGGAGGCGCTTGCGCATCTCCGCGACGACATTCTTGTCGTGATTGACGGTCTGGCTCTGGGCGCGATGCCCGACCAGATTGCCCACGAGTCCGATCGACTCCGGATCATCGGCCTCATACACATGCCGCTCGCCGCAGCTGTCGGACTGGATCCTGTGTCGGTCTCGCACTTCGGGACGAATGAGGCGCGAGCGCTCGCGTCGGTGGACGGAGCGATCGTGACGGGACGGAGCACAATCGATACGCTTCAGAAGTACGGCGTGACGTCGGACCGTATCGCTCTGGTCGAACCAGGGACGAGCCGCGCCTCCCTCGCACGCGGCTCCGGCGCATCCACCATCCACCTCGTCTCTGTCGGCGCAGTCACCGCCGGCAAAGGTCATGAATTGCTCATCCGCTCGCTTGCTGACGTTCCGGACCGCAATTGGCATCTGACGTGCGCCGGAAGCCTCGATCGCGATCCCGCGGCAGTCGAGCGGCTGCGATCGACGATGAACGAACTCGCGCTCGACGATCGCATGTCGCTGGTCGGGGAACTGGGTGAGGCTGCGCTGGCACGCGTGTACCGCCACGCGGACCTGTTCGTGCTGGCAACTCTTCGCGAGACGTATGGTATGGCGGTGGCCGAGGCGCTCGCGCGCGGGCTGCCCGTCGTCAGCACGATGACTGGCGCCATTCCGAATCTTGTCGGCCATAGCGGTGACGCGGCCGGTATTCTGGTGGCGCCTGGCGACGTGCAGGCGCTGACGGACGCGTTATCTCACGTGATCGGGGATGCGCAACTTCGCGGACGATTGGCAGAGAATGCGCGTCGCGTGCGCGATTGGCTGCCGACGTGGGAAGACGCCGGCGCGCAATTCGCTGACGCGCTCGATCGTTTCACGAGGGAGCGGAGGCGACGGAGTTAACGGTTTCACACGGAGGACGGAGGAACTCTGTTTCTTCGCAATCTTCGTTAGCCGAAAGATGATCGACTCTCTTTCACACTGGCTGGAATTGCGCGAGCCATATGATCACGCCTCGCGATCGGAGGCGTTGACACGCGCCGTCGTTGACTCGCTTCCACGAGATCGAACGATTCGTGTCGTCGATCTTGGCACCGGGACCGGATCGAATGTCCGTTATGTCGCTCCTCGGTTCGCCGCGCCGCAGGACTGGCTGCTCGTGGACGCCGATCCTGCGGTGCTGGCCGCCGCGCCGGCGCGGCTGGCCGGTGTCGATCGCGGCGTTTCTTTCGAGACGCGACAACAGAACCTCACCGCCCTGGATGCTGACATCATCGCCGGTCGCGATCTGATCACAGCATCCGCTTTGCTCAATCTCGTCTCCGAGTCGTGGCTCGAACGCCTTGCGCTCGCGTGTCGCGCGGCAGGGGCCGTCGCGTTGTTCGCACTCACCTACACCGGCCGCTCGTCTTGCACCCCGACCGAGCCGGAGGACGACCTCGTCTGCGAGCTCTTGAACCGCCATCAGCGAACCAACGACAAGGGGTTCGGTCCCGCGGCCGGGCCCGGCGCAGTGGACGTCGCTGAACGCTGCTTTGCTGCGGCCGGCTACCGGGTCCAGCGCGTGCCGAGCGACTGGGACCTGGATACGAGTGCGTGCGAACTCCAGCGTCAACTCGTACAGGTGTGGGCCAATGCCGCGTTCGAAATGGCCGCCGATCGTAAATCGACCATACGTGACTGGCTCGCGCGTCGCGTCGCTCACATCGACGCCGGCCGCTCTCGCATCGTCGTGTGCCACGAGGATCTGACAGCTCTCTGACGCGAGCGTCTTGGACGAGTAGCGCAGCCTCTTAGAAGGGCAAGCCTTTCCCGCGCCCCTCGCCTCGCCCGCGCGCTCCGGCGAGGCAGGCCGACCGCCTACGCTCGCTGGCAGATCAGCGAGCTCCGGGGAAGTCTCGCCGAAGTCCTGGCGAAGCGCCGCCGGGGCGAAGGCGGCAGGCGAGAGCCAGGCGAAGGACGGCGAGCCGACCGAGACCTCAAATCACCCTGACCACCGTAGGTTGTGTTTCGTCGCGAGCCGCGGCATCACCACCGGCCAGGTCGCAATCGAACAGGATGTCTCCGCCCATCTTGAACACACGATATTGCGGCCGATGGCACTCGCCGAGGGCGCCGCGCGCCGTCAAGCGAATGGCCGGCCGGCCATCGCCGATGAGGAGCGGCGCCACCGCCACGTGCAGCCGGGTCAGCAGGCTGGCTTCGAGGAACATCGACACCGTGACGCCGCCGCCCTCGACGAAGATGCGCGTGCAGCCGCGCGATCGAAGCAGGCGTAGCACCTCGGCGAGGTCGACACCGCCCGGGGCATCCGCCACCGCGACGACCCGCGCCTGCCCGAAGCGATCTTCTCCGGGCCGAACCAGCGACTGCGCGCACATGTAGAGGGTCTCGACGGGATCCTCATCGCTGAAGACGCGATGCGACGGCTCGAGGCGGCGGCCCGGATCGAGCACGACGCGCAGCGGATTCGATCCCGGCACGAGCCGTGTCGTCAGCTGCGGATCGTCGAGCGCAACTGTCCCGGCGCCCACCACCACTGCGTCACACAGCGCGCGCATCCGGTGCATGTGGACCATGTTCTCTTGCCCGGTCACCCACTTCGACTCGCCCGAATGCGTGGCGATGAACCCGTCAAGACTCTGTCCGAGATGGCCAACCGTGATCGGTCGTGACGATGTGGCGCTGCAGACGGGAAGATAAAGATCGACGAACGCCGTGCGATGGTCCTCAGGCGACCAGGTCGTGGCCCAGCCGGTTTCAGGTTGCCAGGTGAGGTCCGCAGCGGGATCGCCGGGTGCGGCAGGCTGCAGCTGCCCGTCCGGCGCGGCGACGAACGCGGCGGGCCGGCTCGCGCTCGCCAACTGACCGGCGAGACGAGCCGCCGCCACGACAATGTTCCAGGCGTTATTCAACCGTCTTACGAGATCATCACCTTGCGAGGCGCCTGCGTGTTTTCCTCGAGGAACGACTTCTTCGATTCGTTCTCAGCAGCGGTCGGTTGAACCTTGCCGGTCACGTCGGTCACACGCGAGACGAGCGTGTGCGGCCCGGGCGTTGCGCCGTTCCATGCGTACGTGAACAGCTTCCACGAGTACTTTTCTTTCGTCGACGGATCGAACGTTGCGGGCTGCCACGGACCCTCGTCCACCTTGACTTCCACGGACTTCAGCGGCGTCCCGTCGTTCAACACGACGCCCAGTACCTTGTAACCGCTGCCTTCCTTGGTGACGCGCGCGACGAACGACTTCAGGTTCATGTGCGTAACGGCCGTCTCCATGTACTTCATCTCGCCGTCGATCATTTCTCCACGCACCGTGCGGTACCAGCGTGCCTGGTACTTCCCGAGGTAGGCATCTTCCTGGATGTGAATCTGCGACAGCCATTTCACGTTGCAGACGCCGTACCAGCCCGGCACCATCAGCCGCAGTGGGGCACCCTGATGCTTGGTCAGCGGTTCACCGTTCAGCGCCCAGACCAGCATCGGATCCGCCGACAGCGCTTTCTCGCGCGTGAGGCTGCGACCGAACGGCACCTCGATCTTGTACTTCTGCGTCCGCCATTCGACCTCTTCTTCACCGTGATCGGCGCCGAAGAAGACGAACTCGCGCGCGTTGGCCTTGACGCCCGTCGAGTCGAGCACCGTCTTCAGCGAGACCCCGGTCCATTTCCCATTGCCACACAAACCCTGGAGCGGCCCGCGGTTGCCCGAGCACTCGAAACCGGCCACGAGATCGCTGTGGCCCAACTTCTTGAGGTCGTCGAGCGACAGTTGCCTGGGTCGATCCACGAGACCGGAGATCTTCAGTTTGAACGTGGCCGCGTCGATCTCGGGATGACCGTAGTGCTGCGTGGTTGCGAACTTGTCCTTCGGCGTGAAGGGTCCGTCGATCGTGCGCAAGTCGAGCAGCCGCCGATCGGGCGGTGTTTCCCACCGTACGTTCTCGGGGAGGTCGGTGAATGGCACGACCATCTCGCCCTGGGCAAGCGCCGGGAGTACCCAGTCCGGAACGCCGAGGACTCCCAAACCCGCCGCTGCAAGTCCGCCCTTGAGGATTTCTCGACGCGTGGCTTGATTCATCATGTGCAATCCTTCTCGATAGATGCCCGAATCCACGGTCAGGTTCGACGCGTGGCATGATTCTTACACGAGAGCCGCTTTCGCGCCACCCTTCCCGTGCTCGTCACGAGTTGTCGCCAGGCGCTCGATGTCGGCCCCGATATCCACACGCCGGGCTCCTTCGCGGACGACGAAACCGCGCCCGCAGCACACTCGTCGTCTGCGCTCAGGTAAAGATCGGATTCACGTCGTCGTCTTCGTCGTCGAGGAAGCTTTCGATCGCCTCGTTTTCCGACTCGAAGGACTGCAGGACGGTGAGCAGGCGGGTCGTGTTCAGAACCGTGTGAGATTTTCTTCGAAGGTTCAGCAGCTTGACGTCCGCATCTTTTTTCTTGGCGGACATGTACTTCGAGGCGATCGCACCCACGCCTGCACTGTCGAGGTAGGTGACCGCATCGAAGTTGAGCAGGATGCGTTTGTGAGCCTGGCGGATGAGCGCGTTCATGCGCTCCACGAAGGCATCGACGCCGTCTTCGAGCACCAGTCGGCCCTCGAGGTCCAGGATCGTGACCCCTCTCACGTCGCGCTCCGAGATCTTCAAGCTCATTCGCGCCTGCCCGCTGAGGTCAACGCGTCCAACGGGGAGCGGCACCGCTCAGCAAGCGTGACCTCTGCTCGAATCGTGGGGTCAATCTTACCATCGCTGCAACACGTTCTTGCCGTGCTCTCGAGAAATCGTGGTGCGCCGGCGGAGTGTGGCGGCCGCTGACCACCGATTCCCTCATGGTATTCTCGCCGTCGCCTCCGGCGCTTCCGCCTTCGCCGAGGCTTCTTCGGCGGGAGTCGCCGGCGGTCGCTGTTTTTGTCGCGAAGGCGGTCGGCGAGCCTCGCCGGAGTTCGGTGATCGCTGCAGCCGAGCGGAGGCCGGAAAAGGCGGCGCTCCAGCTTCGACGCCGCAAGGAGCCATCATGACGATCCTGTCAGGCCGCCGACGTCCCCTGACTCTTCATGCCTTCGCCGCGCTGATGCTCGCCGGGTGGGCCGTCGTAACCCGCGCCGACGGTCCGGGTCCGCTGCGCTTCGCGATATCGGTGCCGATCGAGCGGAGCGCTCAGCCGCTTGACGGCCGCGTGCTGCTGTTCATTTCCGACGACGGGCGCACCGAACCGCGGATGCAAACCGATCAGTACCGCGCGAACTCCACACGCCCGATATTCGGCGTCGATGTGGATGGGCTCAAACCGGCGGAGGCGGTCGTCATCGACGACAAGGTCGTCGGGTTCCCGGTGCGCAGTCTGAAAGACATCCCGGCAGGCGAGTACTGGATACAGGCGCTCCTCAACCGCTACGAAACGTTTCATCGGGGGGACGGCCACACTGTGAAGATGTCTCCCATGGATCGCGGCGAAGGGCAGTCCTGGGCGGTCAAACCCGGCAACCTGTACAGCAAACCTGCGAAGATGCAGATCGATCCGGCGACGAGCGGCCAAATCGCACTCTTGCTCGACCAGGAAATTCCGCCGATTCAGGTAGCAACAGACACGAAGCAGGTGAAATATCTCCGCATCGAGAACGAACGCCTCTCGAAGTTCTGGGGCCGACCGGTGTCGTTGGGCGCGATCGTGCTGTTGCCGTTCGGATGGGACACCCATCCGAACGCGCGTTACCCGCTGGTCGTGCATCACGGACATTTCCCAGCGAGCATGGCCAGCGACGGCTGGCGCGAGACTTCACCCGATGCGAGCGCCACGACGCAGCAGCGCACGCAGCAGGAGGCGGCGTACAAGTTCTATCGCGAGTGGAACAGTCCTGGTTTTCCCCGCATGATTCACCTGTTGATTCAGCACCCGACGCCGTACTTCGACGATTCGTATGCCGTCAATTCGGCGAACAACGGCCCGTATGGCGACGCGATCACGTACGACCTGATTCCACAGATCGAAAGGCAGTTTCGCGGCATCGGCCAGGGATGGGCGCGGGCCACCATCGGTGGTTCGACCGGCGGATGGGAGGCCTTCGGCGTTCAGGTGATGTACCCGGACGAGTACAACGGCGCATGGGCGCTCTGTCCGGATCCGGTGGACTTCCGTTCGTATCGCTCAGTCAACATCTACGACGAACACAACGCGTACTACTACGACGACAATCCCTGGAAGCGGACGCCGAAACCAGGGTATCGCGACTATCGCGATCACCTCTTCTCCACGTTCGAAGAACGTAATCTCGTCGAACTCGCGATCGGCACACACGGGCGCTCGGGCGGACAGCACGACGCGTGGGCGTCGGTCTTCGGACCGGTGGGCAGCGACGGGTACTACAAGCCGCTATACGACAAGGCGACCGGCGTAATCGATCCCGAAGTGGCCAGGTACTGGCGCGATCACTACGATCTGCGCTACATCCTGGCGCGCGACTGGGCGACGCTCGGACGCAAGCTGCGAGGGAAGATTCACATCACGAGCGGCACGATGGACAACGGCTATCTGAACAACGCCGTGTATCAGATGGAGGAATTCCTCGCGCGCGCAACGCCCTCAGCAGAAGCCGAGGTCGTCTACGGCGAACGCCGCGAGCATTGTTTCACGGGCGATACGGAGCACAGCAACGCGGAAGGGAACCGCACGGTGCACCAGCGCTACATGCCGCAGATGGCGCAGTGGATGAAGAAAACTGCGCCTCAGGGTGCCGATACGAGGAGTTGGGTGTACTGACAGGCGGCAGTTCGAAATTCAGAGTTCACATTGAGTTCAGATTCAGAAATGAATCTGAACTCTGAACTCGGAAATCTGAACTGCCAGCTTTCAGAGTCCCGAGTTTCGGGCAGGTTCCGCGAGCAGCTGTTCCACGAGCTCGCGCAGCTCCTTCTTCAGGCGCAGGTGTTCGTCGCCCGTCGCAGGACTGGCGAAGCCGGCGTGCACGCTGCGCACTCGGCCGTCGCGTCCCAGGTAGATCGCCGTCGGGTACGCACCGAAGTTGACGAGCTGCGGGAGCTTCTCGGCGATGTTCTGGGTGGTGCCGGCAATCAGCATCGGGTACTGCACGTTGTGGCGCTTGATGAAGGATTGCACGCGCGGCCGCGCCACAGCCGGATCGGCGTCGTTCTCGAACATCAAGCCGACGATCTCCAGTCCGCGCGCGCGGTAGTCCTTGTACAACTCGCCCAGGAACGGCGCCTCGTCGTGACAGTTCGGGCACCAGCTTCCGCCGATCGACAAGATCATGACCTTTCCCTGGAATCGCGGATCAGCGTCCGAGACCAGTTTGCCGCTGAGGTCCGGGAAGCTGAAATGAAACGGCTCCGTGGGGTTCTTGACGTTCGTATAGCGCGACGGATCCGGCGGAGCGGGAATGCCCTTGGCGCGCGCTTCGCTGCTTCGAACCACGAGATAGTGCGCGTTGCCGTTGAGCGTCACGGCCAGCGTGCCGTTCGCATTGAGCGTGGCTTCGAACAGATTCGGCCGCTCGCCGGCGAAGTGACTGAGCACGAGCTTGCCGTTCTGCCAATGTCCCACCAGCGTTCCCGTGTCGCCGTCCACGCGCAGAATGGATCCTGAGAACTCGGCGCCCGACTGGCGCAGGAATACGTGCCAGGTTCGCGTGTCGCGCGGCGCATTCGCCTCGTCCGCGTTGCGGCGCATCTCCCACGTGCCGGCCAGTTGCGGCACCTCTTCGCGGTCGAGGGCAATCGGCGCAAATCGGCGCATGCGGACGGCCTGAGGACGCGCGTTGGGGCGATTGTTCGTGTACGTCCCGGAGAGTTCGTCGCCGTTCAGCCTCACTTCCAGGGACGTGTTCAGGAAGTCATAGTCGAGCTTCAGCGCCCCGTCGACGAACGTGCCGGAGGTCGATCCGACCTTGCGGTCGCCTTCGAAGAAGAAGCCCTGCGCTTCGGTGCCGTTTGTTGCGATCTCGAAGCGAAACGGGATCTCGACGCCGCCCGCCGTCACCGTGGCGTTCCACAGACCGTCGATGGAGGCGGCCTTGGTGGCGGGCGCGGGACCTGCCGCGACAACGAGCGCAACCACGAGGAACAGTCTCCGCGAGCCGTGAAGGACCGTACGTAAATGGTTCACACGTGTTCCTTTCGTTCGTGCGTCGAGCAGGATTCTACACCCCGTCGGCAAACCATGCCTGTACGGGCGTAGTCGAAGGTGGTATGATGCCCCGCTGAGCTCTGACCGGACGAATGCCATGAGATACACAGTGTTGATCGCGACTGTCCTGCTGGCTGTCGGCGCCGCCGCCTGTTCGAACGACAATTCTCCGAGCACCACGACGACCACGTCATCGAGCACCACTACCGCGGCGTCCACGTCGACAACGACCTCGATTGCCGCTCGGACGGCGTTCACGCTCTCGGGTGTGGTCACCGAGTCCAAAAGCGGAGGGATTCTCAAGTTCGCCGACATCGAGATCATTTCGGGTGCCAACGCGGGCGTCAGGTTCCAGACCGATAACAATGGCGCCTACAACGTGCCGAATCTCGCGGCTGGCACGTTCGTCCTGAGGGCATGGGCGCAGGGATACAACATCAAGGACGTTCCCGCGACGATCGCGAACGCCGACCTTCGAGTCGACATCGTCTTGGATCCGGCGCCGACGACAACCACCACCGTGCCCAGCATTCACGCGACCTTCACTTGGTCGCCGAATCCGTGCACGATCGATGTCGGCCCCGTCGTCAACTGTATGGTCGACGGCGGCGCCTCGACGGGCAGCAACATCAGATTCCACTGGGCCTATGCGGGGAAGGACGTTTTCGACCAGGCCGCGTTCAACTTGTCGCTCGGGTGCGGAAACCTGCAGGGTTCTGGAACCAATG
>JBKPDW010000294.1:0-6108 GCA_046728115.1 Acidobacteriota bacterium | reverse complement strand
GCAGCAGGGCGCTCTTGAGCGTCGAGAACTGCCGTCCGCTGTAACGGCGGTAGATCTTGGAGACGTTCGTGAGCTCGATCGCGTTCATCGCGACTTCGATACTGAGCAGGGAGAGCAAGCGCGGCCGATCGGCATCAGACGGCCTCGGCAAACGAATCCCGCAACCGATCGAAAAACCAGTATGCCGCAAGGAACAATCCCACCGAGACGACGCCCAGCGCGATGAGCCACTTGGCGTGGCCGACCGGGCCGGTGAAGAACAGAATCTCCTGGTAGGAAACAGCAAGGTGTGTGAACGGGTTCAAGTTGAACAGATCCTTGAACCTGATGACGTTCGGATCGAGCCACGGATAGATGATCGGCGTCGCGAAAAACCAGAACATCAACAGGTTCGACAGGAGATCGCGGATGTCCCGGAAATGGACCGTCAGGGCTGCGAAGAACAGGGCCAGCGCCGACGTGAACACGAGCTGCACCAGAACGGCCACCGGAAACCACACGAGGCCGGCGGGGTCTGGCCAATGGCGGTAGGCGATCACGAACGCCGCGAGGATCACGAGTCCCAGAAAGAAATGGACCATGTTCGCCAGCACGTTCACGAGCGGCAGGATTTCCGCGGGAAACAGCACTTTCTTGATCAGGTTGCCGCCCGAAACGAGCGCGTTCGAGGCTTCGAGCAGCGATGATGCGAACCAGTTCCACGGCAGGATGCCGCAGAACATGAACAGCGCGTACGGTTGCGCCACCGGATTCTGGTTCGGCAGAACGACGGTGAAGACGAAGGTATAGATCGACAGCAGGAGGAGCGGGTTGACGAACGACCAGAAGAACCCCAGCAGCGATCCGCGATATCTCGCCTTCAGCTCCCGCGCGACAAGGCTTTGAATCAGCCCGCGGTACCGAAAGAGGTTTGCGAGGTTGGCAAACAATTACGAACGGATTCTAGCCCGAGTCGAGACCTGTAGACGGATCAGTGATTTCAGCAGCGCGATTCGCGCGCGCTCGGCGTCGATGTCCATTTCAGGCCGTGCCAGCCGCTCTTCCGCGCGCCGCTTCGCCGCTTCCGCGCGCGTGATATCGATATCCTCTGCGCGCTCCGCCACGTGTGCCAGTATCGTGACCGTGTCGGGCAGCACCTCCGCAAAGCCGTACGCGATCGCGAGGAAGTGCTTCTCGCTCCCCTGGCGATACCAGAGCTCGCCGGCGCCGAGGAGCGCCAGCAGCGGCGTGTGCCCCGGCAGCACGCCGAAATAACCATCTGCGCCGGGGACCTCGACCTCGTCGACGGTGTCGTCAACGAGCGCCTTGTCCGCCGAGACAATGTGCAATTTAAGGTACGTCGGCAGCGTCACGACGGTTTCACTCTTGCCGCGCCTTCGACTTCGCAACCACCTCGTCAATCGTGCCGGTCAGGAAAAAATCCTGCTCCGACATGGCGTCGTGTTTGCCTTCGACGATCTCGCGGAAGCCGCGGATCGTCTCCGCAATCGGCACGTACTTTCCCTCGAGACCCGTGAACTGCTGCGCGACGAAAAACGGCTGGGACAGAAACCGCTGGATCTTGCGGGCGCGCGACACGGCGAGCTTGTCGTCTTCCGACAGCTCGTCGATGCCGAGAATCGCGATGATGTCCTGCAGGTCCTTGTAACGCTGCAAAATCTGTTTCACCTGGCGGGCGACGTGGTAATGCTCCTGCCCGAGGATGCGCGGATCGAGAATGCGTGACGTCGACGCCAGCGGATCGACCGCCGGGTAGATTCCCAGCTCGGCAATCTGTCGCGAAAGGTTCGTGGTCGCGTCGAGATGCGCGAAGGTGGTTGCCGGCGCAGGGTCGGTGTAGTCGTCAGCAGGCACATAGATCGCCTGCACCGAGGTGATGGACCCCTTTTTCGTGGACGTGATGCGTTCCTGCAGCTCGCCCATCTCGCTCAGCAAAGTCGGCTGATAGCCGACCGCCGACGGCATGCGGCCGAGCAGTGCCGACACTTCCGATCCTGCTTGCGTGAACCGGAAGATGTTGTCGATGAAGAGGAGAACGTCCTTGCCCTCGGCATCGCGGAAGTACTCGGCCACGGTCAGCGCCGAGAGGCCGACACGCAAACGCGCGCCCGGCGGCTCCGTCATCTGGCCGTACACGAGCGCGGCGCGCGACTTGGTCCAGTCGTTGACGTCGATGACGCCCGACTCCTGGAATTCGTGCCAGAGGTCGTTGCCCTCGCGCGTCCGTTCGCCGACGCCGCCGAATACCGACACACCGCCGTGTTTCGTGGCGATGTTGTGAATGAGCTCCTGGATGATGACCGTCTTGCCGACGCCGGCGCCGCCGAACAGACCGATCTTGCCGCCTTGCAGGTACGGTTCGAGCAGGTCGATGACCTTGATGCCGGTCTCGAACATCTTCAGCTCGGTCGACTGACTCTCGAGATTGGGGGGGGCGCGATGAATGGGCCAGCGGGCCTTCGTCTCGACCGGTCGATTCGGGAAATCGATCGGCTCGCCGAGCACGTTCAGCACGCGCCCGAGCGTCTCGGGACCGACCGGCACCGAAATCGGCTCGCCCAGGTCGGTCGCCGTCATCCCGCGCTGCATGCCATCGGTCGGCTTCATCGCCACCGCGCGTACACGGTTTTCGCCGAGATGCTGCTCCACCTCCGCGATGACGTCGATCGGTTCGCCGCCCGCGCCATCCGAGTGGATGCGCAGCGCGTTGTAGATTTGAGGCAAGTGTCCCGAATCGAACTCGATATCCAGAACCGGACCAATCACCTGAACGATCTTGCCCACCTGCGTGTTCTGCATGACTTGTAGTCCCCGTTAATCCCGCACCCTGGTCACGAGCCCAAGCCCCAACGCCTGACCGCTCAAGGCTTACCCCGAGGCACGAACCCCGTTCCCCGGCCCTACAGCGCCTCCGCGCCCGAGACCACCTCGATGATCTCCCGTGTAATGCCTGCCTGACGCACCTTGTTCATGTAGAGAGTCAGGCTGCCGATCATGTCCGCCGAGTTCTTGGTGGCGGTGTCCATGGCGGTCATCTGCGCGGCGAAAAACGCCGCGTTCGACTCGAGGAGCGCGCGGTAAATCTGTACTCCGATATACCGAGGCAACAGTTGATCGAAGATCACCTGCGGCGCCGGGTCGAACAGGTACTCGACCGGCTTGTATCCTGCGCCAGGCGAGGCTCCGCCTTCGGCTTCGGCGCTTTCCTCCACCTCGGCGCGAACGATCGGCAGCAGCTGATCGACCACCACCCGCTGGGAGATGACCGACCTGAACTCGTTGTAGATCAACACCACCCGATCGACCTGTTCGCCCAGAAAGGCGCCGACGGCTGCTTGACCAATCCTTCTGGCATCCTCCGCGCGCAACTGTTGAAAAATCCCGACCTCTTCGAACAATGTGGGGAAGCCACGGCGGCCGAAGTATTCGCGGCCTTTTCTGCCGACGAGTCCAAGCACACACGGACCCTGCCCGAGCACGAAGGTGGCGGTGGCTTTAATCGCATTCGTATTGAAGCTGCCGCACAACCCCTTGTCGGCCGTCACGGCGATGACGAGCGTCTTCGATTCGGGTCGTTGCTGACGAGCGGTGAGAAGCGGATGCGCGGAGGCGTCCACGCGCGCGGCAACGCTTCGCAGCACGCGCCGCATCTGCAGCGCGTATGGCCGCGCGGTGACGATGCGCTCCTGCGCCCGCCGCAGCTTCGACGCCGCGACCATCTTCATCGCCTTCGTGATCTGCTGCGTGTTCTTGACCGCGCGGATCCGGCGCCGCAAGTCGATAAGTGATGGCATAGCTTACAAAGCAACCGCGGAGTCGCCGACACCTGGCGGCGGGCTCTGCGATCCCTCGAACGATCGTCGTTATGCGGCCGCCGCTTTCCTTGCCGCGAAGTCGGTCGCGAATTCCTTGACGGCCGCGTCGAGCTTTCCCTTCAGCTCGCTGTCCAGCTGCTTCTTTTCGGCCATGCCGCGAACCACTTCGGGCGATCGCGTGTCGAGGAACTTGTACAGCTCCGTCTCGAACGCGCGCACTTCGGAAACGGCGATGGCGTCCAAGTACCCGTTGGTGCCGGCGTAAATGATGGCAACCTGTCGCTCCACGGGCAGCGGCTCGTACTGCGGTTGCTTCAGGATGTCGACCAGCCGGGCGCCTCGATTGAGCTGCGCCTGCGTCGACTTGTCGAGGTCGCTGCCAAACTGCGCGAAGGCGGCGAGCTCGCGGTATTGCGCCAAATCCAGCCGCAGGGTCCCCGCCACCTGGCGCATCGCCCTGATCTGTGCCGACCCGCCGACACGCGAGACGGAGTTGCCGACGTTGATGGCCGGGCGCACGCCCTGATGGAACAAATCTGATTCCAGGAAGATCTGCCCGTCGGTGATCGATATCACGTTCGTCGGAATGTACGCGGACAGGTCGCCGGCCTGCGTCTCGATGATCGGCAGCGCCGTCAGCGAACCGCCGCCAAGCTCGTTGTTGAGCTTCGCAGCCCGTTCCAGCAGCCGGGAGTGCAGGTAGAACACGTCGCCGGGGTAGGCCTCGCGACCAGGCGGTCGCCGCAAGAGCAGCGAAATCTGGCGGTACGCCTGCGCGTGCTTCGACAGGTCATCGTACACGCACAGCGCATGACGGCCGCTGTCGCGGAAGAACTCGCCCATCGCGCACGCCGCGTACGGACTGATGTAGAGCAGCGGCGCCGGATCGGCGGCCGCCGCCGCGACGACGATCGAGTAGCGCATCGCGTCGAATTCTTCGAGCGTGCGCACGACCTGCGCCACCGTTGACTGCTTCTGACCGATCGCGTTGTAGATGCAAGTGACCCCGGTGTCGCGCTGATTGAGAATCGTATCGATCGCCAACGCAGTTTTGCCCGTCTGCCGGTCGCCGATGATCAGCTCGCGCTGCCCCCGGCCGATCGGCACCATGGCATCGATCGCTTTCAAACCTGTCTGCAGCGGTTCCTTGACGCTCTGACGATCCACGACGCCGGGAGCCAGCCGCTCGATCGGTGCGAACCGCTCGGTCGCGATCGGGCCCTTGCCGTCGATCGGCTGACCGAGCGCGTTGACGACGCGGCCCAGCATCTCTTCACCGACAGGCACCGAAATGATGCGGCCCGTGCGCTTGACCAGATCGCCTTCCTTGATGTCCTTGAACTCCCCCAGCAGCACGGCGCCGACGCTTTCCTCTTCGAGGTTCAACGCGATGCCGAACACACCGTGCGGGAACTCGAGCATCTCGCCGGCCATCGCATTGTCGACGCCGTGCACGCGCGCGATGCCGTCGCCGATCGAGATGATGCTTCCCACCTCGGCGACGTCGACGTCGACGGTGTAGCTCCCGATCTGCTCGCGGATGATCTTGGATATTTCGTCGGCTTTGATGTCCATGTTCGCGATCCTCAGCGACCTGTTCCCTGCACGAGATGATCTCGCATTCTCTCCAACTGTCCCGTCACGCTGCCGTCATACACCGTGCTGCCGATTCGCGCCACGATGCCTCCAAGGATCGCGGGATCGGTCCGCGTCTGCAGCGTGACCGTGCGGCCCATGACCTGCCGGAGCCGCTGCTCGATGTCGCTAGCGCGTCCGTCGACCAGCGGCGTGGCGGTCGTGACCTCCGCACGCACCACGTGTCGATAGTCGAGCAGCCGATCGCGGTACGCGGCGAGCAGTTCGGGCACGATCACGAGTCGATCGCGCTCCGCGAGCAGCTGCAGCAGCTTCGCCACGACGGGCAACAGCTGCATCCGCGCCGTGATTTCGGAGACGATCGTGCGCTTGCGCGGCGCCGGGACGACAGGGTTGAACAGCACTTTCGCGAGCACTGGGTGATCGGCCAGCGATGCCGCGAAGCGTGCCACGTCGCGCTCGATCGCGTCGAGATCCGTCTGCTCCTTGACGCCGACGTCGAGCAGGGCGCGGGCATAGCGAAGGGCAGCGGTTTTGTTGGTCATGGTTATGGGGTTACTCCCGCCGACGCGCGTGCGCGAAAGGGCGAGTGTATCGCGCCGAGGCGTCTGCGCGCAGGCGGCAGCTTGCGAAACGTTTCACAAGCTCCAGAACTGTATCACATCTACCCCTCACACGACGCGAACCGAAACCCCGG
>JBKPDW010000293.1:0-12980 GCA_046728115.1 Acidobacteriota bacterium | reverse complement strand
GCTCAGGGCATCCCGAACTTGTCGAGGAATGAGAGAGCCGCGTCGTGACGGCGTACAGCACCAGAGGCACCGTGAGCCACGCAATCTGTGATCGGATCCCCGTCGCCAACGCGGCACAAAACATCGCGCCATACAAGCCGCGTGGCGTCATCGCGGCAACCGTCATCGCCTGAATCGAAACCGCCGTGGCCAGACCGGGCATGTCGCTGAGCGGGCGCGACGCCGTGAACCAATACAGCGGCGAGCTGAGGGCGATCAGGGTCGCAGCGATCGGCCACGCCTCGGCTTCGCTTCTGCCGATACGACTGGCGAGTGCGCCAATCGCGACAATGCCGGCTGCGCCGGCGATGATGCTCAACACACTCAGGGCGACGAGCTCGGAACTCGCGAACGTCCGAATGCCTTTTGCAACCAGGATGTAGAGCGGATACCCGGGCGGATGCGGTTGATGCTCGGCGACATCGTAGTGCCGCACCCCCAGCGCGAAGTTGATCGAGTCGAGATCCTCGAGCGATTGCGGAAGAAACCGCAGATGAAACGCCAGGAAAATCAGCGCGAGAACACCGGGGACCGCAGCGCGCGCTCGGCGCCGATTCACTCGGGCCGCAGCAGCAGGCCTTCATTCAGGCTGCCGGTGCGGTAGCCCTCCAGATCGAGGCTGATATATCGATAGCCGAGCGCCTTGAGCGCGCGCGAGATCGCGGCGGCCATGTCGGGGTCGAGGGCACGCGCCATTTCGTCGCGGGCAATTTCAATCCGGGCGACCTCGTCGTGATGTCGCACGCGGACGACGCGGAACCCGAGCGCCCGTAGCGACTCTTCCGCATTTTCGATTCTGCGCAGCTTGTCGTTGGTCACTTCGCTCGCGTAAGGAATTCGTGACGACAGGCAGGCGGACGCCGGTTCGTCCCAGGTCGGCAGCCCGGCGCGGCGCGACAGCTCGCGAATTTCGGCCTTGGTCAGTTCGACGTCGTCGAGCGGGCTCAACACGCCGAATTCACGGGCGGCCTGGCGTCCAGGACGGTAATCACCGCGATCGTCGGCGTTGTTGCCGTCCACGACGACGGCATCGCGCTCGGCGGCGAGCCGGCTGAGATGTGAGTAGAGCTCGCGCTTGCAGAAATAGCACCGGTTGGCGGGATTCGCGCGGTATTCCGGCACCTCGAGCTCGCGGGTCTGGATGATCTCGTGGCGCAGGCCGAACTCGCGCGCAATACGAATGGCGAGCTGGCGGTGACGCTCCGGATAGCTCGGGCTTTCGGCCGTCACGGCCAATGCGCGATCGCCAAGCGTTCGCGAAGCGACGTAGGCGAGGTACGCGCTATCGACGCCTCCGCTGTACGCGACGATGACCGACCGAAGGGAGCTGAGCGCGTCACCAAGCGCCGCTTCCTTCTCGATCACTCCTCCCAACCCTCGTCCTCCTCGTCGTCCTCGTCAGTCGCGTCGGAATCGTCGAGATCGTCATCGTCGTCCGTGCCGAGGTCTTCTTCTTCTTCTTCTTCCTCGTCCTCATCGGGAGCAACGTCGAGCTCGATGGGGGACAGACCGACCACCTCGAGATTCGAGCCGCACTCGGGGCAACTAAGCTGATCGCCCTTGTCGACATCGAACTCGTCGACCTCGATTTCGGCATCGCATTCCGGACAGGTGGGCATACGCGCTCCGATCGCTCTCAACACGTGACGTTGCCGCTCTCTCACGGAATACGCTCCAGGCAACGCGCGGCGTGCTGGTACAATCCCCCCAGGCGGGACGATCGCGAGTATAGCGACAACCTGCGCAGGTCTGCAACGCGCCGGGGCACGTCGCCGCGCGTTCCCGGTTCACAAATGGCCAGCACATCGGTCGTCACCAAGACCGTCCTCGTTGCCGACGACACCGCCTTCGTACGCGAGCGTTTTCGGGCGGCGATCGAGCAGGCGGGACACAAGGCGATTCTCGCCACCGATGCCTCCGATCTGATCGCGCAGATTCGCGGGCAGTCCGAGGCGGTCGACTTGATCGTGCTCGACCTGCAGCTGCCTCAGTCCCAGGGCGTACAGCTGGTGCGCCGGATCCGCGAACTTGCGGACGGCCGCGTGCCAATCCTGGTGTTCAGCGGCACGATCGCCAGCGCGAGCGACGTTCGCGATCTCGCGGCGCTCGGCGTTGCCGGCTACATCAACGAGTACAGCTCCGCCCAGCACATCGTACCGGCCCTCGCCCCGCATCTGTTCCCCGACAATTTCAACCGGCGCAGCAGCCCGCGCGTGGTGCTCGGCATTCCGGTGCAGTACCGATATGGAAACACCATCGCGGCGGCGCTGACGCTGAACCTCGGTCGCGGCGGCATCGCCATTCGCACGACCAGCCCGCTTGAAAATGGCTCAAAAATGAAGGTTCGTTTCCGCATGCCGGGATCGAAGCACGACATCGACGCCGAAGGGCGCGTGGTCTGGAGCGACCGGCGCGTCGGCATGGGCATTCAATTCGAGTCGGTCGACCCCGAACGCCAGTCCCTCATCGACCACTTCGTCGACGCGCATTTCTTCTCGAACCGCAAGGCGTAAAGCGCGGTCTGCTACAGTCCATACCGGAGGCTCTTGATGGAAGCGTCGTTAGCGACGGCCATGTGGCGGCTGGCCGGCCTGTGGGCACTGGTGTTCGCCAACGGCTTCTTCGTCGCCGCAGAGTTCGCGATCGTCACCGTGCGGAAAACGCGGATCGATCAGCTCATCGCGGAAGGCCATCGAGGCGCTCGCGCGGTCCGGCGTGCGGTCACGGAGCCGGATCGCTACATCGCGGCCACCCAGCTCGGCATCACCATGGCAAGCCTCGGCCTCGGCTGGATCGCCGAGCCGGCGCTGGCGTCGCTGATCGAGCCGCCGCTCGGATTCATGCCGGTGCCGCTCGCCGCGGCCACCGCGCACAGCATCGCCGTCGTGATTGCGTTCGCGATCATCACGGCGGTGGAAATCGTCTTCGGAGAGCTGACACCGAAATGGATCGCGCTCGAGCGATCCGAGCGCGTGGCGCTCCGGGTGGTGAAACCGCTCGAGCTGTTCATGCGCGCGTTCTGGCCGTTCATACGCTTGGTGCACCTCGCCGCGCGATCGATCACCCGAGCCCTCGGCATCCGCGGCCGCGACGGGCACTCGATGGTGCATTCCGAAGAGGAGTTGAAGATGCTCGTGACGGCCAGCCAGGAAGCGGGCGTCCTCGAGGAGCAGGAAGAGCAGATGCTGCACCGCGTCTTCGGCTTTGCCGATCTCACCGCCGGGCAGGTGATGATCCCGCGCACCGAGCTCGTCGCTGTCCAGGCCGACACGACGCTGCCCGATCTCGTGCCGCAGATCGCGCGCGGCGGGCACACGCGGCTGCCGGTCTATCGTGCGGATCTCGACGATTTGACCGGCACCCTGCACATCCGGGACGTCCTGCGCGCGGTGGCCAACCAGGATCAGCACGTGACAGCGGGATCGCTGGCTCGCGAGGTCCTGGCGGTTCCCGAGACGCTCCGCGCCGACGATCTGCTCGCCGAAATGCGACGGCGGCGCGTGCGCGAAGCGATTGTGATCGACGAGTACGGCGGCACCGCGGGAATGGTCACGTTTGAATCGCTGATGGAGCGGATCATCGGCGAAGTGCCCGGTGAATTCGACGCGACATCCGCGCGCATTGTCACCAGAGCCGATGGCTCGGCAGACATCGACGGCCTGGCCCTGGTCGGCGATGTCAACGCTCAGTTCGGCCTCAACGTGGACGAAGAAACCTACACAACGGTTGGCGGGTACGTGCTCGGCCGGCTCGGACGACGCGCGCGCGTGGGTGACACGATCGAGGTCGAGGGCCGAACGATGCGTGTCGACGCCCTCGATGGACTGCGCGTGGCGAAAGTGTGGCTGTCGACAGCGAAGAAGCGCGCACCCGTCACGGAACACGACGCACGCGACGAGCGCTGATCAGTCCGCGCGCAGCAGCCTGAGTGCGTTCGCGATCACGACGACCGACGCGCCTGTGTCGGCAATCACCGCCATCCAGAGGGTTGCCACGCCCGCCACCGCCGCCACGACGAACGCCGCCTTCATGACGATGGAAATCGCGAAGTTGGCTTTGATGTTGCGCACCGTCGCGCGGCTCAAGCGAAAGGTGTACGGAATCTTCAGCAACTCGTCGGCCATTAACGCCACGTCGGCCGTTTCGAGCGCGACCGCGCTGCCTGCGGCGCCCATCGCAATGCCGACGTCCGCGGTCGCGAGCGCGGGCGCGTCGTTCACTCCGTCGCCAACCATCGCCACGGAGCCGTAGCGGCCGCGCAGTTCCTCGACGGCCTTCACCTTGTCCTCGGGAAGCAGTTCGGCGCGGAAGTCGTCGACGCCGAGCTCCGCCGCAACCGTCCTCGCAGTCGCACGGCCGTCACCGGTCAGCATCACCACCCGTTCGACGCCCTGCTGCCGCAGCAGCTCGACGGTTCCCTTTCCTGCCTCTCGCGCCCGATCGGTGATCCTGATGATGCCGATTGGCTCGTCGTCGCGCGCAACCAGCACTGTCGTGCTTCCCACCGCGCTTGCCTCGACCACCCGCTCATGCAGCGCGTGCGAGCACAGGCCGCGCTCCTCGAACAACCGGTGGTTGCCGAGCAGCACTCGAGTGCCGTCGACGCGTCCTTCCGTGCCCCTCCCCGACATCGCACAGACCTCTGACGCGGGCAGTGACGGCAGGCGGAGCGAATCAGCGTACTGCACGATCGCATGTGCGATCGGATGCGTGGACCGTCGCTCGACCGATGCGGCCAGTGTGACCACCGAGGTAACGCCAGCGCCATTCAGCGGGACGACCTCGAGCACCCGCGGCGTGCCATACGTCAGCGTGCCGGTCTTGTCGAATGCGACACACCGCACGCGGCTGGTCCGTTCCAGGTGCGCGCCGCCTTTGATGAGGACGCCTTTGCGCGCCGCTCCAGCCAGCGCAGCGACGACCGACATCGGCGTCGAGATCACCAGCGCACAGGGGCACGAAACCACCAGCAGGACCAGCGCGCGGTAGATCGCCGAATGCCAGCTGAGTTCCCATGCAAGCGGCGGGACGATGGCGATGCCAATGGCGAGGAGGATGACGGCCGGCGTGTACACGCGTGCGAACCGTTCCACGAGCGCCTGCGCCGGCGCGCGCTGCGCCTGCGCACGCTCGACGAGATGGATGATTCGCGCCAGAGTGGTATCGCGACGCCGATGCGTGACTCTGATCTCGAGTGCGCCGCGGCCGTTGATCGTTCCCGCAAAGACCGAGTCGCCCTCGCCCTTGTCGACAGGTATTGATTCGCCCGTAACCGGCGCCTGGTTTACAAAGCTTTGGCCGGCGACAACGACGCCGTCGAGCGGCATCTTCTCGCCGGGACGCACGACAATGACGGCCCCTGGAACAATGTCGTCGACGGGGAGCGAACGCTCGATGGATCCGTCGCGAACGATGGCCTCGCTCGGCGTCAGCTCCATGAGCCCGCGAATCGCGTTGCGGGCGCGATCGAGCGTACGTGCCTCGAGCGTTTGTGCGACCGCGAACAGAAACACCACGGCGGCGGCCTCCGAAAGCTGACCGAGCGCGATGGCGCCAGTGGCGGCAATCATCATCAGCACGTTGATGTCGAGCGATCCGACGCGGACGGCGTGCCAGGCGCGACGGATCGTGAACGGCAACGCCGTGACGAAAGACACGCCGTACAGCAGCGTGGACCAAACGCCGACCCCCGTTAGATCGGCGGCCAGCGCAAGACCGAGCGCCGCGCCGGACACGAGCACGCCCGCCTGCCGACGCCGCAGCGATTGCTCGCTGAATGCGATCGGTTCCTCGTGCTCGAGCCATGCCCGCATGCCGGTATCAGCAACCGCACCGGCGATGGCTCCCGCGGACAGCTTGGCCGCGTCGTACTTGACGTGCAGCCGTTGACCGACGATATCTGCTGTGAAGGCCTCGAGGCCCGTGAGGTTCCTGAAGCGACGCTCGAGCATCGCCACCTCCTCGCGGCAATCCATCCCCTCGATCTTGAAGGTCGACTCCGCGTGGAGTTCGCAGACCGTGCAGGGTGTCATCGGCGGCGCCCGTCGCGCTCCTCGACGTGTTCGAGGCCCTGCGCGAAGAGACCGACGATGTGGTCATCGTCGAGCGTGTAGAAGATCTGGCGCCCCTTCCGACGGGCGCGAACCAGCCGCGTGTCGCGCAGCAGGCGCAACTGATGCGAAACCGCCGATTCGGTCAGGCGGACAAGCCGTGCGATGTCGCAGACACACAGCTCTGACCGGGACAGGGCGTCCAGAATGCGAACGCGCGTCGTGTCGCCCAGCACCTTGAAGGTGTCGGCCAGCGCGACCGCGGTTCGGTCGCCGAGCGGATGCCTGGTCGGGCTCATATCTGCATATCTGAGCAGATGCTCATATGTGCAGTATAGCAGAGATCGGCGATTGCACCTGACCCTCACCCCTGTTCGTCACGGAAGCGTGCGAGCGCCTTGAAGACCTTGTCGTAATCGGGTTCGGTCCGAGCATCGTTCAGCACCTCGCGATGGCGGACAATTCCATCCTTGTCGATCACGAAAACAGCCCGCTTGGCGATGCCCTTGAGACCGATCATGTCATCCTGAAAGACGCCGTACGCCTGGATGACCTCCTTGTTGAAGTCGCTCAACAAGGGGAACGTCAAGTGCTCGTGCTCGTGGAACGCTTTCAGCGACCAGAAGGTGTCGACGCTGATCCCGAAGACGTGCGCACCGACGGCGTTCAGGTGCCGGAGCGAATCGCGGAACGTGCACATTTCTTTGGTGCAGACTGAGCTGAAGGCCGCCGGAAAAAACGCGAGCACAACTGGCGAGCCGCGCAGCGCGCTCAATGTCACCGATTGTCGCTCCTGGCTTGTCAGCGTGAAGTCCGGGGCCTGGGTTCCAACGTCTACACTCATAAGCCTCCCGATGGGCCGGCAAGGCGCGGCCCCCTACATTTTTTATCGCGGTTCGGATAGCATTTTCTGTTGGTTCAACCCTCAGAGGAGCAGATTTGTGATCGAGGTTCAGCACCTCACCAAGCGATACGGTCGAGTTACCGCCGTCGACGATGTCAGTTTTCGTGTCGAACGCGGGGAGATTCTGGGGTTCCTGGGTCCCAACGGCGCCGGCAAGACGACAACGATGCGCATCCTGACCGGCTTCATGCCGGCCACCGAGGGGAAAGCGATTGTCGCCGGGTTCGACGTTTTCGAGCAGCCGATCGAGGCCAAGCGCCGCACCGGGTACCTGCCCGAGAGTCCGCCGCTCTACCCCGACATGACCGTGCTCGAGTACCTCGACTTCGTGGCCAAGATCAAAGGCGTGCCGACGGGCGAGCGGCGTCAACGCGTGCTCTACGCCATGGATCGCACCCGCGTCGCCGATATGGCGAATCGGCTGTGCTCGAAGCTCTCGAAAGGCTACCGGCAGCGCGCCGGACTGGCACAGGCGCTCATTCACAATCCAGACGTGCTGATTCTCGACGAGCCCACGGCCGGACTCGATCCGAAGCAAATCATCGAGACGCGGCAACTGATCAAGGACCTCGCGGGCGATCACACAGTCATCCTGAGCACGCACATTCTGCCCGAGGTGTCGCAGACGTGCCAGCGGGTGGTGATCATCAACAAAGGTCGCGTCGTGGCGATCGACACACCCGAGAACCTCGAGTCGCGGTTCCGCGGGTCGGAAACGATGTACGTCCAGGTCGACGGGAACGGCGCCGACGTCGGGCGCTCGCTCGAGGGACTCGCCGGAGTCACGCGTGTCGTCGAATCCGATCGCCGCGATGCCGTCGTCGGATACGAAGTCGAGAGCGAGCGCGGCCGGGACATCCGGCGCGACCTCGCGCGGGCCGTCGTCTCGAACGGCTGGGGCCTGCTCGAGCTCAGGCCGATGCGCATGAGCCTGGAGGACATCTTCCTGTCGCTCACCACCGACGAGGCGGAAATGCAGGCCACAGGCGTGGAGGATGCGGCGGCTGCGCCCGCGGGAGATATGGCCAATGCGTAACATCATTGCAATCGCCCAGAAAGAGTTGAAGTCGTACTTCGCAGGTCCGATCGCGTACATCGCCATCGGCCTCTGGGCGCTGCTCTACGGCTACTTCTTCGTCGCCATTCTGCAGTTCTTCGTGCGGCAGAGCATGCAGATGAACCAGTTTGGCATGCAGGGTCCGCAGGCGCTGAACGTCAACCAGCAGATGATCCGGCCGCTGCTGCAGAACGTCACCATCATGATTCTCTTCGTCATGCCGATGGTGACGATGCGCACCTACTCGGAGGAGAAACGCTCAGGCACAATCGAGCTGCTCCTGACCTCTCCGGTGTCGGACTTTCAGATCATCATGGGCAAGTTCCTCGGTGCGATGGCGCTGTACGGCGTCATGCTGCTCGTGACGATGTTCCACATCGGCCTGTTGTTCGTCTACGGCCGCCCGGAGTGGAAGCCGATCCTCACGGCGTATCTGGGACTGTTCCTGCTCGGCGGCTGCTTCATCTCGCTCGGACTGCTGATTTCGAGCCTGACGAAGAATCAGATTGTCGCGGGGATGGTCACCTTCGCCGTGTTCCTGCTGCTCTGGATCATCACCTGGATCGGCAGCTTCTCCGGACCGACGGTCGATCAATTGACGCAGTACTTGTCGATCATCGACCACCTCGAGGACTTCTCGAAGGGCGTTGTCGACACGAAGCATCTGATCTACTACGTGAGCTTCATCACGTTCGGGTTGTTTCTGACCGCGAAGTCGGTGGATAGCGAGCGCTGGCGAGGCTGATTATGAGGACCGTCAAGACCGCAACGTAGATTGATGGTTGCGGACTTCGCCGCCTTCCATTCCCGTTTGAGGCAAGCAAAAGCATGTTGAATCGCATTCTGAGCGCAATCGGATGGGTCGGGACGGGCCTGGTGCTCGTGGCCGTCGCCATCCGCTTCGGATATCCAGCGAAGGAGCAGTGGGCGTACTACCTGGCGTGGGCGGGGCTCGTCTGTGTGCTTGCCTACACCCTGGGGCAATGGCGTGAGATTGCCAGGGTGTTCTCGCGACGGCAGGCCCGCTACGGCACCCTGGCCGCCACGAGCGTTCTGGTCGTCCTGGGAATCCTCGTCGCCATCAACTACATCGGATCGAAACAGAACAAGCGATGGGACCTGACGGCGAACAAACAGTTCAGTCTGTCGGATCAAACGCGCAACGTGCTGGCGAAGCTCGACTCGCCGCTGCAGGTGCAGGTGTTTGCGAAGGAAGAAGAATTTCCGCGCTATCAGGACAAGATCAAGGAATACGAGTACACGTCGAAGCAAGTCTCGACGGAGTACGTCGATCCGGACAAGAAACCCACCCTCGCCAAGCAGAACCAGATCCAGCAGTACGGGACCATCCTCTTCAACTACAAGGGGCGCACCGAGCGCGTCACGTCCGACACGGAACAGGACGTCACGACCGCGATCATCAAGGTCGTAACCGGCCAGCAGAAGAAGGTGTACTTCACGATCGGTCATGGCGAGAAGGACAACGGTTCGTCGGAGCGCGACGGCTACAACGCCATCGCGGGTGCGCTCGGGCGCGAGAACTACACCGTTGACAAGCTCGCAATCGCGCAGCAGGGATCGGTACCTGACGACGCCTCGGTAGTCATCGTCGCGGGTCCGCGCACCGACTTCTTCGCCCCGGAGATCGACGCGCTCAAGAAATACCTCGACAAGGCCGGCAAGCTGCTCCTGGAGCTCGATCCGCCTGAAAAGGCCGACAGCGCACCGTTGACGAACCTGATCGCGCTCGCGCACGACTGGGGCATTGACGTCAACAACGACATCGTCGTCGACATCAGCGGCATGGGGCGGTTGATTGGAACCGACGCGTCGGTGCCGGTCGTCGCGACGTATCCCTCTCACAAGATCACCGAACGGTTCACCTATCTGACCGCGTATCCTCTGGCGCGATCCATCACGCCCGTGAGCGGCGGCGTGAACAGCCACACCGCGCAGACGTTCCTCGAGACCAGTCCCAACAGCTGGTCGGAAACCGATATCAAGGGCCTGCTCACGAGCGGCAAAGTGGCCCTCGAGGAAGCGAAAGGCGACAAGAAGGGCCCTGTCTCGATCGGCGCCGCGGTCTCGGCGACGACGACAGCGGCCGCGCCGGGTGCACCCGCAGACGCACCGAAACCCGAAACGCGCGTCATTGTCGTCGGCGACTCGGACTTTGCCGCGAACTTCGCGTTGGGCATTCAGGGCAATCGCGACCTCTTCATGAACATGGTCGGCTGGCTTGCACAACAGGAAAACCTGATTTCAATCAGACCGAAGGATCCGGAGGATCGGCGCATCACGATGACGGCGACGCAACAGGCCAACATCACCTGGTTGTCGCTGCTGATCATCCCGGCAAGCATCTTCGGCACCGGCATCTACACCTGGTGGCGGAGGCGGTAGATGCGCGGGCTGAAATCCACGCTCGCGTTCGCCGTCGTGCTCGCCGGTCTCGGCGCATACATCTATTTCGTCACGTGGAAGCAGCCGGCGGCTGAAACCGGAAAGAAACAGGAGAAAGTATTCGCATCGGTCGAATCCGACAAGATCGACGAGATCAAAGTCAGTTCGGCCAGCGGCGACAGCACGACACTCAAGAAAGAGAACGGGGCGTGGCAGCTGAGTCAGCCGGTGTCGGGCAAAGCGGATGATTCCGAGGCGTCGGGCATCGCGTCCGCGCTGTCGTCGATCGAGGTGACCCGGGTCATCGACGAAAACCCGACGAGCCTCAACGACTACGGCCTGTCGAACCCGCGCATCCGGCTCGATTTCAAGACCGCCGCCGACAAGACGTATCGCACGCTTCTCATCGGTGAAAAGTCGCCCACCGGCGGCGACTTGTTCGCCATGCGCAACGACGAGAAGAAGGTCTTTCTCATTCCGTCGTTTCAGGAGTCGACGCTCAACAAGTCCACGTTCGATCTTCGCGACAAGACGCTGCTGAAATTCGAGCGTGACAAGGTGGACGGCGTCGACGTGTCGGCTGGAGGCAAGGCGTTGGTACTGGCCAAGGCCGGCAGCGACTGGAAGATTGCGAAGCCGCTGGACGTGCGCGCCGATTTTGGCACTGTCGAAGGTCTGATCGGCCGACTGCAGAGCGCCCAGATGAAATCGATCGTGTCGAGCGACCCGACACCGCAGGATCTGAAGACGTACGGGTTGGAGAAGCCCGAGGCGACCGTCAAGTTGAATGTCGGAAGCGCCACAGCGACGCTGCTCTTCGGCGGGAAGGCCGCGGACAATACCGTCTACGCGCGCGATGCCTCGAAGACGGCCGTCGTGACCGTCGAGAGCTCGCTCCTCGATGAAATCAAGAAAGGCGCCGACGACTATCGGCGAAAGGATCTCTTCGAGTTCCGCGCGTACAATGCGACCCGTGTGGAAATTACGCGCAGCGGCCAGACCGCGGTGTTCGAGCGGGTCAAGGGCCAAGGCGAAAACGCGCAGGACAAATGGCGGCGCGTCAGCCCGAACGCCGCCGACGCTGATAAGGACAAGGTCGAAGGCATGCTGAGCCGTCTCTCGAACATGCGCGCGAGCTCGTTCGTCGACTCGACCGTGAAAACCGGCCTGGACAAGCCAGCGATGACCGTCTTCGTCAAATTCGACGATGGGAAGAAGGAAGAGCGCGTGACGTTCGGGAAGGACGGGGACAACGTGTTCGCGTCCCGTCCCGGAGAGCCTGGCGCGGCGAAGTCTGACAATACGGATTTCACCGAAGTCAACAAGTCGCTCGACGAACTCAGCAAATAGCGCGTGAAGAGATTCACGGCCATCGGCTTTCTCGCGATCGGCATCGCGGGATGCTCCGCCGCGACGCGAACCGCTTCCAGCCCTTCCACCCGGCAAGCCGTTCTTGCCCGTCCAGCCTCTCCAGCCCTTCAGGTCCTCGTCCGCGACATCGACGCAATCATGGGCGATCCGGCTTTGGCGCGCGGCTATTGGGGCGTGCTCGTCAAGTCGCTGAAAAGCGACGACACGCTGTACGAGAGCAACGCGCGCAAGCTTCTGATACCGGCGTCGAACATGAAGATCGTTACGCTGGCGGCCGCGGCCGAGCGGCTCGGATGGAACTACACCTACCGCACCCAGCTGCTTGCGGCGGGCCAGGTCGTGAGTGACCGCCTGGTGGGCGATCTTCTTGTGGTCGGCAACGGCGATCCGAGTATCGGGCTCGCGGACGGGATGGCTGATGCGCTGTTCGCGGAGTGGGCAGCGAAGCTCAAGGTGTCTGGGATTCAATCCATTTCGGGACGAGTCGTCGGCGACGACAACGCATTCGACGACAACAGCCTGGGTTTCGGATGGTCGTGGGACGACCTGCCGGACGACTACGCGGCTGGCGTCAGCGCGCTGCAGTTCAACGAGAATGCAATCCGGCTGGCGGTCGCGCCTGGAAAGGCCGTCGGCGACTCTGCGGCGATCTCGATAACGCCGGTCGAGAGCGGCCTCGTCGTGCACAGCACGCTGACGACGGCGGCGGCTGACGCGACGCCTGGCATCACCGCGCACCGCCTGCCAGGCAGCTCGACGCTGGAGCTGCGCGGAACGATTCCGCTCGGCAGTGCACCTGTCACCCGCGTGGTCTCGGTCGACAACCCCACGATCTTTTTCGTCAGCGCTCTCCGGCGCGCGCTGATCGCGCAAGGCATCGACGTTCGCGGACCGGCCGTGGACATCGACGCCGTGACGGATCCTCCGTCGCGCACAGGCGCGAGAGAGGTGTTGTCGTACGCGTCGCCGCCGCTCTCCACGCTCGCGCTGCGATTGATGAAAGCGAGTCAGAACCTGTATGCCGAAACCCTCCTGAAGACGATTGGAGCGTCGGCCGGGACGCCGACGTTCGCTGGCGGCCGGGCGCAGCTGTTGGCCACGCTGGCCTCATGGGGCGTGGACGCTTCCGAGCTGATCGATCGCGACGGATCAGGTT
>JBKPDW010000292.1:0-13289 GCA_046728115.1 Acidobacteriota bacterium | reverse complement strand
GGTCCGGTCGACATCCTCGTCGTCGATCGGGCTGAGCACCCAAGGGAGAACTGAGTCATGATCGATAGTATGAGGCGTGGCGTTCCGCTTTTCGTGCTCCTCGCTGTGACTGCGCTGTGGTGTGGCTGGCCGATCGCTTCGGCGCCGCTCGTCGCACAAGCCGGCGGCCAAAGCGCGAACCAGCCGTTGCCACAGTTCGAGGTGGCTTCGATCAAGCCGAACAAATCCGGCGACGGTCGGGTGCTGCTCGGCATTCAGCCGGGCGGTCGATTCACCGCCACGAACGTGACGTTGCGCATGCTGATCCGCAACGCGTACCAGCTCCAGGACTTCCAGATCACCGGCGGACCCGGCTGGCTCGCTGAGGATCACTTCGACATCGTCGCCAAGGCCGAAAGCGGCGATGGCCTCGGCGATCCGTTCCGCGCCGACCAGAGCGGCCAGCCGAGCCGCGGGCAGCTGATGATTCGCGCGCTGCTCGCGGAACGCTTCAAGCTGGTCGTGCACGACGAAACCAGGGACATGCCGATTTATGCACTCGTGGTTGCGCGAAGCGACGGCAAGCTCGGTCCGCAGCTCAAGCCGTCGGAGGTCGATTGCGCGGCGATGGCTGCCGCTCGCGGTCGCGGGCCGATGCTACCGCCGGCGCCGGGGCAGCCGGGCGATCGGCCGCAGTGTGGCATCCGGATTGGAATGGGCAACATGGCCGTGGGCGGAGCGCCGATATCCCAGGTTGCGAACGCCCTCGCGAACTTCGTTGGCCGAACCGTCGTCGACAAGACCGGCCTCACGGGGAGCTACGAGTTCACCCTCACATGGACACCGGATCAGATGCCACAGCGTCCGCCGGGTGCGCCAGAGCCGCTCGTGAACGGTGTTCCAATCGATCCGAACGGTCCCTCCATCTTCACGGCCGTCCAGGAACAGCTTGGTCTCAAGCTGGACTCGCAGCGAGGCCCGGTGAAAATCCTCGTGATCGATCGTGCGGAACACCCGACCGAAAACTAGTTGCCGGGTATCCGGCGTACATAACTGAGGATGTTTGACAGCAAAGGCCGCCAGGGCCGCAAAGAATGGATTTCACTGATCTCTTTGCAGCTGGACGGAGTTGCACGGTGCGTACTGTGTAGCGTCCTCACGCTGGTGCTCGGGGCGCGAACGGTTGCAGCCGCCGATTACTCGGGTCAGGTCAGTTTCAACGATTTTCCGGTTCCTGGCGCGACGGTGACGGTGACACGCGTCGACGATGTGCGCACCTCGGTCACCGACGCGCAAGGTCTCTTCCGCTTCGCGGATCTCGGCGATGGTTCCTGGGCGGTGCAAATCGAGATGCTGGGTTTTTCGCCGCTTCGACAGGATGTCGTGGTTTCCAGCGACGCGGAGCCTGGCATTTTCGTGTTGACGCTTCTGCCATTCGAAGCGACGGCGAGCGGTGCGCATCGCATCGAGGCTGCGCCGTCCACGACTGCTATTCCAGCCGCGGGCGCGCCGACGGCGGAAGGATCAGCGGCGCAGCCCCCACGGCCCGGGACCTCCGGCGGATTTCAGCGCGCTGAGGTGAACGTGCCAGCCGCGGCAGCCGGCGATGCGGCCATCGTTGCAGGTTCGGGTGCCGAAGGCGATCGCTCGGGGGACGCAGCCGATGGCTTTCTGATCAACGGCAGCGTGAACAACGGCGCAGCGTCGCCATTCGCGCAACTGGTAGCGTTCGGCAACAATCGACGCGGCGCTCGTTCGCTGTACAACGGCGGCATCGGCGTGCTCCTCGGAAATTCGGCGTGGGCGGCCGCTCCCTATTCGTTCACCGATCGTCCGTCGCCGAAGCCGGATTACTACGACGCGCAGATTGTCGGCTCCTTTGCAGGCCCGGTGAAGGTTCCCGGCCTGCCCAACCGCGTCAACCTGTTCGCCGGTTACCAGCACACTGACGATCACAACGCGACGACGCAATCCGGGTTGGTGCCGACCCTGGCCGAACGTCGAGGCGACTTCTCGGAGAGCGTCGACGCGTCCGGCAGACTGGTACGTCCCGTCGATCCGGTCACCGGCCTTCCGTTCCCGGGCAATGTGATTCCGCAGTCGAGGATCAGCCCTCAGGCATCATCGCTCCTGCGCTATTACCCGGCGCCGAACATCGATGCCGGCGCCGCCCATAACTACGAGACGCCCGTGGTGGTGGCGACGCATCAGGACGCGCTGCAGTTGCGCTTGATCGAAACGCTCAGCACCAAGAATCAGCTGTTCGGCAACATGGCCCTCCAGCGGACGGCCACCGATTCTGCCAACCTGTTCGGCTTCGTCGATTCGACGTCGGTATCGGGCATCGACGCGCCGGTCAACTGGAACCATCGGTTCTCGCAGTTTCTCTCGCTGCGGCTTCGATATCAGTACACGAGGTTGGCAACCGATGTGCTCCCGAACTTCGCGAATCGCGAGAATGTTTCCGGCAACGCAGGAATCAGCGGTAACAACCAGGATCCGGTGAACTGGGGTCCGCCGGCGCTGACCTTTTCGAGCGCAATCGCCGGTCTGGCTACCGCGCAGTACGCGAGAAATCGCGATCGCACGCACGCGTTGGGCGCAGAAAGCATCTGGAGCCATGGCAAACACACGGTGACCGCGGGAGGCGACGCGCGGATCAGGCATTTCGATGTCGTGTCGCAACAAAACGCTCGCGGCACATTCACGTTCACGGGGGCCGCCAGCCGATCGGATCTGGCCGACTTTCTTCTGGGCCTGCCTCACTCGAGCACGATTGCATTCGGTAACGCGGATAAGTTTCTTCAAGCGACCGGCTCCGATCTGTACGTTACGGACGATCTGCGGCTCAGCCCTGTGTTCACAGCCAACATCGGATTGCGCTGGGAGTACGAGTCGCCGTTTACCGAGCTGTACGGCCGGCTGGTCAATCTCGATCTTGCACCCGGATTTGCGGCCGCAAGTCCCGTTGTCGCCAGCGATCCGGTTGGATCGCTCACCGGTACTCGGTATCCGGCGTCGCTGCTGAAGCCCGACATGCGCGGCTTCCAACCGCGGATCGGCATCGCGTGGCGTCCCGTCGCGGGGTCCTCGCTCGTCGTCCGCGGCGGCTATGGCATCTATCGGAATTCGTCCGTGTACCAGGCGATGACGCTGCTCCTGGCGCAGCAGCCGCCGCTATCGACAGCGTCGAGCGTCGAGACCAGTTCCGCGCATCCACTCACGCTTGCCAACGGGTTCGTGACCTCGACGACGGGCGGGAATACGTTTGCGGTCGATCCCGACTTGCGCGTCGGATACGCTCACAACTGGCAGCTTCTGGTGCAGCGCGATCTTCCAGCCTCCCTGACACTCATCACCACGTATCTCGGCACGAAAAGCGCTCATCTGATGCAGGAGATTCTGCCGAATACCTATCCCGTCGGCGCCGCCAATCCGTGTCCGGCATGCCCGATCGGATTCGTGTTTCTGACGTCCAACGGCAGCTCCAGCCGGCATGCCGGCCAGGTGCAGGTACGACGCCGACTTCACAATGGTTTCAGCGCTTCTGCGCAGTACACGCTCGCAAAGGCCACCGACGATGCGGCGGCGGCGTTTCTTGGCGCGACCCTGAATGGCGCTGGGATCGCGCAGAACTGGCACGATCCCGGTGACGAGCGCGCACTGTCGAGTTTCGATCAGCGTCATGCGGTCACCGCGCAGGTTCAGTACACCTCTGGCATCGGCGTGAGCGGTGGTACGTTGGCGCGCGGCGTTCGCGGCGCGCTGCTGAAGGGGTGGACGGTGACGAGCCAGATGACAGCAGCCAGCGGTCTGCCGCTGACCCCAATTGTTCTGACATCTGTCCCGACCACCGGCGTCACCGGTACGATTCGCGCAGATTACCTGAGCAGGTTGGACGCGGGAGCGCCGGGGTACTACGCGAACCCGGCTGCGTTCGTGTTGCCGCGCGCTGGCCAATGGGGCAACGCGGGGCGCAACACCATCCGCGGTCCCGCGCAGTTTTCGTCGAACGCGAGCGTTGGTCGATCGTTTCTCTGGGGCGACAAGCTGACGCTCGACTGGCGGCTCGACGTCATCAACGTGCTCAATCACGTCACGTTCACGAACGTGAATACGATCGTCGGCAGTCCGCAGTTTGGCCTGCCGGTTCAGGCCAGCACGATGCGTAAAGTGAACAGCAGCCTGCGACTGCGGTTTTGAACGGGCCAACGATGCTGCCAGGAGTTGTGTACTCGCCTTTTCGGGATCATTTCGATTCCGCCCACGGAAGCACGAAACCACGAGAATGAATTTTGTGACGATCCCAGTTCCGTGGTTTCGTGTTTTCGTGGCTCATCGAGCCGCTGGTACGATTCAACGTCTGCCACGCGCTAGAAACGGCTGGCAGGTGTCACGTGTGGCCGCCGTCGTCGTGTCAGCCGCTCTCACGCTGGCCTCGTCGGGCCGGGCACAACAGCCGACATTTCGCAGTGGAGCGCAGCTGACCGTTGTCGACGTCACCGTCGTCGACAAGGACGGTCGGCCAATCGAGGGTCTCACAGCGAGCGACTTCACCCTCACCGAAGACGGAGTGCCGCAGACCATCAGCCTGGTTGCGTTCCAGCGAATGGATACTGCTGACACAGTCGAGGCCGCCGCTTCTCCGACCGCAACGCCGGCGCCGCCTGACCGCAATTCCCGTGTCGCCCCCACCGTACAGCCGCAAATCGCCGCATCGCCCGCAGGCGAGATCCGTTATCCAGACAAGCGGCTACTGATTCTCTATTTCGATCTCTCGGCGATGCCGCCTCCCGATCAGGCGAGGGCTTACACGGCGGCGCGCAAGTTCGTCGCCGAGCAGATCAAACCGCAGGACCTCGTTGCCGTGATGACGTTTCAGGGTGGCGCCGTGCGTGTGAAGCAGGATTTCACCGCCGACCGCGCGACGCTCAAAGACGTGATTGAGACGCTCATCTACGGAGAGCGGCGCGACGCGGACGACATGCCGGATCAGACGACCGACGTCGGCACGGCATTCGGGCAGGATGATGCGGAGTTCAACATCCTCAATACGGATCGCCAGCTGTCGGCGCTGCAGACGGCGGCCACGATGCTGCGCAGTCTGCCCGAAGAGAAATCGCTGGTCTACTTCGCCAGCGGCCTTCGGTTGAATGGCGTCGACAATCAGGCGCAGCTGCGGGCGACCGTCAACGCTGCCATTCGCGCGAACGTGTCGATCTATCCGATCGACGCGCGGGGCCTTGTGGCGCAGGCACCACTAGGCGACGCGACGCGTCCGTCTCCGTCCGGCGTCGTGTCGCTGACCGGACAGGCCGCGGATACGGCGGCGACGAACTTTCAGCGGTCGCAGGACACGCTGTACAGCCTGGCGAAGGATACCGGAGGCAAGGCGCTGTTCGACAACAACGATCTGTCGCTTGGCATCGTGCAAGCGGCCGCGGCCATCCGTAGCTACTACATCATCGGTTTTACGAGTTCGAATACCGCGCAGGATGGGCGCTTCCGCCGCGTGAAGGTGGCGCTGACACGCGACCTCAACGCGACACTCTCGTATCGCCAGGGCTACTTCGCCGACAAAACCTTTGCGAAATTCACCGCGTCCGACAAAGAGCGCCAGCTGGAAGACGCGTTGATGCTGGAGAATCCGATCACCGACATCAATCTGGCGATGGAGGTGAACTACTTTCAGCTGAACCGGGCTGAGTACTTTGTTCCGGTGTCGGTGAAGATCCCCGGCAGCGAGCTGGCGCTCGCGCGGCGCCGCGGCGCCGCACGAACACTCATCGACTTCATAGGCGAGGTGAAAGACGACTACGGCGTCACGATCCAGAACGTGCGCGACAAGCTCGACGTGAAGTTGAGCGACCAAACGGCTGCGGAACTGGCGAAGCGTCCGGTGCAGTACGAAACCGGCTTCACGCTGCTGCCGGGCAAGTACGTGATCAAAGTGCTCGCGCGGGACGCGGAGACCGGACGCATCGGCACCTATCAGGCAGCATTTGTCATTCCGAATCTGAATCGAGAGGCGAAACGCGTGCCGATCAGCTCGGTCGTTCTGAGCAGCCAGCGCATCGCGCTCGGCACGGCCATTTACACGGTCAAGAAGGACGCGGCAAACGTAAACCCGCTGGTCTCGGATGGCCAAAAGCTGCTGCCGAGCGTCACGCGCGTTTTCAGCCGCGGCCGCGAGCTGTACGTGTTTCTCCAGGCCTACGAGCGCGCCGAAGCCACGTCGCAGCCGCTGGTCGCGTTCGTGACGTTCTATCGCGGCGACAAGAAGATTCTCGAGACGGTTCCGCTCGCCGTGGACATGGAGCCCGACGCCAGGTCGAGGGCAGTTCCCCTGCGGTTCAGCGTGCCACTCGAGCAGGTCCCCACCGGCCGTTACGACTGTCAGGTGACCGTCCTGCTGCCCGGCGCCGGCAAGGCCACCTTCTGGCGAGCACCCATCGTCGTCGTGCCATAGCCGGCACGGACGTACGAATTCGCTGATCCGATGCGAGCGGCGTGTCGGCGCGTGGACCGTCGCGAATGTCTGATGACATGAGCGTGTCCCCATAACGCGCCCCTGCTGGCGTCGAGCGGACCGGGGGCGCTACTATTGCGCGCATGAGTGCACCCAGGCGGGCGTTTCTTCGATTGCTGGCGCTCGGGAGCGGCGCGCTTGCGGCCTGTCGCGCCAAAGCGCCCGCGCCCCTGCAAAGTCTTCTCGGCGCTCCGATCAGTCCCTACGGCGAACGCTCGCCGTTCGTCCACGCCGTCCGTCAGTCTTTCGATCAATCGCGAACCCCCGAGCAGGCGGCAAGCCTGACGCCGCTCGCCGACACGTACGGGATCATCACGCCGTCATCGCTGCATTTCGAGCGCCACCACTCGGGCGTGCCGAAGATCGATCCCGCGCAGCACCGGTTGATGATCCACGGCCTCGTCGATCGACCGCTGGTTCTCACGATGGAAGAGATTCAGCGGCTGCCGAGCATGTCGCGCATCTATTTCGTGGAGTGCTCGGGCAACAGCGGTAACGGCTGGCGTCCGACGCCGCGCACTGGCGTTCAGGGCACACACGGGCTCACGAGCTGCAGTGAATGGACGGGCGTCAAACTTTCACTGCTGCTGGACGAGGTCGGCGTGCAATCCGGCGCGTCGTGGATCCTGGCCGAAGGCGCGGATCCCGCGAAGATGACGCGAAGCATTCCGTTGGCCAAGGCGATGGACGATGCGATGGTCGTGTACGCGCAGAACGGGGAACCGCTCCGGCCCGAACAGGGATTCCCGCTGCGCCTGTTTCTGCCTGGCTGGGAAGGGAACGCCAATATCAAATGGCTCCGCCGCTTGAAGGTCGTCGACAAGCCGTACATGACGCGAGAGGAAACCTCGAAGTACACCGACCTGATGCCCGACGGCCGCGCGCGCCAATTTACCCTCGTCATGGATGCGAAATCGGTCGTGACGCACCCGTCAGGCGGACAAAAGCTTGCGGGCCCGGGCTTCCACGAAATCAGCGGCATCGCGTGGACCGGCCGCGGGCACATCACACGCGTGGAAATCACGACCGATGGCGGCACGACCTGGACGGACGCGGTGCTGCAGGAGCCTGTGCTGCCTCGCGCGCATACGAGATTCCGTTTCGCGTGGGAATGGGATGGCCGCGAAGTAACGATTGCATCGCGCGTGATCGACAACACCGGATACGTGCAGCCGACGCGCGAGGAACTGGTTGCCGTTCGCGGCGTCAATTCGAATTACCACAACAACATGATTCAGGCGTGGAAGGTGAAGGCGGATGGAGCAGTCGAGTATGCGGTTATTTGACGCTCGTCTGAAGCCTTCGCGCCACGTCGAAGCCACGAAATCGCGAAGCCACGACAGAAACTTTGTTTCTTTGTTGTGTTTTCACGCTTTCGTGGCCGTTTCGGTAGTCGCACTCTCCGGCGTTGCTGTGGTGAGCGAACAGTCGCCGCGTTATAAAGTTGGACGTACGCCAACGGGAGAAGAAATCAACGCGTGGGACATCGCAATCGGGCCTGACGGCCGCGAGCTGCCGCCAGGACAGGGAACCGTGGCGCGCGGGAAAACGGTTTACGCCGAGCAGTGCACGCGCTGCCACGGCGCCACGGCAACCGAGGGACCCGAGATGCCGCTCGTCGGCGGTCAGGGCTCCCTCAACACGTCGCAACCTCTCAAGACCGTTGGCAGCTACTGGCCCTACGCCACGACGCTCTTCGATTACATCAATCGCGCGATGCCCTTCGATCGGCCCACGGTGCTGAGTGCCGACGATGTCTACGCAGTGACGGCGTATTTGCTGCACTTGAACGGCATCATCAAGGAGCAGGACGTGATGGACGCACGAACGCTGCCCGCCGTCAAGATGCCGAACCGGGACGGGTTCGTTCCCGATCCGAGACCGGACGTGGGCAAGGCCACACGACCGCACCAAGAGAGGTAACGGAAGATCAGACGAGGTCGCAGGAATGGGTGCCAGACGCGCTATCGGGGTGGTTGCGCTCGCGCTCGCCGCGACGCCGGCGTTCGCACAGCAAACGGCCGCGGCCGGCCGCGTGAAGCTCGTCTCGGGCGCGGCGCTCATCATTCGGGGAGGGACAGAAATCCGGGCACAGGTCGGGCAGGTCGTCTACGAGGCTGACAGCCTCCGAACCGGAGCGGACGGGCACATAGGCGTCACGTTGCAGGACGACACGCGAGTGGCGCTCGGGCCCGGCAGCGAAGTGCGTCTCGATCGCTTCGCGTACGCTCCGGTTGAAGGTAAACTCGCGCTCGTTCTGAAGATCGTGCGCGGCGTTGCGGCGTACGTGGCCGGACGAATCGCCAAGCTTTCGCCCGACTCGATCCGGCTCGAAACGCCAGCGGCCATCGTCGGCGTGCGAGGAACCATGCTGGCTGTGAGCGTCGTTCCGGAATGAGCCACGCTCGTCACCTTGCTGTGTTTGCGATGGTTGCCGCGCTCTGGGCGGCGTGCCAGAAGCATGTTCAAGTGCCCGAGCCGGCTGGACAGGACGTCGTGGTCCTGTTGCCCAATGAGGACGGGACCGTCGGCCGCGCATCGGTCACCAATTCGCAGGGTTCCGTAGAATTGTCTGCCGCGCGCGAATCGACAACGGTCGTCACGAACCGAGCTCCTTCATCGCCGCCGAAAGTGATGGCCGAAGAAGAAATCCAGGCCAGGTTCGGCGACGTGCTCCGCACGCTTCCACCCGCGCCGATCCATTTCACTTTGTACTTCAGCCTGGGGACGGACGAGCTGACCGACGAAAGCCGCGCGCTCGTCCCACAGATCGTGCAGGCTGTCACCCAGCGGCCGGCACCCGAGGTCAGCGTCATCGGTCATACCGACACCACGGGTACGTCAGGCGCCAACTTCGAGCTTGGAATGAAGCGCGCCGAGTCGGTTCGAACGCTGTTGATCGCGGCCGGTCTTGACGCGTCGCTCGTCGACGCGGCCTCGCACGGCGAAGTGGACCTGCTGATTCCGACCGCCGACAACGTTCCCGAACCGAGAAATCGCCGCGTCGAGATCACGGTGAGATGACTATTCGCCCCCGGACTGTCGTCCTCATGTGCGGGCTCATCCCCACCTGTCTTGCGGCTGTGTCGGCGATCTACCGCCCGCCACTCTTCGCGAACCTCGAGCGCCGTGTCTACGACATCCTGGTTCGCAGCGTGCCGACACGCCCGACCGACAGCCGGATCGTGATCGTCGACGTGGACGAGCGGAGCCTGGCAGCCATCGGCCAATGGCCGTGGCCGCGTGACCGCGTCGCCGGGCTGATCTCGCGGCTGCGCGAGCTTGGCGCGTCGACCGTGGCGCTCGATGTGATGTTTGCCGAGCCCGATCGACACGACGGCCCGGGCGGGCGCGCCGACGCCGCATTGGCCGGGGTGCTGCGCTCGGGAGCGGTCGTCCTTGGATACGCGTTCACGTTCGAGAGTGGAACGAACGCGTCGGGCGCCTGCGTCCAGCATCCGCTCGGCCTTGCCATCGTTCGCCGCGGCAGAGAGACGGCCGACGATCCGTTCTTTCGTCCGACCGGCGCCATTTGCAGCCTTCCGATCTTGACGCAGGCCGCCAGCGCTTCGGGTTTTCTCAACGCCTTGCCCGATCCGGACGGCATCATCAGGCGCGCGCCGCTCATCGTCGAATTCGACGGCCGCGTCTACCCGTCCTTTCCGCTTGCCGCGGTGTTGACGCTCGCGCCGCCGCGCGACATCGCGCTGCGCGTCGTCAACGTGAACGCGTCGGCGTTGATGATCGACAGCCACAGTGTGCCGCTCGACGGCAGGAGCAATCTGCTCGTGCGGTATCGCGGCCGGAAGCGAACGTTTCGCTATGTCTCTGCGGCCGACGTAATGAGCGATCGCGCGCGTTCCGACGACTTCAGCCGCAAACTGGTGTTTGTCGGGACCACCGCGATCGGTACGCGGGAGGTTGTGACCACGCCGCTCGATACGCAGTTCGCTGCTGTCGAGGCGCAGGCGACGGTTGCCGACAATCTCCTGCGCCAGGATTTCTTTCATCAGCACGAGTACGGCATCACGCTCGAGGCCCAGGCCGTGCTGATTCTCGGCATCCTGGCGGCGCTGCTGGTCGGCCAATTCGGGCTCGGCTGGGGCGCCTTCGGCGTCGGCGCGATGGTCGCGGCGGCCTGGGGCTGGTCCACTTTTGTGCTGTCGCGGAACGGCCTGTTTCTATCGCCGCTGTATCCCACGCTCGGTGTGGCCGCAGCGTATGCTGCGATGATCGCAGCACAATTGACGATCGAGCACCGTCGCGCGGACACCGCCGTCCGCGGCAAGGCGACATCACAGCAGCTGATGATCCAGTCGCTGCTCTCGCTCACTCAGGTGCGAGACGCTGAAACCGGGCGCCACTCCCGCCGGACGCAGGGCTACAGTCGCCTGCTCGCTGAAGCGCTGGCGTCACATCCGCGCTTCACGAGCTACCTGACGCCCCAGACCATCGATCTGCTGTCGAGACTGGCGCCGCTGCACGACATCGGCAAAGTGGGCGTGCCTGATCGGCTGCTGAACAAACCGGGCAGCCTGACTGCCGACGAGCTCGAGGAGATGCGCAGGCACCCCACGCACGGCCGCGACGTCATCCTTCACGCGGAACAGGAAGTGGGCGAAAGCGACGATGGGATCCTGGCGCTGGCCAAGGACATCGTCTACACCCACCATGAAAAATGGGACGGTACCGGCTATCCGCAGGGCCTGCGCGGCAATTCGATTCCGATTGCCGGCCGGCTGATTGCCGTCGTCGACGTTTACGATGCCGTCGTTACGCGGCGCATCTACCGCCAGCCGATGTCACACGACGAGGCGGTCGCGTTCATCAAAACCGGGAAAGGGTCACATTTCGATCCTGACGTGGTCGATGCGTTCGTGAAGGTTGCCGATCGATTCTGGCACCTGTCGAACGACGCCGACTAGAGGGGTTTGCACTGCGCTAGGGCGACCTGCCGGTCGCCACCATGGCTATCCCAGGATCTGCTTCGCGATCGTCTGCAGCTGCAGGTTGGAGGTGCCCTCGTAGATCTGTCCGATCTTCGCGTCGCGATAGAGCTTCTCGACCGGGTAGTCCTTGACGAAGCCGTAGCCGCCGAACAGATTGACGGCGAGCGACGTCGTGCGCTCCGCGACCTCGGAAGCGAAGATCTTGCACATCGCTGCTTCCGTCAGGAATGGTTGGCCGGCGTCACGCAATCGCGCGGCGTTGTAGACGAGCAGCCGCGCCGCCTCGATCTCCGTGGCCGCGCGGGCGATCTGGTGCTGCACCGCCTGGAACTCGGCTACCGGCCGGCCGAACTGTTTGCGATCTTTCGTGTACGCGATCGTGTGGTCGAGAGCGCCTTGCGCCAGACCGACCATTTGCGCCCCGATGCCGATCCGTCCTTCGTTCAATGTTTCGATGGCGACTTTGTAACCCTTCCCGACCTGGCCCAGCACGTTCGCGGCGGGGACGCGGCAGTTTTCGAAGATCAATTCGCATGTGCTGCTCGCGCGAATGCCGAGCTTGTCTTCCTTCTTGCCGACCGTGAAGCCCTCGACGCCGCGTTCGACGACGAACGCGGTGATGCCGCGATAGCCGGCATCGGGATTCACGTTAGCGAACACGATGAAGAGTTCCGCTTCGTTGCCGTTGGTAATCCACAGCTTGCGCCCGGTGATGACCCAGTCGCCGCCGCGCTCGACCGCCTTCGTCGCCATCCCGAACGCGTCGCTGCCCGAGCCGGCCTCCGAAAGCGCGTACGCGCCGATCGCGCCAGACGCGAGCCGCGGCAGATAGCGGCGACGGAGGTCCTCGTGTCCCCAGCGCAGCAGCGCATTGGCCATCAGTGTGTTCTGCACGTCGACGACGACGCCGATCGACGGATCCACGCGCGACACCGCCTCGACCGCGAGCACGGCGTGGAAAAACGTTGCGCCCGCGCCGCCATGGCTTTCCGGGATTTCGATGGCCATCACCCCGAGATCAAAGAGCTTGTCCAGGAGCGGTCGAGGGATTTTGGCGTGCTCATCCATTTCACGAGTCAGCGGCCGGACCTCGCGGTCCGCGAACTCGTAGACGCTGTTGCGGAAGAGCACTTCGTCTTCGGAGAGGATCGTGAGGGGACGCGCGGCGATCTCGGTGTGCTGAGTGGTCACGAGGAAGATGGTAGCCCAAGGCGCTAATATAGGGACATGGCCAGATCGATTCGGTCCCTCGCATCCGGCGCGGCGGTTGTTGCGCTCCTGACCATCGCAGGGCATGCGGCGCAAACGCCGGGTCAGCCGCCATCGGGTCAGCCGTCATCGGGTCAGCCGCCATCGGGTCAGCCGCCATCGGGGCAGCCGCCATCGGGGCAGCCGCCACCAGCGCAGCAGCCACCCGACCAGCCGCAGCCACCGATTTTTCGCGGCGGCATCAACTTCGTCCGCGTGGACGTGATCATTTCCGACAACAAATCCGGCGCGCCGATCGCGGATCTCAAGCAGTCGGACTTCGAGGTGGCCGAAGACGGCAAGCCGCAGACCATCGAATCCTTCAAGTTCATCAAACTCGACGGCGGCACGGCCGACGCGGTCAAAGAGCCGCCGCGTGAAATCCGCACCGACGAGGACGAAGAGATGGAAGCGGCGCGCGACGACGTCAGGTTGTTTGCGATCTTTCTCGACGACTATCACGTGCGGCGCGGCACCAGCATGGCCGTGCGCGGCCAGCTTGCGCAGTTCGTCGACACGCAGCTCGGACCGTCGGACATGATTGGTGTGATGTATCCGCTCGAGTCCACCGCGTCGGTCCGCAT
>JBKPDW010000291.1:0-11610 GCA_046728115.1 Acidobacteriota bacterium | reverse complement strand
GTACACGATTCCATTCCTTACCCAGATCTGGTTGTTCCTGACACCGGTTGCGTATCCGAGCAGCCTCGTGCCCGCAAAATGGCGCGCCCTGTACGGACTGAATCCGATGGCAGGTGTCACAGAAGGATTCCGATGGGCGCTCCTCGGTACAGGGGGAACTGCCGGGGGATTGCTTCCCGTATCGATCGTGGCGGTCGTCGTGCTGCTTGCAGGCGGGCTCGTCTACTTTCGCCAGACCGAAAGAACCTTTGCCGACCTGGTATGAGCGACATTGCGATTCGCGTTCTGGGGTTGGCCAAGGAGTACCAGATCGGCAAGCTCGTACGCTACCGGACTCTGCGCGAGCGTTTGATGGATGCGGCAGCTTTGCCGTTCAATCGGATTGCGAGCTTGGGACGCGCGGGAGCCGCTAACTCCGCGAACGAGCGAATCTGGGCCCTGAAGGATGTGTCATTCGAGATACCGCGCGGCGCCGTCGTCGGGATCATCGGGCGCAATGGCGCTGGGAAGTCGACGCTCCTGAAAATCCTGTCGCGCGTCACGGAGCCGACGAAGGGTCGAGTCGAGATTCGCGGTCGTGTCGGGTCGCTTCTGGAAGTCGGCACCGGTTTCCATCAGGAATTGACGGGTCGCGAGAACGTGTTCCTGAACGGCGCGATTCTCGGCATGAAGAAAAAGGAAATCATCTCCAAGTTCGACGCAATCGTCGACTTTGCCGACCTCTCGAAGTTCATCGACACGCCAGTCAAACACTACTCGAGCGGCATGTACATGCGGCTCGCGTTCGCAGTCGCGGCGCATCTCGAGCCGGAAATTCTCATTGTCGACGAGGTGCTGGCAGTTGGAGACTCGGCGTTTCAGCAGAAGTGTCTGGCGCGAATGCATGAGGTTGGACGCGAGGGCCGGACGATCCTCTTCGTGAGTCACAACATGCAGGCTATTCAACAACTGTGTTCACGCGCTATTCATCTGGAAGGCGGCATGAAGGTCGACGACGATCAGAGCAGCGTGGTCATTCAGCGCTACCTGCGGGGCAACTTCACCGGCACGCAGCTGTCCGACCTCCACGCCCTGATCCCGACGCTGCCTCCCGATCCCGCGTTTCAGCTGTTATCGGTCGACGTCGTGCAGGATCACCGCAGCGGCACTGATGTTCTCAGCGGTAAACCGATCGAGATCCGCATCGACTATCGCATTCACAAGCGCGTGGTCGGCTTCCTCATCTATGTCTTGCTCGTCGACGGCGACGGCACGCTCCTGTTCGAGATATTTCACAACGGTGATGCCGCCGATATTCCGACGACACTGCCAGGGAGATACCAATCGCGGGCAATCATTCCTGCAGATTTCCTGGCGGGTCGCACGTATGAGCTGGTCGTAGGCGCGGCCATTCACTGCGTGCGGGTCTGCATACCGGAGCCGTCCCCGATAAGGATCCCTCTGCACGTGACGCCCGTCGGACTTGTCAATCGCGCGTATCCGGGATATGTGTCACCAGGAAAGATCGCGCCCCTGATTCCTTGGCAGACCGATTGCTTCTCATCCGGCGAAGTGGATGACGCGTCGCTGGCTCTGCCGGATCTCTGAATGGATCTGAGACACCTGGCGAGGCGCCTCTGGCCGCCGGCATTGGCCGATGTCGTCAGGCGCTTGCCAGGCGCCCGACGCCAGCCGACGTGGGAAGGGATCTATCCGACTCGGATGAGCGTGCCGACGATGCACAACAGCTACGACAACGCGCTGCGGATCGCGGAATTCGTCGACCAGACGAAACAAGAGATAGCCACCATCGGATCCGGGGAATTTCCGATTTCCTACTGGCACGATCCGCTTGGGTACCTGGCTGCAGTAGCTGGCGCGGGACGGGATCGGCTTCAGATTTTGGATTTTGGCGGCGGCGTGGGACAGGCGTTCGTCCATCTCATTTCGACGCTCCGCGGACGAACGTCGGTTGCCTACCACGTGGTCGACCTCGAAGGGATGTGTGCGGCCGGTCGGACGCTCTTCAAGAACGACCCACGCATCACCTTTCATACTCGGCTGCCTGATTTGACCGATGGCATCGACATCGTCTACGCAAGCGGCGTGCTTCCGTACATGAACGATTACGCCGCGACCTTACGGGATCTGGCTGCTCTGCGGGCGCCGTATGTGTTGCTCACCAGGCTGGCCGCGGGAGCATTTCCGACGTATGCAGCACGCCAGCTGAATCTCATGGGCCAGCAGCTTGCCTATTGGTTCCTGAACATGCAGGAAATCGTCGACCTGATGGCCGCGACCAACTATGTGCTGGTGCACGAAGGACAAGCCGGTCCGTACTACAATCAGAGTAATTATCCGCAATCGCATAGAATCGGTCGGATGAGGAGCTTGCTGTTTGTCCGAAACAGCGTTCGTCAGCAGGGTAACTAGCACTACAATCAGCGGTCCCGGTCGATGCACGGCGGTCGTTGCGTCGATCGCCGACCATGATTCGCGTCGCGCAAAACGCCGGTTCGGACCGAACCGCACGATGGGAAGGCAGAGGAGATTGCCATGGGACGCTCGGCCACGCTAGTCGACTCGAAGCGACGTACACGGGAAAGACCGATGAACGAGTTTCCTCTCATGGATACCGCGGTCGGAAAGACCGTACTCTTCCATCCGCACATCCCGTCGCGAGCAAGTGAACGCGTGGCGGAGGTTTTGAGCGGTCGTTGGATCGGGCAAGGACCAAGAGTCGAGCAGTTCGAGCAGGAATTCAGTCAGAAGTTTGCCCCCGGCAGACGTTCGGTCGCCGTCGGAGCGGGAACCGACGCCCTGCATCTCGCGTACATCCTCGCCGGTCTGCACGAAGGTGACGATGTCATCGCCCCGATCTTCACGTGTACGGCGACGAACATCCCGTTTCTCTACATGGGCGTCAACGTCGTGTTCGCCGACGTTCAGCCCCAGACGCTGAACATGGACCCTGCCGACGTTCGAAGGCGCATCACGCCGCGGACTCGTGCGATCGTCTGCGTCCACTACGGCGGCCTTCCGTGCGACATGGACGAACTCCAGGCGATCGCCGACGACCACGGGCTTGCGCTCATCGAAGACGCCGCCCACGCACTTGGCGCCCGGTACAAGGGCCGTTCGATCGGTCAGTTGTCCGACTTTACGATGTTCTCGTTTCAGGCGATCAAGCACATCACGACCGGCGACGGGGGGATGCTGGTGCTCGAGGAGGAGGCGCAGGCAGCGCTCGCGGAGCGCATCAGGTGGTTCGGGATCGACCGCCAGGCCAAGCAACAGGGCATCTGGGAGAACGACATCGTTGAAGTCGGGTATAAGTATCAAATGACCGACATCGCCGCTGCGCTGGGTCTGGCAGCGCTCGAGGAGTTCGACGCGATCTCGAGTCATCGCCGAGCCCTCCTGCGTGCCTACGAACAGAATCTAAGCGAGGTACCGGGGCTCTCGGTAGTCGGCGCCGATTTCACCGACCGGGAGCACGCGGCGTGGATGTGTACCCTCATGGTCGAGAATCGGTGCGGTTTGCAGACAAAGCTCAGGGAGAGCGGAATCGAGTCGGCGCAGGTTCACTACCGCAACGACCGCTATACCATCTTCGGTGGCCGACGTCCCGACTACCCCAACATGGACGCCACGGAGGATCGTTACCTCGTTGTGCCGCTTCATACACGAATGAGCCTCGAGGATGCCGAACGGGTTTGCGCGGTCATTCGATCGGGCTGGTGACCCGATCAACGCGTTCGATGCGATGCTTGTCTTCCACAAAGCGACTCTTCAGCGTCGGTCGAGGGTGTCTGCCGCTCCGGAATCACCATTTCCCGGGCGCAAGCGGGCGCTGATTGTCAACCACTGTGGATCGCTCGCGCCGACCGGCCTGGTGCGGGCCCTGCAGTACCGTCCGTTTTTTGAGCGGTCCGACCGCTGGTCCGCGGAGTTCACGAGCCGGCAATCTGAGTCCTTCGCCAGGTTTCTCAGGGACCAGCGTGTAAGCAGGAAGCTTGTGATCAGGACGCTCGGGCCGGTATTGATGTCGTACATCGAGCGGTGTGAGCGGCGCCGTGAAGACGAAATCATCGAGCGGGCGCAGAACGCGGATCTGGTATCGGTCATCAAGTCGCCGGGCGAGCGTTTGTATCAGCGTCTGAACAGACTGGGCCGGCCCCGTGTCGTCGTGGACATCAACGATGGCGTGTGGCTGCCTTACTACGGGTGGCGAGATATCGAGAAAACGATCGCCGAGGTAAGCGGTGTGATCTGCGAGAACGACTACGTTGCCTGCTACGCACGTCAGTTCAACCCGCGAGTCTGGATCGTCCCTGATGCACCGCAGGTCGAGCGGTTCGATTGCCTGCGCGAACAAGTGCGCCGTGATCCGGATCGCGTGACGGTGGGATGGATCGGAAGTCCCGAGAACGTCTCCTCCCTTCTTCGAATTCTCGAGCCCCTCGAAATGCTCGCCGACGACTATCCACAGATGCATCTGCGGATCGTCGGTGCAAGCGCAGCGCAAGTCCCGCGCTTCGAGCGAGTCCGCTGGTCCTGCCGTCCCGTGTACACGCAGGAGGATATGGTCCGCGAAGTACTGGGCTTCGACATCGGGCTGTTCCCGCTGTTCCACAACGAAGACGGTCGCGCGCGCGGCACGCTGAAGATCATGGTTTACATGAGCGGCGAGGCCGCCACCGTGTGCGAAAACTACGGCGAGAATCCGAAGCTCGTCATCGACGGCGTCAACGGGATGTTGGCGTCGTCACACGAGGAATGGTACGAGAAGCTGGCGCACCTCATCACTCATCCTGAGCTTCGCGCGCAAATCGCCCAGCGCGGACTCCGCACGATCCGTGAACGCTTCACGGTGGAACGCGTGTTCGACCAGTTGTTAGCGGCCTATGATGCCGCCCTGGCCTGACGCTGTTCCAGTTGTGCCGGAGCTCATCACGACCTGGCGTCTTCCTCCCAGACCTGCACGAGATTGACGATCACTTCGACGGCCTTCTCCATGTCCTGCACGGAGACCCACTCGAGCCGCGAATGAAAATTGTGTTCGCCGGCGAACAGGTTCGGGGCCGGCAGGCCCATGAACGACAGCCGGCATCCATCGGTCCCCCCGCGGATCGGCCGTTCACGCACCGTCAGCCCGCTTCGCCGGATCGCTTCGCGTGCGCACTCGGCCACGAGCGGATGCGCATCGTGGATTTCCTTCATGTTCCTGTACGATTCCTCGATGCTCGTCTCAAACGAAGCGCCCGGCCAGTCCTGGATCGTTCGGCTGGCGAGGGTTTCCAGCCACGTTTCTTTCTCGCGCAGCCCTGCGTTCGTGAAGTCGCGGATCAACAGCTTCACGCTGGTCCGGTCAACCGACGACTGGACGACATACGGGTGTACGTAGCCTTCGTATCCGTCCGTGGTCTCGGGAGACGCGGTGTCGCGGGGCAGCCGGCTCACGAAGTCTGCCGCGACCTTGATGGCGTTGATCATCCGTCCCTTGGCGTAGCCAGGATGCGTGTTGAAGCCGACGAACGTGATGGTCATCGCATCGGCTGAAAAGCTCTCCGTTTCCAGTTCGCCGCGCGTTTCGCCGTCTATCGTATAGGCATACAGCGCGCCGAAGCGCGCGACATCGAAGTGCTTCGTGCCCGCGCCCACCTCCTCGTCGGGCGTGAATGCGATGCGCACCGGACCGTGCGCAATTTCGGGATGCGCGACGAGGAACCTGGCGGCAGCCATGATCTCCGCAACGCCGGCCTTGTTGTCGGCGCCGAGCAGCGTCGTTCCCGAGGCGGTCACGATGTCGTTGCCGATTTGCTCCGTGAGCCACTTGCTTTCCGACAGCCGCAGCACCACCGTCGGATCGTCCGGCAGGACGAGGTCCTGACCGCTGTAGTTGCGGTGCACGATCGGGCGAACGTCCTGCCCGCTCATCTCGGGAGACGTGTCCACGTGCGCGATGAATCCGATTACCGGGACTGCAGCTTTGCGCGAGGTAGCAGGAATCGTGGCGAAGACGTAGCCGTGTTCGTCGATGACGGCGTCGGCCAGTCCAATCGCCTTGAGCTCGTCGACAAGGAGCCTCAACAGAACGAGCTGCTTTTCGGTGCTCGGGTAGGTCTTCGAATCTTCCTGTGACTGTGTGTCGATCGTGACGTAGCGCAGAAATCGCTCGAGCACGTCCGTCGAGCCTGTCATGTCGGGCATGTTGGCGAGGCGCTGATGTGATCCGTCGGCCACATCGCAAATGCTGGCGGAAAGAAACGACCGCCAAGGCCGCAACCAAAGAATTCTACTGTTCCTGGCGGTCTTTGCGTTACTTATTACGCAAGCATCAGCGGATACAGCCGATTACTTGCACGACTGCCCGGCACGCCGCAATGAACGCACCTCCATCTCGCGGTTCGTGAGCACGCCGGTCGCTGCGATGCGCTGACCCACGTAGCTTCGCAGCCTCAGAGCGTTGGCCGCGTCGACGAGATCGATCGGGGCCGAGCGTTTCCTGAGAAAGCCAGACCTCCAACTCCGCGCCGTCGGCGCATCGGCGCCGGACGTGTCCGTCAGACGGAACGTGTTGTCACTCTCGTCGATCTCGAGGCATCCGGTGATCGTTACAGGGCCCTCGACTCCCGTCATCGCGCCGGACTCGCTCGCGCGGGTGACCGCCGTTGGTGCCACGGCGGGTATCCTTGTCACCGGTTCTGCCGGGAGTACGTGGACGACCGACTCCACGGGCGCCTTGGTCACCGGCTCGGCCACCGGTCTGGCTGGCACGATCGCCGACTTCTTCGGCTTCGTCTCCGGTTTTGGCCTCTCGACCGCAATGCGTGGTGCAGGCATCACCGCGGGTCTGATGCCCTCTTGCGTATCGAGTTGCGGTGCCGTTGCGGCGTCGGCCAGCTGCGTCTGCACTTGCGGTTGCAGGTCAACTGCCGCAGCAATTCGCTGAGATGAGGGATGCATTGCGACGAGCATGGCGGCGACCATGATGAAAACCGCCACGAGAGCAATCATCCGCGCGCTTGTCATCCGCGACACCGGCGGAAGTGACGGCATCTGGGCGACCGGCGCTGAAAGGGCGGGCGCGACCGTCGGCGCGACCGGAAGCAGAGGCGCCACTCTGCGCGCGGAGATTCTCGCACGTCGAGAGGTCTTCACTCGTCTGGCTGGCCTGATCCGTTTCGAGCGCGTATTCTTCTTTGTCGTCTTTTTTGCCTGCACGTTGTCTCCTCAACGAGATCGCTGGAGGGGTTAGGGTGTCTTCAAACTGTTGCGGCGATCGCCCGAAGGCACCGCATCGTCCAGCCGCCACCCGCAGGTGCCCGCAACAAGCCCCGCGAGTCGATCGAAGCCCTGGACGGCGAATTCCGCCGTAACTGGCGGGGAGTTGTATGGTCTGAAGCCGAACTGCATCCGATGCGCCCGCGCCAGACGGCGAATCATCCGCGGACCGTCCGGGGCGAAGAGCTCCTGCTGGCTCTGTGATCCGGACCATTGCTGCAGCTCTTCCGGGTTGTCGTCAATTCGAAGGTGGATCGTGTGGCTGTCGGCCCGCGGTTCCACGCTCGCCGACGTCTTCATCACGACGAACACGTCGATCATGCGTGACACGCATCGAACGACCAGCGTCGGCCGCACACGGGTCATCCACACCGACACGTCGTTGATGGCTTGCAACTCGAACGCAATCGTCTTCGATCCGTCCGGCGCCCACGTCGCGTGCTGAGGACCGCCCCACGTGGGGACCGGCGCGGATTCCACAACGGTCAGCGCGCCGATTGCAGCCTCAGACGCGGCAACCTGGGCGGGTGGCTGTGCTTCGGCCTCGTCCGCCTCGTTCAAGGACGACCGCCTGACAACGGACAACATCGCCACGGCAACGAGCGCGAGTACGCCACCGACCATGAAGTACGACCGCCGTGCGGCCCCCACTTGGGATGGCGGCTGCGGCTTATCCGAGGGCGGTGAAGCGCTGTCAGAATCTTCTTTCATCGTCTTCGCACACTGGCAGTGCTGTGCGACGGTTCGCTGGCAACGGGGCAATTCACGTGCCGAGCCATCTCGCTCGTAACTGCACGGATCCGGCTTGGCGTGACGTTACAAAACGGTGAGGCTGCAAGCGAAAACTTGGAAGCACGATGGCGGTGGATGCTCGGGCGAGCCGGATATCAGATCGACCCAAACGTGACGAAGCATCTGACGTCAAAAGGCTCGACTCATTACATCGCTCGTCCCTGAATGCCAGTCTTGCAACGCCACGCGCTGGTCGCGATTGTGACGTGCAAATTTCGGCCTGATTTGCGTCGTCCGCCGGTACGCCTTTTGACCTTGTCGTGGCCGTGGCGATTGTCCTGGTGCTGGCCATCATCGGCGGCGTCCTCTACTACCGCGTGTTGAACTCGGACGAGAGGCTTCGCGTTATTCGCACCATCGCGCAGATCGTTCACGAGCTGAAGGAATTCGGGCGCACGAAGCTTGCGCCGTTCGAGCGCGCTCTTCGCGCCCGCACGGCGTCGGCCGTCGTAACACCCGCGCTCGTGGCCGTGAACGTCCTGATTTTTGTCTGCATGCTGCTTGGCGCAGGCGCACGGAGCGATCCTTCGACAGTCGTGAGTTGGGGCGCCAGCTTCGGGCCGCGGACGACGAATGGAGAATGGTGGCGCCTGGTTACGGCGCCATTCGTCAACCCACATCTGATTCTGCTGGCTGTCGACATGGCAACGATCGTTCAGGTCGGATTCACGCTCGAGCGCCTTGTTGGCGCACCAGCGTTTGCAGCCGCGTACTTCGTCGGAGGAGTGTTCTCCGGGCTCCAGAGTCTGTCGTCGATGCCGACGGACGTGATGGCGGGATCAGCCGGCGCCGTGTTCGGGTTGTACGGGCTGCTGGTCGCGTGCGTCGGTCTGACGTGGTGGCGTCCTTCCGACGTGACGATTCCGCGCGTCGCGCTTCAACGGCTCGCGCCGATTACCGCGATCTTCGTGCTGTGCAACGTCGCGTATCAGGGGCTGGCGATCGGAATGGTCGGACTGGTCACCGGCATGTTGTTCGGACTCGCGGTGGCGAGAGACATCGCCGACCGCACGCCGCCAGCCCGCCGGATGGCCGGCGCCGTGGCCATCGGCTTTGCGATCGCGTCTATCGCAGCGTTCAGCATGCGTGGCATCACCGATATAAGGCCAGAGCTGCAGCGGCTCATCGACATGGAGCATCGCACCGCTGACATGTACCAGGCCGCATCCGCGAATTCCGCCAGGGGCAAGATCGCCGCCGCCGATCTCTCCGATCTCATCGAGCGCTCGATCATCCCCGAGCTGAAAGCGGCAGACGCACGGATCAACGCGCTGAAGGGCGTCCCGCGCCAGAACCAACAGGAGCTTGCCGACGCCCGGCAGTACCTGAAATTGCGCTCAGAGAGTTGGCACCTGCGCGCCAAAGGCTTGCGCGACGCCGGAACGCGAGTCGGCCCGTCAGGCGCGGCACCCGGATCGAAGATGACGCCTCGTGCATGGGCCGTCGCGCGGCACCAATCGACGATGCGTACCCTCGGAAGAGCCGAAGGAGCTGAGCGCGAATCGCTGGACGTCCTCGAACGGCTCCGCCAGTAATACGGTGCCGTTCAAACCCAGAATGCCGTCCACTCTGTCATCGATAGTGTAGATGCGCTGCACGCGAGGTCACTGACATAGGGATGCCGGGCTTTTCAGGCGACTCCCGCGAGGACCTTCGCGTCCATCGCATTGTCTCGCGCCTGACCCTTCGACTCCGCCTTCGCCTGCTTCAATGCTGCCCGCAGATCCTTCTGGTTCTTCTGCCAGAAGAGTGAGAACGCATCGCTCATCCCGTTGTCGGCGTGGCGCGACAGCGCAGCGGCCGCGGAAAATCCTGCAGCCGTCGACGCCCAGAGGCCAACGATGATCCACGCCGGCACGGCCCGGCCGAGCAGCGTGCTTGCGCCAGCGACCGCGCTGACGACGAACAACGCCCAGGAGCACACGAAGAACAGATACGAGATGCATCCGACGGTAATCTGCGCGCTCACCTCGTCGAGCAGGTAGCGTTCGCCGAGCGCCGTCCGAATGGTTGCTTCGATTGTCTGCGCCCTGTGCTGCAGGATCAGATCCTTCTGGGCGACGTTGTTCTCGTCGAAGCCTGCGGGCGTCGGGGTGACCGAGACTCCGGGCGGAATATTGCCCGGCGCATAGTCGTCGGTCGCGTGGGCGATCCGCTCCGCGACGCTCAGGTGAATGCATGGGCGGATGCCGCTTTGAGCGCAGTAGCGCCGGATATCTCTCGGCGTCCAGCGATAGAACATTCCCAGGCCGCTCCTCGAGTCGTACAGAAGATCGTCGACGCAGGCGTGTCCTCTGAAGAGCTCGCGATCGATCTTCAGAAGGCGCAGTCCGCACCGTTCGGCGTGCGCGAGCATCCAGTCGAGCGCCACGAGCGACATTCCCTGCTTCGGATAACCACCGCCCACGTTGGAATGCACACCCGAGAACCACACTTGCTCGATCCGCGGATCGGGACCGCTCCACAAAAGAGGTTCGAACGATCGGCGCTGATCATCGATGGACAACGCGTGATAGGCGCGCTCAACGTGAGCGCCGAGAACCTGGGTGGGAAACTTGAACTGGTAGATCACGCGGTTGACGAAATTCGCCGAGGCGAAAGGCAGGCCCACGGCGTCGACCGTATCCCACACCCCGATGAAGGCCACTTTCGCGCCGACAATTGGCTTGTGTTTCTTGCGAAAGGCGTTCAGAGCAGACTCCGAATCTGGCGTCCGCCGAATCCGGCTTGTGAGCCGGGTCATGTAACTGTCATATTTGGCCCGATAGACGTCGTAGGCCTCGTCAACGGCAGATCGCAGCGCACGTGCGGTCCCGAAGTTCTCTCCCCGCAGTATCCCGCACGTCCCGATCATGCCGGCGAGCGTTCGAACTGTGAATGCGCCCCTGCTGAAACCGAACAGGTAGATCGAGTCGCTCTTGTCGTAGACACGGGAGAGCTCCCGGTACAATTCTTTGACGTTGTCCTTCAGACCGAGGCCCGCCGCGCCGCCCCACACACGCCGGATAACAGTGCCGTGCGTGCCCACTCCGTCGTCATAGAAGGCGAGCTGCGTCTTCAACGAGGGATCGGTCCGATGTCCGTTCAGATCGACGCCCTCGAACAGCTTGAAGACGTTCGTACCGCGACCTTTGATGTCGCGATTGCCCGTCCCGTCAGAGCACAGAACGATGTTCTTGGACATGTCAGGCCTCGATGCGCAGATGCCATGCCGGCAGCTTGGCAACACTCCTTACAAACCGACGGGCCGTGGTTCGAGTTGAGTCACCGGCCGCGGCCGCTTGCGAAGCATCGCATACTCGGATGCGCCTGCGAGTTCCAGCCGTTCGGACGTGTCGGTGAAGCGCCACGCGATCGCCACGCTCAGCACGCCCACTATGACGCCGGCGATGATGTCGGCGACCCAGTGAATGCCGAGCGCAAACGTCGAGACGATGACGAGCATGCCCAGCGCCGTCACCGTGCTGCGAAGGCGGACGTGAAACAGCCAAGCGACGGCGATCATGATGACGGTGAGCGAGACGTGGGTGCTTGGAAACGAGTTGTTGATCC